>DASYBT010000091.1:0-36486 GCA_036500585.1 Rhizomicrobium sp.
AATTTCTGGTACCTGATCGCCGACGCCAACGGCATCCAGGGTGACGACCAGCTGACCGCGGGGCAGGACAACGATCCCAATCTCGCGCTCGGCAACACCTCGTGCGGCTGTTTTCATGGACGCGCACACTCCTGACACAACGATGTCAGGAGCGTTGCGATAAGTGGTTCGGTGCGGGATATTGTCCCGTCGCTCTTTGACAGCGGTGTTTGCGATCACGGCGCACAGTGCATGCGCTGTCGCGGAAAATCGAAAACAACTCCGGGCCGGCGCCCGCGCAAAAGGAAGAATGGGATTTCGGCAATCGCAGGGGGAGGGTGTCTGCGGAAGCGGGTTCAACAATCACGATCAGGTGTTTGGCAACATGAGCCCCACAAGGCTTGGGGGCTCTGAAATGGCCCGGCCCTGGGGGGCCGGCCCCACGTGTTCCGCCGCTCGGCGCCGCGCGCCCCCCAACCACACGACCGAGAGACGTCCATATATCTGCGCGGTGATACGAAGCGCCGCGCCGCCAAACGATCAGTTGATGCGTCAGGGCACGTCAATTGCCTTTTTAAGCGGCGGAAAGTGGTTTAGGAACAGGCAGGGTGGCGCGCCTGATTTTGTCTGCACACTGGGGGATTTCACATGGCATTTCGTCTGTTGCGGCCGGCAGTTGCGGCCTTCGCGGTTGCATCGGCGCTCGGGGCAATCGTTGTTGCCCAGGCCGCGGGGCCGACACCGCCTAGCAAGGCGGAGCTGCCGCCGAAGGGAAAGCCGCTGGCGCAAACGGCGTCGCATCCCGGCCCCCGCGCCACGTACCCGATCGCCAACAGCTATTTTCAGGCGCTGCAGTGGCGGGGGATCGGACCCTATCGCGGCGGCCGCGCGCTGGCCGTTGCCGGCGTTCCGGGAGACCCGTCCACATTCTATTTCGGCGCGGTCGCGGGCGGCGTTTGGAGGACCACAGATGGCGGCGCAACCTGGCAGCCGTTGACGGACAAGACGCCGATCTCGTCTGTCGGCGCGATTGCCATCGCTCCATCCAACCGCAACATCATCTATGTGGGGACGGGCGAGGCCGCCCCGCGCGGCGACATGACGATCGGCGACGGCGTGTACAAGTCGATGGACGGCGGTAAGACCTGGGCAAACATCGGGCTCAAGGATTCGCGCCAGATCGGCTCAGTCATCGTCGATCCGCACGATCCGAACGTCGTGCTGGTCGCGGCACTCGGCCATGCCTTCGGGCCCAATGCGGATCGCGGCGTGTTCCGCACCACCGATGGCGGCAAGATCTGGAAAAAGGTTCTGTTCAAGGACTACAACACCGGCGCCATCGACGTCGAATTCGATCCGCACAATGCCAGCGTCGTGTATGCCGCGCTGTGGCAGGCACGCCGGCTGCCGTGGAATTTCTCCAGCGGCGGACCGGGCAGCGGCCTCTATCGCTCCACCGATGGTGGCGCGACCTGGACACAGCTGAAGGGCAACGGCCTGCCGACCGGGCTCCTCGGCCGCATTCATGTTTCGGTGTCCGGCGCGGATTCCAAACGCGTTTACGCGATGATCGAAGCCAAGGATGGCGGCCTCTATCGCTCCGACGATGGCGGCTCGCACTGGCGACGCATCAGCAGCGATGGCCGGCTTAGCCAGCGCGCCTGGTATTTCTCGACGATTCTGGCCGATCCCAAGCGGGCCGATACGGTGTATGCCGAGAATACCGGCTTCTTCCGCTCAACCGACGGCGGCAAGACATTCAACCTGCTGCCGGCGCGCCATGGCGACCATCACGGCGTCTGGATCGATCCCACGAGCACCAACCGGATCATGGATGCGAGCGACGGCGGCGCGTCGATTTCTTTCGACGGCGGCAAGAACTGGACCACCGAAGACAATCAGCCGACGGCGCAGTTTTATCACGTGTCGGTGGACAATCGTTTCCCCTACTACGTCTATGGCGCGCAGCAGGATAACAGTAGCGTCGGCATCGCCAGCATGGACGATGAAGGCGCCATCAACGAGAAGGACTGGTACGACGTCTTCCCCGGCGAATGCGGATTCATCATCGCCGATCCGCGCGACGCGTATATCGTCTATGGCACCAGCGAGAATTTCATCGGCCGCTTCAACAAGCACAACGAGCAGCTGCGGGTGATCTCCGTCTGGCCAGTCGATGCGTCCGGCCACGCCGCGAAAGACCTCGAGCACCGGTTCAACTGGACATCGCCGCTGGCGATGTCGCCGTTCAATGCGGACACGCTCTATTACGGCATGGAGCGGCTCTACAAGACGACGAACGACGGCGACAGCTGGACATCGATTAGCGGCGATCTCACCCGCAACGACAAATCGAAACAGCAGGCCTCCGGTGGTCCGATCACCAAGGACATCACCAGCGTCGAATATTACGACACGATCTTCGCCATCGTGGAATCGCCGCTGAAGAAGGGGATGATCTGGGTCGGCACGGACGATGGCCTGGTGCAGCTCACCACCAATGGTGGCGGCAGCTGGTCGAACGTCACGCCAAAAGACCTGCCGCAGTGGGGAACGGTCGCCATGATCGAAGCGTCGCGCTACGATCCGAACACGGCCTATGTCGCGGTGGATCGCCACAAGCTCGACGACACCAAGCCTTACGTGTTCAAGACCAGCGATGCCGGCAAGACGTGGACCCGCATCGATTCCGGCCTGCCCGATGGCTCCTGGGTTCATGCAGTGCGCGAGGACACGGTGCAGCGCGGGCTGTTGTTCGCAGCCACGGAGACCGGCGTGTTCGTGTCGTTCGACGATGGCGCGCACTGGCAGTCGCTGCAAGTCAATCTGCCGCGCTCGCCGGTGCATGATCTCGTGGTCAAAGGCGACGATGTGGTGGTGGCCACGCACGGCCGCTCGTTCTGGATCCTCGACGACATCACGCCGCTGCGGCAGGTGGCGGAAGCCTCTGCCGCTTCCGACCTGTTCCTGTACACGCCGGAGACGGCCTATCGGCTGCATTATCCGGACGAGGTCGACGCCCGGCCGCCCGTGGGCCAGAATCCGCCGGCAGGCGTGATCATCGACTATTACCTGCCGGCGAAGGCGTCCGGCCCGATCAGCATGGAGATTGCCGACAGCACAGGCGCTGTGGTGCGGCATCTGTCGAGCGTCAAGTCGAACAAGGCGGAACAGCCGCCGGAATGGCCCGATCAGGTGCATCCCACCGAAACCTTGCCGTCGAACAACGGCATGAACCGGTACGTGTGGGATATGCGGTACGACGATCCGACGTCGATCCCGGGCGCGTTCTACGCCGGTCTGCCGCCGCGCGGGCCGCTCGTGATGCCGGGCAAGTACACGATCAAGGTCACCTACAACGGCAAGACGCAAACTGCTCCGCTAACCCTGCTCGCCGATCCGCGCGACAAAGGCCCGCTCACCGGGCTACAGCAGAAGTTCACGCTGTCGATGCAGGCCTATCACGATCAGGACGCGCTGCACCGTGCGGTGAACGACATCAATGCGAGCATCAAGGAAGTGAATGCGGATCTGAAGAACGCATCCGGCAAACAGAATGCGGCTGCGATTTCACAACAGGGCGGTGCGGTCCTGAAGCAGGCGCAACAGATCCAGGGGGCGCTGATGCAGGTCAACATCAAGGGCTCGGAAGCGAACCTCAATTATCCCGGTATGCTGAACGAACAAATCTACAGCTTCGCCAGCCTGCTGGACGATTCCGACACAGCTCCCAACGCGGAGGAACTGCAAACCTACGCAGACTTTCATTCCAAGCTGCAAACCGAACTTGCCGCCTGGGACAATCTGAAGAAGACGCAGCTGGCGGCGTTCCGGGAGCATGCGAAGGCGGCTGGTGGTTAAGATCTGTCTCCAGGAATGCTGACGAGATTGCATTTGGCCGCGCTTTGCGGCGCCGGAGTTCTGTTCCTGGCTCCGGCGGTGCGTGCGCAGGAAGTGGAGACGGTCGTCGTCACCGGCAAAACCCTGCCGCTGGAAAAGGTTGGTGAAATCGACAAGACCGGCACACCGATTGCCGATGTGCCGCGCAGCATCCAGATCGTCCCCGACACGCTCTTCACCGCTCAGGGTGCCACGACGCTGGCGCAGACCCTGCCCGACGTGAGCGGCGTATCTCAGGGTGGCCAGTTCAACTTCGGCTTTTTCGACCGCTTCACTATCCGTGGGCTCAACGCATCTTTCCTGAATGACGGCTTGCCCGAGGGCACCTCGGACCTGACCGGCATGGTCCATACGCTCACCGGCGTGGAGCGCGTGGAAGTCCTCAAAGGGCCGGGCTCGGCGCTCTATGGCAGCACGGAGCAGGGCGGCACCATCAACCTCGTGCACTACCGCCCCAGCGATACGTTCGGGGCTTGGGCAAGCGAACAATTCGGCAGCTTTGCCACGACGACGACGGACCTGGCCTTCACCGGACCCACCGGAGTGGACGGCGTGGATGGCCGCATCGATGGCTCTTTCGAACATTCGAACGGGTTTCGCGATCTGAGCAGCCAGACCGGTGAAGTCCTGGGATCGCTGAGCTGGCATCCGGGAAATCACGACATCGAGTTTCGTGCCGAATACCACAACCTCCAGGACCTGCCGGACGCAGCGGGCATCCCGTTCTCGCCGCCGAAGGGAGCCGGTCAGCCGCTCGATGTATCCAGCGACTTCACCTATTACACGCCGTTCGCGTTCGCCGATCAGCAGATCAGCCGCGTGTTCCTGACCGATGCGTGGAAAGTGGATGACTCGTTGCTGGTCAATTTGCGCGCCTCGTGGACGGGCCGCGATGTGAATCTGGCGCGCAACGCCGGCGGCTCCGTCACGTTGATCGGCGACGACTACGCACTGACGCGGCGCCAGCTTCGCCGGCAGACGGACAACGTCAACGATCTCATGTTCCAGGCGGAGCCGACATGGTCCTTCACGACCGGCAGCATCAAGCACACCCTCGTCACTGGCTTCGAGGCGCGCGCGATCAACGTCGGAACGGTGCGCGAAACCGCCGACCTGCCGAATGTCGGGAACATTTTCGATCCCGTGGTCGCGGACGGTTCGCTGTCATCGCTCAATTTCCAGTGCGACGCGGGCCACAACTGCGCCGACGCAAGATTGCTGGCGCAGTTCTACGGCGTCTACGCGATTGATCAGATCGACGTCACCAATGCGCTGAAGCTGCGGCTGTCCGTCCGCAAGGACTGGTTCAACACCGAAGCGGCGGCCCGCGCCGACATTCCCGCCAATGGCGGACAGGAAGTACCGTGCGTGCCGCCGCAGCCGACCGAATGTCCATTGCTGCCCGGTTCGCCGGAGCGGCGATCGGATGCTCCCCTGTCGTGGGATGAAGGCATTGTGTATTTCTTCACGCCGAGTTTCTCGGCCTTCGGCGGCTATTCCAGCTCCGCCTATCCGATCTTCAACACCGAAGAACCGGAGAGCGTGGGCCAAATGCCGGAATCCGGCGTCGAGGGCGAACTCGGATTGCGCTTTCAGCAGAATTGGCTGACGGCTTCGACGTCGGTGTACCACGTGACGCGCGACAATGTGTTCACGGTAGTGATTGAGCCGAACCCAAACGGCGCGGGTAATATCGACATTCCGCAGTCCTTCTCTTATCGCGTGCGGGGTTGGGAAACCGACGTGAATGTTCAGCCGACACACAGCCTCAGCCTGATGGCGAATTTTGCCGTGCAATCGCCCGTCATCACCAGCTACCCGCAGACGCCGACGAACGTCGGCCGCGCGGTGCCGAGCGTGCCGTCACTGCTTGCCAATGCGTGGGCGAGCTACCTTCTGCCGGTGAGCCTGGCGGGCAGCAGCCCGACGCTCTCGGCCGGCGTACAATACCGCAATCACGAATATGCCGATGCGGCGAACACGCGCCTTCTTCCCGGCGAACCCGTGTGCAATCTTGTGCTGGCAGTTCCGTATCGGCAATGGCGACTGCAGGCAGGATTGTCCAACCTGTTCGATCAACGCTACTACGTCGACGCAACCGGCACCGGCGGCGGCGCGGCACCTGGCGCCGGCCGAACTTTTTTCTTGAAGCTTAGCTACGCTGCGGAGTGAGATCATTCTCGACAATTTGAAACGTGCAACTGTGCACAGTGCGGTGCTGGCACTCGGACTTGTGGCAGCCGCCGCGACAACGACAACGGCAATTCCGCAAACCAGACCGGCGGCTGCTGATCTTTATCGCGAATTGCACTGGCGGCAGGTCGGGCCGTTTCGCGCCGGCTGGGCGACGATGGTCGAAGGCGTGCCGAGCCAGCCGAACACCTTCTATTTCGGTGCCGCCGGCGGCGGTGTGTGGAAAACCGATGACGCCGGCCGCACGTGGGCTCCGCTGTTCCAGAACGGCCCCGCCGCCTCGATCGGCGCGCTGGCGATTGCGCCATCGAACCCGAAAATCATCTACATCGGCACGGGCCAGCCGGAGCCACGCTACGATGTCGCCGCCGGTCTTGGCGTGTTCAAATCCACCGATGGCGGCGCGCATTGGCAGTCGCTTGGTCTTGCGGACACGCGCTACATCGGCCGCATCTGGGTCGATCCGAAAAATCCGAACGTCGTGCTGGTCGCGGCGCAGGGCCATTTCTTCGGGGCAAGCCCGGATCGCGGCCTTTATCGTTCGGCGGATGGCGGCAAGACATGGTCGCACGTTCTTCAGATCGATAACTGGACAGGTGTCGCCGATCTCGCCAGCGATCCCAAACAGCCGAACGTGATGTTCGCGGCAGCGTGGGAAGGGCGGCAATATCCGTGGCTCAGCTATTTCACCCCGGCCGTCGGCCCGGGCAGCGCCATCTACAAATCCATCGATGAAGGCAAGACCTGGCGCAAGCTCGCCGGCGGCGGCTGGCCGTCAATTCCCGTCGGCAGAATCGGCCTTGCCGTCACGCATTTCGGCAAGGCAACGCGCATCTACGCCAGCATCGATTCCAAAGATGCCGGCGGACTGTATCGCTCCGACGATGGCGGGGCGCACTGGGTTCATGTGAGTCCGCTAAAGGCGGTTGCCAACTGGTACTTCAGCCGCCTGACCGTGGCGCCGGATAACCCGGATGTCATCTACACCGTGGGCCAGTCGATCCGCCGCTGCGTGAACGCCGGCAAAACCTGCGACATCATCAAGGGCGCGCCCGGCGGCGACGATTACCACGACGTCTGGATCAATCCACTCTATCCCGATCACATGATCACCGGCTCCGATCAGGGCACCGTCATCAGCGTCAATGGCGGCAAGACGTGGAGCAACTGGTACAACCAGCCGACGGGGCAGTTCTATCACCTCGAAACCGACAATCGCTTTCCCTACTGGATCTATTCGGGCCAGCAGGACAGCGGCACCGTCGGCATCGCGAGCCGCAGCGATTACGGGCAGCTCACATTCCGCGACTGGCATACGGTGGGCGGAGAGGAGCGCGACTACGATGTGCCCGATCCGGCCGATCCCGATATCGTCTATGGCTCGGGCCTCGGCGGCCGGGTGACGAAATGGAACGCGCGCACCGGGCAAGTGGCAGACGTGACGCCATGGCCGCAAAGCAATTACGGGCAGCGGCCGACACTCACCAAGTACCACTACCTGTGGGTCACGCCGCTGGAGCCATCGCGCACCGGACCGCCGGCGTTGTATCTCGGCGGCAACGTGCTGTTCCGTACGCAGGATCAGGGAGAGCACTGGTCCGTCGTCAGCGGCGACCTCACGGGGAAGATGCCGGATGCAAAGAACTGCGACGGCGACGTGTCGCTCGCCGACGCAAAAGCATGCGGCTACGGATCGATTTCCACCATTGCACCGAGTCCGCGCAACGCGCAGGAGATCTGGGTCGGTACGGACGACGGGCTGATCCAGTTCACGCGTGATGGCGGCGCGCACTGGACGAATGTGACGCCGTCATCGGTGCCGCTATGGGCCAAAATCAGCACCATCGACGTGTCGCTGCTCGCGGATGGCGTTGCCTACGCCGCCATCGACGGTCATCGCATCGATGACTTCCAGCCGCGCATTCTGGTCACGCGCGATTACGGCAAGAGTTGGCAGGAGATCAGTGCCGGCCTGCCGCGCGATCATTTTGTCAGCGTGGTGCGCGCCGATCCGGTGAAGCCGGGGCTGCTCTACGCAGGCACCGATAATGGCATGTTGGTCTCGTTCTATGACGGCGGATCATGGCAGCCGTTGCAGCTCGACCTACCGAGCGCTTGGGTGACCGATCTCACAGTCCACGGCGACGATCTCATCGCCGCAACACAAGGCCGCGCGATCTGGGTGCTCGACGATGTCGAACCTCTGCGGGAGATCGCAGGCACCGATTTCGGTGCCGCGCATCTGTTCACGCCGGCTGAAGCCTGGCGCGTCCATCCCAACAACAACCAGGATACGCCGCTGCCGCCGGAAACACCGACGGGCGAAAATCCGCCTGCCGGCGCGATCATCGATTACTGGCTCGGTACCTCTGCCGAGGGCCCGGTGACACTCGAAATCTTCGACGCCGACAATCACCTGGTTCGCTGGTTCTCCAGCGCGGAAATTCCGCGGCAACCACCGGCGGAACGCTACTTCGCCAAGGAGTGGATCAAACCGCCGCAAGCGCTGGCCGGCACGCCCGGCATGCATCGCTTCGTGTGGAATCTGCGCTACGAGCGGCCGGACACGATCGAGTACGGCTACAGCATCGCCGCAACGCCGAGCGGCGGCACGTCGATCGAACCGGAGGGGCCATTTGCCCTGCCCGGCCAATATCGCGTCGTGCTTTCGGCGGGCGGCAAACAATACAGCGCGCCACTGACTCTCAGGGAAGACCCGCGCGCTCAGGTGACCGCTGCCGACCTTCAGGCTTCGCTTGCGCTGTCGCAGAAGATCGCGCCGGCGCTGGCGGATGCGGCGCTTGGTTTCCGCGAGCAGCACGCGCTGAGAAGGCTGCTGGATCAGCGCTTCCCCGAAGCAGCAAAAACACGCGAGGACATCCGCAAGCTGCTGGAACCGCTGCGCGCCGAACCCGCCGAGGGCCATCCGACATTTGAATCCGTTGCTGGAGTGCTGTCGGGCGTGGAACGCGCACTGGAATCGGCGGATGTCGCGCCGACTCCGGTGCAGCAGCAGTTCGTCGACGATGCCATCGCGAAGCTCGCGGCTGTGCAGCGCGACTGGGATGAAGCCAAATCCGGATCGCTCGCGAGTCTCAACGCCGCATTGGCGCGCAGCGGCGAAAAACCGGTTGTCATTCCCGACAAGGACAAGCTGACCGCGGAAAAACTGGATGAGGGTGAGGACCTGCCGTGATCAGTGGGTGCTGTTCTTGATGAAGTTGTCCGGCGTAAAATCGCTTCGTTGCGTTGCCATACTCATGTTCGCGAGCCTGATTGTGGCCGCTGCCCCACTACCGGCGACGCCAGCGCGTGTCGATCCCTCGTGGTACGCGGGTCTGCACTGGCGCTTCATCGGTCCGTTCCGCGGCGGCCGCGTGCTCACCGTCACCGGCGTGCCGGGCGACAGCCGCCATTTCTGGTTCGGCGCGGTGGATGGCGGCGTGTGGGCGACAAACGACGGCGGCCGAACCTGGTCGGCGATTTTCGACAGCCAGCCCGAAGGCTCGATCGGAGCCGTGGCCGTGGTGCCCTCCGATCCGAGCACTATCTACGTCGGCACGGGAGAAGCCGACATGCGCTCCGACATTGCGCATGGCAACGGTCTGTATAAGACGACGGACGGCGGCGAGCATTGGAGCTTTCTTGGTCTGGCTGATACGCGGCAGATCGGGCGCATTCTGGTCAATCCAACCAACCCCAATACCGTGTTCGTCACCGCGCTTGGACATGCGTACGGCCCGAACGCCGAGCGCGGCGTGTTCCGCTCGACGGATGGCGGCGCGCACTGGACGCGGGTGCTGTTCAAGGACGAGAACACCGGCGCCATCGATCTCGCGTTCAAGCCCGGCGATCCGAACACCATCTTTGCCGCGTTGTGGCAGACGAGGCGGCCACCGTGGAGCGTGTATCCGCCGTCGAACGGTCCCGGCAGCGGACTTTATGTCTCGCATGATGGTGGCGATCACTGGACGCAGATCGTCGGCAACGGTTTCCTCTCACATCCGGGCCGCATGGGCATCGGTATGTCGCCGGCAGCCCCAACGCGTGTGTACGTGCTCGCCGACGGGCCGCCGGAAGAAGCCGGACTGTATGTGTCGGAAGACGCCGGCGAACATTGGAGCAAGGCTTCCGGCGACAAGCGCATCTGGGAACGCGGCTGGTATTTTTCCGGCATCACAATCGATCCGCACAATGCCGATCGCGTGTATGTCATGGACACCATCGTTCTGCGCTCCGACGACGGCGGAAAGAATTTCATCGCGCTCAAGGGTGATCCGACCGGCGATGATTTCCACGAGATGTGGATCGATCCTACGGATTCCGGCCGGCAAATCATCGGCACCGATCAGGGCACCATCATCACCTTGAACGGCGGCAAGACCTGGAGCAGCTGGTACAACCAGCCCACGGCGCAGATTTATCACGTCAGCACGGACAATCGATTTCCGTATTGGGTCTACGGTGCGCAGCAGGATTCCAGCGCCGTGGGACTGCCAAGTCGCACCACCGGCTATGATGGCATCACGATGGAGCAATTCCACGAGATCACGGCCGGTGGCGAAAGCGACATGATCGCGCCGGACCCCGACGATCCCAATCTCGTGTATGGCGGTCGCGTCGAGAAGCTGGATTTGCGCACCAATCAAACACGGCACGTCGATCCCACGCTGCTGTTGCCGAACGGAGAACACCGCACCGCATGGACGTTGCCGCTCGCATGGTCGCGCGTCGGCAAGGACACCTTGTATTTTGGCGATGAGCGGCTTTACCGCACCTCCGACGGGGGCAATCATTGGGAGCTTGTGAGCCCCGATCTAACGCGCGCCGATGCCGGTGTGCCTCCCAATCTCGATCCGGCCACGGTGGCCGACGACGATCACTTCGGCAAGGCGCGCGGCGTGATCTATTCCATCGCACCGTCGCCGCTGAACGCAGCCACGCTCTGGGTCGGCACCGATGACGGTCTGGTGTGGAAAACCTCCGACAGCGGCAGGCATTGGACCGATGTCACGCCCGTTGCCCTGACGCCATGGTCGAAGATCGGCGGAATCGAACTGTCGCCGTTCGACGGAAACACCGCGTATCTGGCAATGGATCGGCACAGGCTGGACGATGACTCACCTTATATCTACCGAACGACGGATGCCGGGCGAAGCTGGCAGCGGATCGATCGCGGTCTGCCCGCCAATGCGTTTGTCAATGTGGTGCGCGAGGATTCGGTTCGCAAAGGACTGCTCTATGCTGGCACCGAACGCGGGATGTTCGTGTCGTTCGAAGATGGCGGGCATTGGCAGACGTTGCAACAGAACCTGCCCATGACCTCGATCCGCGACATCGACGTGCATGGCAACGATCTGGTGATCGCCACACACGGCCGCGGCTTCTGGATCATGGACGACATCACGGCACTCCGGCAGATGGATGTTGCCTCTGCGGGTCGCGTCGTGCTGTTCAAACCGGCGGTGGCCATACGCCTGCGTCCGTCCGGCTTTACCGGCACGCCGATGCCGAAGGACGAGCCGATGGCCCCAAATCCGCCGGACGGCGTGATCCTCGACTATTTGTTGCCGGCGGACACAAAGGGGCAGGTTACGCTCACGATCTCCGATGCAAAGGGAAAAAAGTTCGCGTCCTTCCGCAGCAATGACAAGCAGGCAGCGCCGGATGCCGCCAAGCTCACCTACGCTCCGGAATGGGTGCCACCGAAACCGGTTCTCATCGCCGCGCCCGGCATGCACCGGTTTGTGTGGGACCTGCATTACAGCGGCGCCAATGCGTCGTCAGACAGCGAATCATCCGGAGAAACGGGCGTGTGGGCACCGCCCGGCAGATATGTGGTTCAACTCCGCGCGGACGGAAAGACAATTGAGCAACCGCTCGTCATGGAGCCCGATCCGCGGGTGAAAATCGCGCCGGCGGTGCTGGTTGATGAGTTCGACCTGGCCGTCAAGGTTCAAGCCGCGGCGCGGCAGGCTGCCGCCGCCGTGAAGGATGCAACCGCGCTTCTCGCAAAGCTCTCCGCCGGCAAGCGTGACGAGGCAAGGTTTGCGCCGCAGGTTCGCGAGGTCATGACCCGAATATCCGCCGTGTCCGGTGTCGCCCTTCCGTGGGACAAGCGCGCCGACCGGGACGGCCCGCCGCCACCCGGTTCGTTGCGACAGCTGGCGGCGGCGCTCGCGAGCGATGAAGAAGCAGTCGATGGCGCCGACGCCGAGCCGAGCCCCGACGCGCGGGCTGCGTATGCGATGTTGCAGACCGCGCTCAACAAGCAGCTGCAGGTTTGGGATCGGTTGAAGCGAAGCGGCATTGCCGGGACAAATCTTCGTCGGCGCTGAGGCTCACGCGACCGCGCAGGGGCGAGACCGGTCCCCGCCACCCTCGCCATCGCTCCCGCGACACCCTATATCAAGCTCTGGCCAGGCAGGGGTTGCGAGATGCTGTACGTCGGAATCGCCGCGGTACTCTTCGTTCTGTTCGGGATCTTCCTGTTCAACCGGCTGGTAACGCTCAGGCAGGCCTGGACCAGGGCGTCGTCGGACATCGATGTGCAGCTCAAGCTGCGGCATGACCTCATTCCCAACCTGGTGGAAACCGTGAAGGGCTATGCCAGCCACGAAAGCAGCGTGTTCGCGGAGGTAACGCAGGCGCGGACGGCCGCGATGCGGGCAAACACGGTGGGCGAGAAGAGCGCTGCGGAAACCGCCCTGTCCGGCGCCTTGGGCAATTTGTTTGCCGTGGCCGAGAATTATCCGCAGCTGCGCGCCAGCGAGAATTTCCGAGCGCTGCAGGATCAGCTGAGCGATGTCGAGGCCAAGATCGCGGCGGCGCGGCGCTTTATGAACAACGCAGCCGCCGAGTACAACTCCGCCACGCAGCAATTCCCCGCGCTGCTGATCGCGGGGCCTTTCGGTTTCAGGCCGGCGGAGATGTTCACCCTCGACGCGGACGAACGGCAGCAGACGAAGGATGCGCCGAAGGTGAGCTTCGCCGGGTAACGCGACATGGCGGCGCTAGGCCTCACGACCTACCGGTTGGACAACAACCTCAAGAGCACGGTGCTGCTCGTCGTGTTTCCCGTGCTGCTGCTGGCGCTGCTTGGTGTTGTGTTCTTCCTCCTCGGACTGGCGGGTGGCGGCCACAACGGCGCGATGGATGTGTTCGGCTTTTCCTCGGTACTAGGAACGGGAAGTCCGCTCGATCTGGCGCTGTCGGCCATCGTGGCGTGGTGGCCGATCGTTCTTGGCATCGCCGCCATCTGGGTCACCATTGGCTATTTCTTCAACGACTGGATCATCCACAAGGCGACCGGTGCCACGCCCGTGGATCAGCACCAGGAACCGGAGCTGTATCGCCTGGTCGAGAACTTGTGCATCTCGCGCGGGCTGACCACGCCAAAGCTCTACATCATCGAAACCGATGCGATGAATGCGTACGCCAGCGGGATCGACGACCGGACCTACGCCATCACCGTCACGCGCGGACTGCTCAACGCGCTGAACAAGGGTGAGCTCGAGGCGGTTCTGGCGCACGAACTGACGCATATCATGGAGCGCGATACGCGGTTGCTGATCATCACGATCGTCTTTGTCGGCATGATTTCGTTTCTGGCGCAACTTTTGTGGCGCAGCCTGCGGTTTGCCGCCTTCCGGCGCGTCCGCGGCAAGAACGCGGCGCCGGTGTTTCTCTTGATGCTGATCGCCGCTGTTGCGCTGGCCGTCGGATACCTGCTGGCGCTGGTGCTGCGCTTCGCGATTTCGCGGCGGCGGGAATACCAGGCGGATGCGGGCTCGGTCGATCTCACCAAGAACCCCGATGCGCTGATCAGCGCGCTGCAGAAGATTGCCGCGAATCCGGACGTACCGCACGTGCCCACCGAGGTGCGGCAGATGTTCATCGAGAACCCCGAATCGGCTTTCGGCGGATTGTTCGCCACACATCCGGCGATTTCGAAGCGGATCGCGGTGTTGCAACAGCTGGGTGGTCATCTGCCGCAACCTGTCGTTCCATCTGCCGGTCCGCAGCCGTCGCCGTGGGCGTGATCGTCCTATCGGTGCTCCTGCTTCAGCTTTTTGCGGTCGATCTTGTCGCGGTCGTTGCGCGGTAGTGCCTGATCGGCGAACACAATCCAGTGCGGCGCCTTGTAGCGCGCTAGACCTTGCTTTGCGAAAACGATGATTTCGGCTTCGATCTCCGGCGATGCAAGGATGCCATCCTTCAGCAGCACGATGCCAAGCGGCTTCTCCAGGCCGTGCTCGTCCTTGCGGCCGACCACGCAGCATTCCTGCACAGCCGGGTGCTGCATGAGGCGATTCTCGACTTCGAGCGGGCTCACATAAATTCCGCCGCTCTTGATCAGGTCGTCGCCGCGGCCTTCGTAATACCAGTAGCCGTCCGCATCCTGGCGAAACTTGTCGCCGCTTACGATCCAGCCGCCGCGCAGATGCTCCTTCGACTTCTCGTAGTCGCCGTGATAATAGAGCGCCGCCGAATCCCCTTTCAGCCACAAGGTTCCCACATCGCCCTGCGCCACCGGATTGCCATCGTCATCGACCAGCTTTGCCTCATACCCAGGCACCAGCCGGCCGAGACTGCCGGGCCGCACATCGCCCGGGCGATTGCTGATGTAGATGTGGAAGCTTTCGGCGCTCCCGATGCCGTCGATGATCGGCACGCCGAAGGTCTTATTCCAGCGTTCGTGCAGCTCGCGCGGCAGGGCCTCGCCGGCGCTCCACATGAAGCGGAGGCTGGCGATATCCCGATGGGTGTCGGCCGGCGCCTGCAGCATCTTGTTGATCAGGGTTGGCACGCTGGTGAACACCGTCGCCTGGTGTTGCGCGATCCATTCAAACAGCAGCTCCGGCGTCGGCTGCTCCCGGAAGAGAACCGTCGAGGCGCCGAATGAGAACGGAAACATCAGATTGGTGCCGGTGGCGTAGCCGAAGAACAGCCGCGCGCCGGAGATCGTCACATCCGATTCGCGAATGCCGATGAACTGCTTGGCGTATACTTCCGTGTTGAAGGCGAAATGGGCGTGGCTGTGCACCGCGCCCTTGCTGCGTCCCGTGGTGCCGCTGGTGAAGAGCCACACCGCCGGATCGTCCTTGCGGGTCGGCCACGGTTCAGCGCTGCGCTCTTGCGCGGCCCATGACGCAAATTCGTGATGGTCGTGATTTCGCGGCCCGACGACGATGATGTTGTCGCCGCCGCCACAATGCCGTGACTTTTGCATGGCTTGCGAGAACGCCAGCAGGCTCAACTCATCGACGAACGCGAACTGCGGCTTGATGTAACCGAGGTAGTATTCGTAGTCGCTTGCCGGCAGCTGCGGGTTGATCTGGGTCACCACCGCACCGGCCTTGAGCGCTCCGAACCAGGCGTAGGCGAACTCCGGCCGGTCCTGCATGCAGACCAGCACGCGCTGTTCCGGCAGCAAGCCATCGGCAACCAGGTTCTGCGCAACGCGCATCACCGTGTCGGCGAGCGCGCTGTAGCTGATCTGCCGGCCTTCGAAATGGATGGCCGTCTTGCTGCCGCGGCCCGCCTTCAAATTCGAGAAGACGAAGTAGTCCGCCATGTTGAAATCGTCGGGGAAGACCGGCGGTTCGAATGGCATCGCGCGTTCCTATGCCACTTCGCCGCCGGCGATGGACAGCGCAATACCATTGACGGCCGCGGCCTCGTCGGATGCCAGCCAGAGAACGGCTGCCGCCACTTCCTTCGGCGCGATCAACCGTCCTTGCGGGTTGGCGGCGATCAGGCTCGTGAGGGCTTCTTCTTGAGAGCGTCCCGTGGTCGCGCTGATCCTGCTCACCGAGTCGGCCACGATGTCCGTATCTGTGTAGCCGGGGCACACGGCATTCACCGTGACGCCGGTCTTGGCGACTTCGAGGGCGAGCGCCTTGGTGAGTCCCACCAGCGCGTGCTTGGATGCAACATAGGCGCTGACATAGCGGTAGCCGATAAGTCCGGCGGTGCTGGCGATATTGACGATCCGCCCCCAGCCGCTCTGTTTCATGCCCGGCAGCGCCGCACGGATACAATGCACGGCGCCCATCAGATTGAGGTCGAGAGCATCGCGCCACAATTGTTCCGTGGTCTTGTCGAATGGCGCCGATGCGGCACCGCCGGCGTTATTGACCAGCAACTGCACGGGCCCAAAATCCGCCGCGGCAGCTTGCATCGCCGTCTCGACCGCCTGACTGTCCGTCACATCGACACGGTGCGTCCGCAATCCGGAGTGCGCCGCTGCAGCCGCGGCGAGGCGTTCCGCATTCCGGCCGGCGATGCTGACGTGCCAGCCGGCATCCCCCAGCGCGGTCGTGATTGCCAACCCGATCCCGCTGCCACCGCCGGTAATGAACGCGTGCTTGCCAGCCGGGCTCACGCTATTGTCTCCATGCAAAGCACGTTATCCACCGCCGACCGCGAGGGCAACCGACCGATGAACCCGGACACCTATGCGCCGAAACACTTCCTATGGGCGTTCGCGGACGGCGTCGGGACGATCACGCTCAACCGGCCGGAGCGGAAGAATCCGCTGACCTTCGACAGCTACGCCGAATTGCGCGATACATTCCGCGCGCTGGTCGGCATTCGCGCGGTCAGGGCTGTCGTTATCCGCGGCGCCGGCGGCAATTTCTGTTCCGGTGGCGATGTGCACGACATCATCGCGCCGCTTCTCGAAGAGGACATGACGGGGTTGCTCGCGTTCACGCGCATGACCGGCGATCTCGTCAAGGCGATGCGCGGCAGTCAGCAACCCATCATTGCCGCTGTCAGCGGCGTGTGTGCCGGAGCCGGCGCCATCATCGCCATGGCGTCGGATATTCGCATTGCGGCCAACGATGCGAAGACCGCGTTCCTGTTCAATCGCGTGGGCCTCGCGGGATGCGATATGGGGGCGTGCGCGATGCTGCCGCGCATCATCGGCCACGGCCGCGCATCAGAACTTCTGTTCTACGGCCGCAGCATGAGCGCCGAAGAAGGCGAGCGCTGGGGCTTTTTCAACAAAATTGTCACCACGAGCGCGCTGGACGACGAGGCGCGCGAATGGGCAAAACGGCTGGCCAGCGGACCGGCGTTTGCGAACGGCATGACGAAGAACCAGCTCAATCAGGAATGGGACATGAGTCTCGAGGCGGCAATCGAGTCGGAAGCGCAGGCCCAGGCGATCTGCATGCAGACGAAGGATTTCCGCCGCGCCTATGAGGCGTTCGTCGCCAAGCGGAAACCTGTTTTTGAAGGCAATTGAGGAACGACATGCGAATCTTGCAGCCGGAGAATTGGGTTCGTCCCCGTGGTTATGCCAACGGGATCGAAGCGGAAGGGAAGATGGTTTTCGTTGCCGGCCAGATCGGCTGGAACGAGAAGGGGGAATTCCACGAGCATTCGCTGGCGGGGCAGTTCCGTCAGGCGCTGCAGAATGTTTTGACGGTCCTTAAGGAAGCGTCTGCCGGACCGGAACACATCGCGCGCATGACCTTGTTCGCCACCAGCCGGGACGAATACGTGGTGGCCCGGCCGGACCTCGGCGCGGCGTGGAAGGAGCTGATGGGCCGCAACTTCCCCGCCATGGCCGTCATCATCGTGACCGGATTCGTCGAGCCGGAAGCCAAGATCGAAATCGAAGCGACAGCGGTGATCCCCCGCTGATGCCGACTGCGAAGCCGCCGTTCAGGATCGCGATTGTCGGCGGGGGGCCGGGCGGACTTTACCTCGCGCTGCTGACCAAGAAGGCGCGGCCGGATTGGCATATCGAAGTCCACGAGCAGAACCGCGCCGACGATACGTTTGGCTTCGGCGTGGTCTTCTCCGAGGAGACGCTACAGGAATTCCTGAGCCGCGATGCGCAATCCTATGCGGCGATCAAGCAGGCTTTCGCCTATTGGGACGACATCGTCATCCATTACAAAAGTGCGGAGATAAGGTGCGGCGGCAACGGTTTCGCCGGCTGCTCGCGCCTCGCGCTGCTCCACATTCTTCAGCAGCGCTGCGTCGAATTGGGTGTCGCCCTACATTTCGAAAGTCCAGTCGAGGACGTCTCGTCCCTGGCCGGCTTCGATGTCATCGTCGCGGCAGACGGCATCAACAGCCGTATTCGCGAGTCGCTCAAGCAGCACTTCCAGCCCGTGCTCCAGCACAAGGCGAACAAGTTCACCTGGCTCGGCTCGACGCGGCCGCTCGATGCGTTCACGTTTTTCTTCAAGGAGACGGAGCGCGGTCTGATCTGTGCCCACACCTATCAATACGAGCAGGGCCATTCGACCTGGGTAATCGAAATGAGCCCGGCGACCTGGGCAGCGTTTGGTTTCGAGGGTTTGAGCGAACGAGAAAGCGGCGACCTTCTGGAGCGGATCTTCGCCGATGAGCTGCGAGGCCATCCGCTCATTACCAATCGGTCTTTGTGGCGCAATTTCCCGCGCATCTTCTGCGAGCGATGGTGGCACGACAACATCGTGTTGCTGGGCGATGCCAAGGCGACGGCGCATTTCTCCATCGGCTCCGGCACCAAGCTTGCGATGGAATCCGCGATTGCCCTGTCGGATGCGCTGATTGCGCATGGCGAGTCCTCCGTCGAAGACGCCTTCCGTGCCTACGATGCCGTCCGGCGAACCGAGGTGCAGATCACGCAGCACAATGCCGATGTCAGCCTCGCCTGGTTCGAGCACATGGAGCGCTCGACCGACATGAAACCCATGCAGTTCGCCATGGTGGTGATGTGCCGCGCCAAGAGCATCACCTGGGACAATCTTCTGATGCGCGACGAATCCTTTGTGCGCGCCTTCGAAGACGAATGGTACGAGACCTATTTCGAAGAGACAGGAGTGGATTGCCGCGCCAGCCGCCCGACGCCGATGTTCACACCGCTCAAGCTGCGCGAGATGACATTGGCAAACCGCGCCGTGGTAGCGCCGATGGCGCAATACTCGGCCGTCGACGGCGTTCCCAATGAGTGGCACTACACCCATTACACCTCGCGTGCGATGGGTGGGGCGGGGCTTCTCTATGTGGAGATGACGTGCCCAGCGCCGGATGCGCGCATTTCGCCCGGCTGCACCGGATTGTGGAACGACGAACAGGAGCAGGCGTGGCGCCGCATTGTCGATTTCGTTCATGCGTATTCCGATACGAAAATCTGCATGCAATTGGGGCACGCGGGCCGCAAAGGATCGACCCAGCTCGGCTGGGAGACTCCGGACCACCCGCTGCCCGATTCCGGCGACAACTGGCCGGTCTATTCCGCCTCACCAATCCCATATTTCAATGACGTGAGTCCGGTTCCTGCCGAACTCGATCGCGCCGGGATGGACCGCATCACGCGCGAATTCGTGCAGGCGACGAAACGGGCCGAACGCGCAGGCTTCGACATGCTCGAACTTCACTGTGCGCATGGCTATCTGTTCGCGAGCTTCCTGTCGCCGCTGACCAATCGGCGCAGCGACGAATACGGTGGCTCAATAGAAAATCGCCTGCGCTATCCGCTGGAAGTGTTCGCGGCGATGCGGGCTGTGTGGCCGGCGGAGAAGCCGATGTCGGTGCGCATCTCCGCCAGCGACTGGTTTCCTGGCGGCATCACCGAAGACGATGTGCTTGCGATAGTCCGGCTGTTCGAACAGGCCGGATGCGATCTCATCAGCACCTCATCGGGGCAGACCGTGCCCGAGCAGCGCCCGGTCTATGGCCGCATGTATCAGGTGGAATTTGCCGAAGCGATCCGCAACGTCACGGGGATCAAAACCATGGCGGTGGGGGCCATCACCGAGGCGGGGCAGATCAACACCATCATTGCCTGCCGCCGCGCCGACCTTGTTGCGCTCGCGCGGCCGCATCTGGTGAATCCGTATTTCGTCCATCGAGCGGCGGCGTGGTACGGCGTCCGTTCGCATCGCGTGCCGCAACAATACTTGTCCGGAATGGCGCAGGCATTCCGAGAATCCGAACGCACACGGCAGAAGCAGATTGAGATACAACGGAAGGCCTGGTCGCGCCGGGCTCCGCCGGAGCGTTGGCCCGGCTGAGTGGTCGGCATTGCGCATCGGCAAGAGGGCCAACTAAGAAGCGAAGCCCGTTAAGCTGGTCCATTATGCCGGTTCGCGGCCGCGGCGCAGATACACAGCGGCTGCAAAGAACGCGACGGCGAACAACAGACCAACCCACAACCCCGGGGTGCTCAGGAACTTCTCCGGCGCGAGCAGAGCGTAGGGATCGATTGTCTGGATGACGATGTGGTGCCTGTTCGGCAGAGACGCGAACGCTTCTTCGACAAAGCCGCCGACGCGGTAGTTGATCAGGTCACCGACCCAGGACGTGTCGAAGGCAATGTGCTCGACGATGGAGAGGCCAATCGGCGGAAGGACCGCCCACAGGATCGCCATCTTGCGTGCCCATGCCGACACCATCATGAACCATCCATAGAGGGGCGCATACCACAGCGTGATCACCGCAACTAGGTAAGCGAATGCAACGGTCATCTTCGCCATCGGCCAATGCGTCCAGATCGCCGACACATTCATCCCGTTGGCGGCGAGAACCACGCTACCGATGAGCAGCATGATAATTTGCGTGGCAATCGTGACCGCGAAGATGACGACCGGCACGATAAGAAGTGGAACAAATGCCTTGGCGAGCACTGTCGTCAGGTCGGACGCCGGCAAGGATTTCCAGAACAGAATGCTGCGGTCCCGCCGCTCGCCGCCGAGACTGCCGAGGCAGTAGAAGACGGCGACGATCAATCCGACGACCAGGATGGCCGCCGCCGCGCCGGCAAAGGGCGAAGCATAGGCTAGGCTCTGCTTCATTGGCGGCAGTCCGTTGACAGTAATCAGAACGTGCGGCAGCCGCACCAGCCGAATGAGAAATCCGAACAGCACGAGGCCGGCGGCCGCCAGCGGAGCGATCCAGATCGAGCGATGCTCCCACAACTCGCGCCGCACCGACCAGTAGAATGGCCTGGTCGGCCGGATGGCTGTTTCACTGCGGGCCCCGGCATCCGGGGCGATGGTGTTTGCGTCCGTTGCGGTGCTCATGCGGCCATTCCCTGAACCGGTGTGGTCTGCTCGCCCATCACGGCGATGAAAAGATCTGCGATGCTGGGTGTGCGCACCTCGCCCAGCGTGGAAAGGCGCGTGCGATCCACGCCATCGAACAGCATGGCGGACCGGCCGAGTATCTGGCGTTCGTAAATGGGGTTCAGCGCGCGCGCTTCGGCAACGGCTTCCGGTCGCGGCGTCAGCTCGGCATAACGGCGCTCGAATTCCTCCATGGTGCACGAAAGGGCGATCTTGCCGCGGTTGATGAACATCATGTCGGTGAGGATCTGCTGCACCTCCTCGACCTGATGGGTCGTGACCACGATGGTGCGGTGGCGATCGAAATAGTCGTTCAGCAGGCTATCGTAGAACTGCTTGCGAAACAGGAGATCCAGCCCCAAAGTCGGCTCGTCGAGTACCAGTAGCCTCGCATCGATGGCCATGACGAGCGCCAGATGCAGCTGGGTCACCATGCCCTTGGAGAGTTCTCGCACGCGGCTGGTGCGCTTGATCTGCGTGCGCGCGAGGAACGCCTCGGCCTTGGTGCGATCGAAGCGCGGATGCACGCCGGCCACATAGTCGAGCGCCTGCCAGACTCGTATCCAGCGCGGCAGCACGGCAACGTCCGCGATGAAGCAAACCTCGCGCATGAGTCGGTCGCGCGCGCGCCACGGGTCGAGGCCCACAACGTTCAACTGCCCTTCGTATGGGATCAGGCCCAGCACACAATTGAGCAGGGTGCTCTTCCCGGCGCCGTTGGGGCCGATCAGCCCGAGAATTCGTCCCGGCTCGACGTTGAGATCGATTCCATCCAGCGCGGCCGTCTTGCCGAAGGTTTTGCGAAGGCCGCGCGCTTCTATGATGGCCATGGATTCAGTGCTCCTTGTCAGCAGTGGCCGGAAGCAGGGTTTGTGGCGTGAGGCCGAGCCGCTCGATGGTGGCGCGAATATCCGGCCATTGCTCGGTGAGGAACCGTTCTCGCTCGGCGTTGAGGAGGAGCTTGCGTGCGCCGGCGTTCACGAACACGCCCAGTCCACGCCGCTTCTCGACGAAGCCTTCGTCGGCGAGCTGCTGATAAGCCTTCAGCACGGTGAGCGGATTGACGCGATACTCCGCGGCGACATTGCGCACCGATGGCAGGGGATCGCCCTCGTGCAGCACGCCATCGAGGATCATCGCGATCACCCGGTCGCGCAGCTGCCGATAGATCGGCTGATTGGCATTCCACTCAGGATCCATTGTGCGTTCCAGGGGGTTGCCCGAGTTGCGCCGAGGCGCGGAGCGTCGACCCGATAAGGTGGGGCAGCGCCGCGCGAACCTGCGCAAGCGCATGGGTCAGGGGCAGGGCGAGACCGGCCGTGAGCGTGGCCGCCTGTGGCGCCTCACCTTTGGCCAGGAATTGTCCGTCGGCCCAGGCTGCCGGCGCCAGGCAGATGGCGGCCAAAACTGCACCCATTACGAAATTCCTCAAGTGTGCCAAGCTCTTGCTCGTCATCAGCGTGACCCTCTCAGATCGACACTTGGTGTTATATATCACTATAACACTACAACGCAAGTGGCGCGAGGGAAAATCTTCGCGGGGCGCGGTTGGGGCTGTCGCCGCCTCGGCGAACGGGCGGGCAAGCTACACATAACCGGCGATTGTTAGCGTTCCCATGCTTGCTTCTGATCGTGTACTGAATCTCCGCGGACGATGGCCGCGGGGCATGATGTTTCGGAAGTTTCGTCTCATTGTTGCGCTGGCGAGCGCGTTGGTCGCGGGCTCCGCTGCTGCGCCTATCGGCAGCTGGACGCACTCGCCTGGCGGCGTTGTCGTCACACCGGCGAGCGGATCGGCGCGGCACATCCGCCTGCAGGTGATGGGCGACGGCATCGTCCACGTCAGCGATTTCCCCACCGAGGACACGGACCTGCCCAAGAGCCTGGTGGTCACCGCGATGCCGGAGCCGGCGGCGCAGTTTCAGGTGAGCGCGAACAACAATGCCGTCGTTGTGAAGACGCCACGCGCGTCGGCTGAAGTGTCGCTTGCCGACGGCCGCATCACGTTTCGCGATGCGCGCGGGCAAGCGGTGCTCAGCGAATATGCGCATAACCTCAAACCTGTGCAGGTGGAGGGCAAGCCGTTCTGGTGGATTCGCGACGAGTTCAACCGCGGCACCGGCGAAGGCTTCTACGGACTCGGTCAGCACCAGAACCGCCAGATGAACTACAACGGCGAGGACGTCGTCCTACGCCAGCACAACATGGATGTCGCCGTGCCGTTCGTCGTCTCGACCAAGAACTACGGCGTGCTGTGGGACAATTATTCCATCACGCGGTTCGGCGATGCGCGCGAATACCAGCCGATCGATGCCACGCTCACGCTCTATGATGCGAACGGCGTCAAAGGCGGACTGACGGCGCGCTACTATGGCGGCGACGGCACGCTCAAGGTGACGCGCACGGAAACCGATCCCAACTACCAGTACATCAAGGACCAAGTGAACTGGCCGGCGGAAGTGAAGGGCGACAAGAACCGCCGCGTCGAATGGGAAGGCAAGATCGAGAGTGACAAGAGCGGCGTCCACAAATTCCGCTTCTACATCAGCGGCTATTTCAAGCTGTTCATCGACGGCAGCCCGGTGATCGACGGCTGGCGGCAGAATTGGCAAGGCTGGTATCGCAATTTCGATCTGCCGATGACGGCCGGCGTGCCGCGCGCGATTCGCGTCGAATGGACGCCACAGGATGGTTACATGCGCCTCCTGCATCTCGATCCATTGCCGAACGAAGAGCGGCACGAGCTCTCGCTTTCATCGGACATGGCGCACGCCATCGACTATTACTTCGTCGCCGGTGACGATATGGATCAGGTGATCTCCGGCTATCGCAAGCTGACCGGCAAGGCGGTGATGCTGCCGCGCTGGGCTTACGGATTCTGGCAGAGCCGCCAGCGCTACGAAACGCAAGCGCAGCTGCTCAACGTGCTGCACGAATACCGCAAGGAACAGCTGCCGCTCGACGACATCGTGCAGGATTGGCTCTACTGGCCGCCGGACGCATGGGGCAGCCACGATTTCGATCCGGTGCGCTTTCCCAACCCGCAAGCCATGGTGGACGATGTGCATGCCAACCACGCACACATCATGATTTCCGTGTGGCCGAAATTCTACACCACCACGGCGAATTACAAGGAATTGGATGCGCTCGGCCACATCTATCGCGGCAACGTGGAAATGGGGAATAAGGATTGGGTGGGGCCGGGTTATCTGAACTCCAACTACGATCCATATTCGCAAGAAGCACGCGACATCTACTGGCGCCAAATCCGCGACAAGATCGATGTGCACGGCTTCGACGCCTACTGGCTCGACAATGACGAGCCCGACACGCATTCCAACATGTCCATCGCCGAGAATATGTTTGTCATGGGACCGACGGCGATGGGACCGGCGGCGGAATTCTACAACAGCTTTCCGCTGATGCATGTCGGTGGCGTGTACGATCACTTCCACGCCGATCATCCCGACAAGCGGCTGTTCATCCTCACGCGCTCAGGTTTTGGCGGCCTGCAGCGCTACGGAGCCGCGGTGTGGAGCGGCGACATCGCGTCACGCTGGAGCGATATGCGCGACCAGATTTCCGCCGGCGTGAATTTCTCCATGTCCGGCATCCCCAATTGGAGCTTCGATATCGGCGGCTACACGATGGAAGACCGCTTCGCGAATCCGACCAATCCCGAGGACGATGCGGAGTGGAAGGAACTGTACACCCGCTGGTTCGAGTTCGGCGCTTTCGTGCCGATCTTCCGCAGCCACGGCGAACTGCGCCATCGCGAGATTTTCGAAGTCTCGCCGCCGGGTGCGGAAATCTACAACATCCTCGCGTCGTATGACCGGCTGCGTTACCGGCTGATGCCGTACATCTACACGGTCGGAGCCAACCTCTATCAACGCGACGGCACGATGATGCGCGGGCTGGTGATGGATTCCGCCGCCGACCATAACGTCTGGAGCATCGACAATGAATATCTGTTCGGGCCGGATTTCCTTGTGGCGCCGGTGACCGAATATCGCGCGCGAACCTGGCCGGTGTATCTGCCGGCCGGCACCGGCTGGTACGATTTCTACACCGGCCAATTCTATCCGGGCGGCGAGCAGGTCACAGCCGACGCGCCGCTGTCGCAAATGCCGCTGTTCGTGCGCGCCGGCGCCATTATCCCCACGGGTCCGGCCGAACAGTACACGGCGGAGAAGCCGAACGGCCCCATCACGGTGCTGGTCTATCCCGGCGCAAACGGCCGCTTCGATCTCTACAATGATGACGGCACCAGCTATGGCTACACGCGCGGCGAGTTCACGCGTGTCCCGCTCGTTTACAACGATGCCAGGCACACGCTGACGATCGGCGCACGCGAAGGGCACTATCCCGGCATGCCGAAATCCATGACGATCAACATCCGCTGGATCACTGGCCAGCACACCGGAATGCCGCTCGATGCGCCGCCGGATGCCACAATCCTCTATACAGGCAAGGCGGCGACAGTGAGAATGCCGCGCCATTAATTGCGGCGAGTCGAAGTGCAGGGCCAGCCTGAAATCTTCTCCAAAACGGCATGGCGGCTGATGCCATTTTTATCGGCCGCACCGCTTCTGCCCGAGGGGTTGTCATGAAGGGTCCGCGCCGCGGCGGCAACACGGTCACCATCCAGGAAGTGGCGCGCCACGCCGGCGTGTCGCCCATGACCGTTTCGCGCGTGGTGAACGGCGAGTCGAACGTGAAGGAGGCGACGCGGGCGCGCGTTGCCGCGTCCATCAAGGCGCTGCACTATTCGCCCAACCAGGCGGCGCGCAGCCTCGCCAGCGCCGACGCCATTCGCATCGGACTGCTCTATTCCAATCCAAGCGCGGCTTACTTGAGCGAATTCCTCGTCGGCAGCCTGGAGCAGAGCAGCGTCAGCGGCTGCCAATTGGTGATCGAAAAATGCGACGGCCCGGACAGCGAGCGCGCCGCCATCGCCAAGCTCGCGAACACCGGCGCGGACGGCATCATCCTTCCGCCGCCCCTCTGCGATTCCGCCGAGTCGCTCGCGGCCGTTGCCGAGAAAAACATTCCGGCCGTGGGCGTGGCAACCGGCCGTCCATCGCCCGCAATCTCATCGGTCAGCATCGACGATCTCGAAGCCGTGCGCGCGATGACCCATTACCTGATCGGCCTCGGCCACAAGCGCATCGGGTTCATCAAAGGCCATCCCAACCAGACCGCGAGCGAACAGCGCTTCGATGGCTTCAAGGCCGCGATGAAGGAAGCGGGACTCCCCGGCAGCGCCAGCGTGGCACAAGGCTACTTCAGCTATCGCTCCGGCCTTGCTGCAGCGGAGAAGCTGTTGGAAGCAGCGGAGCGACCCACCGCCATCTTCGCCAGCAACGACGACATGGCCGCGGCCGCGGTCTCCGTCGCACATCGGCTGGGCTTCGATGTGCCGCGCGATCTTTCCATCGTTGGCTACGACGATACACCGGTGTCGGCGACCGTGTGGCCGGCGCTCACCACCGTGCATCAGCCGATTGCCGACATGGCACGTGCCGCGGTTGGGGTACTGCTCGATCAGATCCGGGCGAAGCGTGGCGGCGCGCCGGCAAAGCCCGTGCGCAAGCTGCTCGGCTTTACTCTGGTGTTCCGCGAGTCGTCCGGCCGCGCACCGACCGCCGAGCGCCCCTGACTCCCGGTGGCTTGACAGGCGCGCCATACTGGCATTGTTAGCGCAACCATTTCCCGCCGAATGGCGGGCGGGCTGGGGAGGATGTCACGGCGCAATCCGCGGAAAACCTGAACTTCCTCCCGCGGGACTGGCGCGCGGCGACCCTGATCGGCCGCGTCGATCTCGGCCACGGCCCCACCCCCATTCTGATTCGCAACGGCCAGGTGCAGGACGTATCGCGCGCCGCGCCGACGGTCTCAGCGCTGATGGATCTGTGGGACGATGCGACCGTGGAGGGCCGGCCGCTCGGCGATCTCGAAGATTTTGCCTTCGAGCGCGCATGGGAGGAAGGCGAGCGCAGCGTGCGGCTTCTCTCGCCCATCGACCTGCAGTGCGTGAAGGCGGCAGGTGTGACGTTCGCCGTGTCCGCGGTCGAACGGGTGATCGAGGAACGGGCGCGCGGCGATGCCACCAAGGCGCAAGACATCCGCGATGCGCTGAAAGAACGCGTCGGCGCCGATCTTCGGTCGGTGAAGCCGGGCTCGGACGAAGCGGCGAAGCTGAAAGCCGCGCTCATCAGCGACGGCCTGTGGTCACAATATCTGGAAGTCGCCATCGGGCCGGATGCGGAGATCTTCACCAAGTGTCCGGTGCTGGCTTCGGTGGGATGGGGCGAGGAGATCGGCGTGCGCTCCGACTCCACCTGGAACAATCCCGAGCCGGAAGTCGTCATCGTGTGCGACAGCCGCGGCCGCGCGCTCGGCGCCACCTTGGGCAACGATGTCAATCTGCGCGACTTCGAAGGCCGCAGCGCGCTCCTCCTCAGCAAGGCAAAGGATAACAACGCCTCGTGCAGCATCGGCCCTTTCATTCGCATGTTCGATGACACGTTCGCGATGGATGATGTGCGCAAGGCCGTGGTGGAGTTGGCGATCGACGGCGTGGACAATTACCGCCTGGAAGGCACGAGCTCGATGGCTGAGATCAGCCGCGATCCGCTCGATCTCGTGAAGCACACGATGAGCGAGCACCAGTATCCGGACGGGTTCGTTCTGTTCCTCGGCACCTTGTTTGCGCCGACGCAGGACCGCGACGAAGCGGGCCGCGGCTTCACGCACAAGCAAGGCGACATCGTGCGCATCTCGTCGCCCAGGCTCGGCGTTCTGGAAAACAGGATCACCACATCGAACGCGGCGCCGCCGTGGACATTCGGCATCGGCGATCTGATGCGCAATCTGTCGGCAAGGGGCCTTCTGTCGAGGAGCACAACATGACCGAGACCCTCACCCATTTCATCGGCGGCAAACGCGTCAGCGCCGACGCGCCGCTCGAAAGCCTCAATCCCTCCGACACGCGTGAAATCGTCGCGCGCTTTCCGGACGGCGCAGCCGACGATGTTGATGCGGCGGTGGCTGCTGCGCGCAAAGCATTTCCCGCTTGGGCCAATGCATCGCCGGAAGTGCGCTCCGACATTCTCGACAAGGCCGGCGATCTTATCCTGCAGCGGCGCGAGCAACTCGGGCGCCTGCTGTCGCAGGAGGAAGGCAAGACCTTGCCGGAAGGCATCGGCGAAGTCGCGCGTGCGGGCCGCATCTTCAAATATTTCGCCGGCGAAGCGTTGCGCCGCCACGGGCAATATCTTGAATCCACCCGGCCGAATGTGGAAGCGGCCACATCGCGCGAAGCCGTCGGCGTGTTCGGCCTGATCACGCCGTGGAATTTCCCGATTGCGATTCCGGCATGGAAGTCGGCGCCGGCGCTGGCGTTCGGGAATACGGTGGTACTGAAGCCCGCCAACCACACGCCGGCGATTGCCCATGCGCTGGCGGCGATCATCCACGAAGCCGGCGCGCCGCCGGGGGTGTTCAATCTGGTGCTGGGACGCGGTCGTGTCGGCGCGGCGTTGGTCGATCATCCCGGCGTTGACGGACTCTCGTTCACCGGATCGCAGGCCGTCGGTGCCGGCGTTGCGATGGGTGCGGCGAAACGCCAGGCGCGCGTGCAGCTCGAAATGGGCGGCAAGAATCCGCTGGTCGTGCTCGACGACGCCGATTTCGACCGCGCCGTCACTTGTGCATTGGACGGAGCCTTCTTCGCCACCGGCCAGCGCTGCACGGCCTCCAGCCGCATCATCCTCACCGAAGGCATTTACGACCGCTTCCTTGATGCACTGTCTGCCAAAGCCTGCGCGCTGAAGGTCGGCGATGCGCTCGCGCCAGGCACGCAGATGGGGCCGGCGGTCAGCGACACGCAGCTCGACCAGAATCTCTCCTACGTGAAGGTTGCAGTGAACGAAGGTGGCCGCCTCGTCTGCGGCGGCGAGCGGCTCGAGCTCGACAAACCCGGCTATTACATGAGCCCGGCTGTGATCGCCGACACCAGGCCCGATATGCGCATCAATTGCGAGGAAGTGTTTGGGCCGGTGGCATCCCTGGTGCGGGCGAAGGATTACGATGAGGCACTGGAGATCGCCAACCGCGGCGAATTCGGCTTGTCCGCTGGCATCTGCACCACTTCACTGAAATACGCGCACCACTTCCAGCGCAATGTGCGCGCCGGCATGGTGATGGTGAATCTGCCGACCGCAGGCGTGGATTATCATGTTCCGTTCGGCGGCACGCGCAAATCGAGCTACGGCGCGCGCGAGCAGGGCTTTGCCGCAATCGAATTTTACACCCAGACGAAAACCCACTACGTCTGGACATGAGAGGCTCCATGGCATCTGCGATTTATCCGAGCCTGAAAGACAAACACGTTGTGATCACCGGCGGCGCCAGCGGCATCGGCGACGGGCTGGTGGCGGCGTTCGCAAGGCAAGCTTCGCGCGTGACCTTCCTCGACGTGAAGGCGGACGAGGGCCGCGCGCTTGCGGAGCGTCTCGGCGCAGATTGCACGCACAAGCCCACCTTCCATCGCTGCGATCTCACGGATCTCGATCATGTCGCCGCGTTGTTCGAACGCATCGGTCCGGTCGATGTGCTCGTCAACAATGCCGGCAACGACGATCGCCATGCGCTCGCCGATGTCACGCCGCAATACTGGGACGATCGCATCAACATCAATCTCCGCCACATGCTGTTCTGCGCCAAGGCGGTGGTGCCGGGCATGAAGCAGAATGGCGGCGGCGCCATCGTCAATTTCGGCTCGATCTCCTGGCACCTCGGCCTGCCCGATCTCGTGCTTTACGAAACCTCGAAAGCTGCCATCGAAGGCATGACGCGCGCGCTCGCCCGCGAGCTGGGGCCGGACAACATCCGCGTCACCACCGTCGTGCCCGGCAACATCAAGACGCCGCGCCAGATGCAATGGTACACGCCGGACGGCGAGGCGGAGATCGTGAGCCAGCAATGCCTGAAGGCGCGCGTGCTGCCGGAGCACGTGGCCTCGCTGGTGCTGTTTCTCGCCTCCGATGATGCTTGCCTGTGCACCGGCCACGAATACTGGATCGACGCAGGCTGGCGATGAACGCGCGCGAACCGGAGTGCGTGTGGCCGCTCGGCTGCGAACTCGGCGAGGGTCCGCTGTGGTCTGCGCGCGAACAGGCGCTGTGGTTCGTGGATATCAAGCAGCAGAAGATTCACCGCTACGATACGCCCACCGGAGAAGGCCGCAGCTGGGACACACCGGCGCCGCCGGGATTCCTCGCGCCGGCGAAGAGCGGCGGCTTTATTGTAGGGTTGAAGACCGGGCTGCATCGCTTCGATCCGCAAACCGGCGCCTTCACGCATTTGCATGACGTCGAGCCGCACCGTCCCGGCAATCGGCTGAACGATGGCGCGGTCGATCCGCGTGGCCGCCTGTGGTTCGGCTCCATGGATGACGCGGAGGTAGCGGACTGCGGCGCTCTCTACCGGCTCGATGCCGATGGCCCGCGCGAGATGGACGCCAATATCTGCATCACCAATGGTCCGGCGTTCAGCCCCGACGGCCGCATCCTCTATCACACCGACACCTTGAAGCGCGAAATCCATTCGTTCGATGTCGCCGACGATGGGGCGTTGTCGAAGAAGCGACTGTTTGTGCGCTTAGACGAAGCGGACGGCCATCCCGATGGATCGACCGGCGACTCGGAAGGCTGCGTATGGGTCGGATTGTTCGGCGGCTGGTCGGCGCGCCGCTATGCACCGAATGGCGAATTGCTCCAGATCGTCGAGTTCCCCTGCGCCAACGTCACCAAGCTCGCCTTCGGCGGTCCCAATCTGCGCACCGCCTATGCCACCACAGCCTGGAAGGGCTTGAGCGCAGAAGGCCGTGCGAAGCAGCCGCTCGCCGGCAGTCTGTTCCGATTCGAGGTGGATGTGCCGGGCCAGCCGCAGGCCGAGGTGGCAAATGCCTGAGCGCACGCCGGTCAAGCGGTTCCGCTCGCGCGACTGGTTCGATGCGCCGGGCCGCATCGACATGGCGGCGCTCTATCTCGAGCGGTACACCAATTACGGTCTGACGCATGAGGAGTTGCGCTCTGGCCGCCCCATCATCGGTATTGCGCAGTCGGGCAGCGATCTCAACCCGTGCAACCGACACCATCTGGAATTGGCCAAGCGGGTGCGCGAAGGCATCCGCGATGCCGGCGGCATTGCCATGGAATTTCCCGTGCATCCGCTGTTCGAGAATTGCCGCAGGCCCACCGCCGCGCTCGACCGCAACCTCGCCTATATGGGCCTCGTCGAGATCCTGCACGGCTATCCCATCGACGCCGTGGTGCTCACCACCGGATGCGACAAGACCACGCCGTCCGCCATCATGGCGGCCTCGACCGTCGACATCCCGGCCATCGTGCTCTCCGGCGGGCCGATGCTGGACGGTCATCATGAAGGCGAGTTGGTCGGCTCCGGCATGGTGATCTGGCGCGGCCGCCGCAAACTCGCCGCCAGCGAAATCGACGAAGAAGAATTCCTGCGCCGCGCTGCCGATGCGGCGCCGTCCATCGGCCACTGCAACACGATGGGCACAGCCTCCACGATGAACGCGGTGGCGGAGGTGCTGGGCCTGTCGCTTCCAGGATGTGCCGCAATCCCTGCGCCGTATCGCGAGCGCGCGCAGATGGCCTACGAAACCGGCAAGCGCATTGTCCATATGGCGTATGAGGATCTCACGCCGTCGAAAATCCTCACCCGGCAATCGTTCCTGAATGCGATGGTGGCTGTGGCGGCGATCGGCGGTTCGACCAACGCGCAGCCGCACATCATGGCGATGGCCCGTCATGCCGAGGTGGACATCCGGCCCGAAGACTGGAGCCGCACGCACGACATTCCGCTCATCCTCAATATGCAGCCGGCGGGAAAATATCTCGGCGAGCGATTCCATCGCGCCGGCGGCGTTCCTGCCGTGCTCTGCGAATTGCTGAAGGCGCAGCTGATCGACAGCGGCGCACTCACCGTCACCGGCAAAACGCTGGCAGAGAACGTGCGCGGCCGCGAAACCGAAGATCGCGAGATGATCCGCTCGTGCGATGCACCGCTGATGGAGCGCGCCGGCTTCCTCGTGCTCAAAGGCAATCTGTTCGATTTTGCCATCATGAAAACCAGCGTCATCTCGCCGGAGTTTCGCGCGCGCTATCTGTCGCGGCCGGAGCAGGAGAACGTGTTCGAGTGCAAGGCGGTGGTGTTCGATGGCTCGGATGACTATCACGACCACATCAACGATCCCGCGCTCGGCATCGACGAAGACACCATCCTCGTTATCCGCGGCGCCGGCCCGGTGGGCTGGCCCGGCTCGGCAGAGGTGGTGAACATGCAGCCGCCGGACGCGTTGCTGAAACGCGGCAGCCGCAGCCTGCCGACCTTGGGCGATGGCCGCCAATCGGGCACGTCAGACAGTCCGTCCATCCTCAACGCATCGCCGGAAAGCGCGGTCGGCGGCGGCCTTTCGCTGGTGCGCAATGGCGATCGCATCCGCATCGATCTGAACGAAGGCCACTGTGACCTGCTGGTGGCGGACGACGAGCTCGCGCGCCGCCGCAAAGAGCCACCGCCGCCGATTCCGGAATCGCAAACCGTGTGGCAGGAGATCTTCCGCGCCACCGTCGGGCAGATGGAAACCGGCGCCGCGATGGAGCCGGCGCTGAAATATCATCGCGTGGCACAGAAAACGCCGCGCCATAATCATTAGGCAGTGAACCGCTTGCGGCATGACACCGCTGTCAAATAGGGTGGAGTCATAGAGGGGATCGGGCGATTTGCCCGAAAGGGGAGGGGCTGATGGCGAAAGCCAATTACGCATTGGTGACCGGGCTTGCGATTGCCGCGGCCATCGGCGGATTGCTGTTCGGATATGACACGGCCGTGATTTCTGGCGCGGTCGACGCCATCAACGCCAATTTCATCGCGCCGAAACACCTGTCCGAAGGCGCGGCCAATTCTCTCTCCGGCTTTACCATCAGCTGCGCGCTGCTCGGCTGCGTGATCGGGGCATTCCTCGCCGGACCGATCTCGACAAATATCGGCCGGCGCGGCGGATTGATGATCGCGGGCGTGCTGTTCTTCGTGTCGTCGCTCGGATCGGGCTTTCCGGAATTCATCTGGGGCGCGTTCGGCTTCACCGGCGCCAATGCACTGCCGGTGTTCATCGCTTATCGCATCATCGGCGGCATGGCGATCGGCATGGCCTCGATGCTGGCGCCGATGTACATCGCCGAAATCGCGCCGCCGTCGTCGCGCGGATTGTTCGTGACGTTGCAGCAGATCGCCATCGTCGGCGGCATCAACCTCGTCTATCTGGTGAACGCCATCATCCAGGGGCGGGGCGAGCGCGCGTACTACCTCAGCACCGGCTGGCGCTACATGCTGGCATCCGCCGCGCTTCCCGCCGTCCTGCTCATCGTGCTGATGCTGGTGGTACCGGAGACGCCGCGCTTCCTGGTGTTGAAGGACAAGAAGGATCAGGCGCTGGCGCTGCTGAAACGGCTGGTCGGCGCCGATGCGGCACCCGCAACCCTCAACGAGATCGAAGAGACCCTGGTGGAGCACACCCGCCCGCTGCTCACTTTCGGCGGCATGGTGCTGTTAGTCGGCATCATGATGAGTGTGTTCCAGCAGCTCGTCGGCATAAACGCGGTACTCTATTACGCGCCGACCATGTTCGAGAACATGGGGGCCTCCACCGATGCCGCGTTCTGGCAGGCGGTGATCGTCGGTGTGACCAACACGGTGTTCACGCTTGTGGCGCTGGTGACGGTCGACCGTTGGGGCCGTAAGCCGCTGCTCATCCTCGGCGCGCTGGTGATGGCGGCTGCCATGCTCACGCTGGGCACCTTGTTCGACATGCACCTGGTCAGCACCACCGCCGGCGCCGGCGGCAGCAAGAATTCGTCGCTGATCGCCATCCTCGCCGTGGTCGTCTACATCGCCGGCTTCGCCATGTCGTGGGGTCCGGTGACGTGGGTGCTGCTGTCGGAAATCTTCCCCAACTCGGTGAAGGGCAAGGCGATGTCGATCGCGGTGGCGGCGCAGTGGATCGCCAACTTCATCGTGTCGTCCACCTTCCCGGTGATGGACCGCAGCTCGGCGCTGAATGCTGCGTTCAACCATGGCTTCGCCTACTGGCTGTACGGCGGGTTTGGTGTGCTCGCGGCGCTGTTCGTGATGCGCTATGTGCCGGAAACCAAGATGCGCAGCCTGGAGGCGATCCAGAACATGTGGGCGACGCGTGCCGACCAGAAGATCGCGGAAAAGGCGCCGGTCGTCTGAATCGGGCGGTCGTGCGTTCTTCGTAAAGCATGAGCGGGTCCGTCTTTCTGACGCATGGCGATTGCGCGCTGGAGCTCCGCCCGGAGATCGGCGGCTCGGTCGCGCGATTCACTTGGCGCGGGCGCGACGTGCTGTGGCCCTCGGCGGCAGATGCGACCCATCCGTTCGACATGGCGTGCTTTCCGCTGGTGCCGTTCGCCAATCGCATCGCGGGCGGCGCGTTCACCTTCGAAGGCAAACGCGTACAGCTGCCGCATACGGACGGTCGCCTGCCGCACGCGCTGCACGGCGACGGCTGGCTTGTGCCGTGGCAGGTCACATCGTCGAGCGAAGATCGAGCAGCACTTCGCTTTGAGCACAGAGCAGCGGAATGGCCGTGGCGCTATGCGGCCGAACAATCGTTTAAGCTTGCTGAGGATGCTCTTATTATCTCGCTAGCGGCCACCAACCTTGCGGCGGATGCGATGCCGGTGAGTGCCGGCTTTCATCCCTATTTCCCGCGCACGCAGGACACGCGGTTTCGCGCGGCGGTGGGTGGGGTGTGGCTGGTGAATGCGTCGTTGATTCCGAGCCTGCACGTTCCGCAGCAGGACCTCTATGACATCTCGGATGCGATGGTCGGCACCGCGCCATTTGTCGACAATTGCTACACGGGCTTCACTGGCGCGGCGTGGATCGAAATGCCCGAGCACGATCTCGCCGTTGCGCTCAACGCGAGCGAGCACCTGCGCTTCCTGCACGTATATCTCCCAACGGAAGAATCTTATTTCTGTGCCGAACCGGTGAGCGCGATGCCAGATGCTTTCAATCGCCCTGAGCCGCATTCCAAGACTGGTCTGCGCGTGTTGGCGCCGGGCGACACGCTCACCGTCTCAATGCAGCTCCGCGTCGGGAATCTTCAGCACCGTGGCTGACGGCGGCAGAGTGATGGATTTGTAGAAATCGAGATCGTGCGGTGGCGGCGGCACATCGCGCGGCAGCGGCAGTTTCGAAACGCTCTGGAAATACGCGATCGACGCATCGCGCCACCACTTCGCCTCCGCCACCTGCGTGTCGAGATCGGCGGAGATGGCAGCAAAGCGTTCGGTATCCACATACGGCTTCAGCGCCGCCCATTGCCGGCGTAAGGCCTGCGCTTCATCCACGCCCCGCGTGTAGTGCCCGACCAGCGACTGCCACAGGGTTTCGCCGGACTTCATTCGATACGTCCACGGCAGATGATGGAACCACAGCAGGTACTTTTCCGGTGTCCGCGCCACATCGGAGAACTTCCGCGCCAGCGGCGGTGCGTATTGCGCCACCGCATTGCTGCCGCTCGCGGTGCGGTCGAAACCGATGCCGTTCGCGTCGGCGCGATTGTAGTAGACGGGATTCCAGTCGGCGCGGCCGGCATCGTCGATCCATGGGCCGGGGCCATAGTGATGCCCGGTCGCCATCTGGTGGGCCAGCCCCAGCGGCGTCATGTAATCCACCACCGCCTCGCGCGATGCCATCATCATGTTCACCACCGGCGCGACGAAGGCGTGATCGTCGGTGAAGGTCTGCCGTGCCCATTCCTCCGCGATCCAGCGCGACGAGGCTTCCGGATTCCACGCCTGCCGGCCGAAGGCGTACCAGTTCGCCTGATTGAACATGGAGCCGCACCAGTCGCGGTCGTCGCCGATGTTGGCGACACCGGCCATGGCGGTGTGCGGAAAATGAAACAGCGATCCGTCGATCACCTTGGCCACGGTCGAGCCGCGGCCATGCACGAACGTGTCGGATTTCAGAACCTCCTCATACAGCGCGCCGAGATCGACGAGATGCGTCGCCTGTCCGAGATATTCCTTGGTGATCTGGAATTCGATCATCGTGTTGGTGTGCGGCATGGCGCCGAACAGCGGATGGAACGGCTCGCGCGGCTGGAAATCGATCTGCCCGTTCTTCACCTGCAGCAGCACGTTGTCGCGGAATTTGCCGTCGAGCGGCTTGAACTCGTCGTAGGCCTGCTTGGCGCGATCCTCCGGCACCGCACTTG
>DASYBT010000092.1:0-24037 GCA_036500585.1 Rhizomicrobium sp.
GGATGCACTCACTTGGAGTTCGTTCCACACCTTGGTCGTCGTCGCTCTGGGCGCCACGTGGATTCTCGACGGGCTCGAGGTCACCCTCGTAGGTTCTCTGGCCGGCGCTATTGCCGACCGCCATTCGCTGGCGCTTTCGGAAACGCAAGTCGGACTGACGGCAAGCGCCTATCTGGCCGGCGCCGTGCTCGGCGCGCTGTGGTTCGGTTGGCTGACCGACCGGCTCGGCCGCCGCAAATTATTTTTCGTCACCCTCGGACTCTACTTGGTCGCCACCCTTCTCACTGGCGTCGCTTGGAATTTCTGGAGCTTTGCCGTGTTCCGCTTCCTGACCGGCGCGGGCATCGGCGGCGAGTACGCGGCGATCAACTCCGCCGTGCAGGAGTTCATCCCGGCACGCTATCGCGGCCGCACCGATCTCGCCATCAACGGAAGCTGGTGGCTTGGCGCCGCCTTCGGTGCGCTCGGCGCAACGGTGGTGCTGAACCCGCGGCTTCTTCCCATCGACGTCGGATGGCGGTTGGCCTTCATCATCGGCGGACTGCTGGCAGCCTGCGTGCTGTTCCTGCGCCGCTTCCTGCCGGAGAGTCCACGCTGGCTGATGACGCATGGCCGCCTGCCGGAAGCGGAACGCATCGTCGGTGAGATCGAGCAACGCGCCGGCGGCCGACCGCAAGCGAACCTGCCGGCGCTGCGCCTCTCGCCCTCGTTTCGCCTGACATTGCTCGGCGTCGCGCGGATGCTGTTCGTGAACTACCCGCGCCGCGTGATCCTCGGCCTCACCTTGATGGCGACGCAGGCGTTCTTCTACAACGCGATCTTCTTCACCTATGCGCTGGTGCTGACGCGCTTCTACGGCATCCCGGAAGCCGAGATCGGCTGGTTCATTCTGCCCTTCGCCGCCGGCAATTTTTTCGGACCGCTGATCCTAGGGCCGTTGTTCGACACGGTCGGCCGGAAAGCGATGATCAGCGCGACCTACGCACTGGCCGGCATCCTGATCGCGATTGTTGGATTCCTGTTCCGCAACGGAAGCCTGACCGCAATCGAGCAGACGGCCGCCTGGAGCGTCATCTTCTTCTTCGCTTCCGCCGGCGCGAGCGCGGCGTATCTCACGGTCGGCGAAAGCTTTCCGCTGGAGGCGCGTGCGCTCAGCATTGCGCTGTTCTACGCCTTCGGCACGGCGCTCGGCGGCATCGGCGGCCCGGCGCTGTTCGGCGCGCTGATCGAAAGCGGCTCGCGCGAGCGCATTCTGTGGGGCTATCTGTTTGGCGGCGGCTTAATGCTCATCGCCGCGCTCGTCGAACTCCTGCTCGGGCTATCCGCCGAGCGCCGCCCACTCGAAGAGGTTGCGCCACCGATGGGTTGCATCGAATAGGAAACGTCAGCGCGTCTGCGCCTTCTCCCATCCGATCATGACATCGGCGTAGCCCCCTACGTGCTTTGGCCAACCACCATGAGCAACGGGCAGCGAAAAGGTGTGATCCGCATTTGGAAACATCTTCACCGTGACGTTCGCGTCGCCGCCAGCACGCAACGCCGCAGTGATCGCGTCGGCGTCGTCCTTCGGCGGCACGCGCTCGTCCCTGTCGCCGAACAGAAGCAGCACCGGCGCCTTTACCTGCCGCCAATAGCGCTCCGGATCGTAACCGGCGATGCGACGCGAGAAGGCCCAGTAGAAATCGTCCGCAGGCGGAGGATCGAAATACCACGGCCGGTTTTTGAATTTCGCCGCCGGCGCATCGAGCTCCGCGCGAGGCGCGCCGCGATAGGCGACGTCGACAATCGCATGCACGAACGCGCTCGCATCGGCGGCCTCCTTGGGCGGCAGCGATGAAATGCCGATGGAGTTGCCGACGCTGTATTCCTCCATCTTCGCCGGATCGATTCCGCCCGCCGCCGCCGCAATGACGAACCCGAGATTGGCGGCGCGCACCCCGACCAACGGCGCGATCGTTCCGCCCTGGCTGTGGCCGTAAATGCCGACCTTGTTCGCATCCACTTCCGGCAGCGATTGCAGCAGGCGAATACCCGCAACCGCATCACCCGCAAGATCATCGAACCCGGCGGCTTTCCAGTCGCCGGTCGACTGCCCGACACCGCGCTTGTCTGTGATGAGCGCCACGAACCCGGCACGTGCGAATTTCTGCGCCAGCCAGCGATTGGCCCAGCGGCCTTCCGGCCCGGATCCGTGCAGAAACAGGATGGCGGGGTGACGTTTCTTGCCGCTTGGCAGCAGCAAGGTGCCGGCGAGCTTCACATCGCCATTCGTGAAATCGACATCGCGGGATTCCACAGCTTGTGGCGCGGCGTTGGCACGCGCCAGATGGAAGGTGCCCTTGGTCGAGGTCTCGGTGAACGTGCCGTCGATTACATCGCCGCGCTGCCGGCCATCGAATACATCGATGGACCGGTCGCCCTTCAGCACGAAGTGAACGTTGTCGCCGGTCTCGCTCACCTCAGCGAACGGAATGCCGGCGACCTGCAGCGCATCGGAATCGAAATGGCCGGAGTAGTGCTTCGCGTCTTTCGCAAACGTGACCGTCACCGGCAGAGCATCGTCGCCTTTCGTCCACGTGCCAGACCACGTGCCTGCAATGTCAGCCGCTTGCGCAGTGCTGCAAGCAACGATCAGAGCTAATGCGCCAAAAGCACACGAGAATGTCCGCATCCAGCCCGTTCACCCGACCCGGAACGCTTCTCCGACGCCATCATGTCGCCAATAAGGCGACGACGGCCGGACTTGCGTGCAGCCGTCGTCGTGGGATTGGCGCCGTACGTCGAACCTAGCGGCTCGCGTAGTAGTGCCGGTGGCCGTAGCGGTCGGTGTAGTAGCGGCGGTGATGGCGATAGTAGGCCACGTGATGGCAGCCATTGCCGGACAGACGGTGGCCGATGAAGCCGCCGCCGGCCGCACCCGCCAAGGTGCCGATCACGCTGCCGTGGGTGATCACATTGCCTATGACGCCGCCTCCGACGACTCCCGCCGCCGTGCCGGCGGTCTTCGCACTGTGGCAATCCGCATTCGCCGCTGTCGCGCCCGCGCCCAGCAATCCGAGCGTTACCGCCGTGATTTTCAGAATATGCTTCATTTGATGTCTCTCCCTGGCGGCCCCGCCACTTAGGAAATGGCTGGAGCGCGTCCATTGTTCCGCGAGAGCCCTGCTCATTGGCAAAGGGTGTTCAGCTTCGACATTGGGGTTTCGTGGTGATCCGGCCAGGGCTTTCCGGCGGCCCTGACGATGCGGTCGAGCAATGTGCCGCCGTTGGCCGGCGGCAGGGTCGCTCCTTGTGCATAGACGGGGTCGGTTTCCGCCTCTTCGAGCGTGATGAATTTGACGCCATGCTGCCGCATCAGCCTGAGCGCTGCGGGCATCATCGCCGCAGTGAACCCGCCGATGTGGAACAGCGCGACGTGCTTGATATCGCGACCGACGGCAAGCTGCGCCTCCTGCCGCGACAGGCCGATGTTGTCGACGATGCTCTTGAGATAGGTGCGGCGCATCCAATCGAGGGAATTGTGATCGCTCTTCAGGGTGCAGCGCGCATAGGCATCGCTGTAGGCCCAGTCATCGGCGCTGTAGGTGACTTCGGCGATGCGATAGCTGCGAACCGAAAGAAATGCGTGGATCGCATCCTGCTTGGCGGCCGTGTTCCCCTCGCGCAGATACGGGAAGCGAAACCAGTGCCAGTCGGTGCCGGCGGCAAAGGTTGAAAGCGCCGGCTCGTTTTTCAGGATGTCGCTCTCGTACGCTTCGGCAGAATTCTGATCGAGATCCATATGCGAGAATGTGTGGTTGCCCAGGAAGAATCCGGCACTGCGCCATACCTGCAGGGCCGCGCCACTATCCGGCTCGCGCTCCAGCCCGATCGCGTTGACGAAGCCATAGGCTGGCGGCGCGTGCACATCCCGCAACGCTTTCACGATCGCCGCCGCGATGCCGGCGCGCGTCATGCCCTTCGGTAGCGCCGCATGCACCGGCAAATCGTCGAAGGTCAGCACAAGTTCGAACGGCACTGCTGGCGTCATCCGAGAGTCCGCAGCAAACGCGACCGATGCGCTGTTAACAACAGCAACGCTCAGCAATGCTGAAAGAACGATCCGAGTCATCACCATCTTTTCTCCCTCGCCCCCGCTTTAGCGGGGGAGAGGGTTGGGGTGAGGGGGAAATGCCATCAACTTCAACACCCCCTCACCCTAGCCCTCTCCCCCACGTTCGTGGGGGCGAGGGAATTCCAATCACGAATATCTCAACCGCTCAGCCGCGCGACGGCTTCCTTCAGGCGCTGCACCAGCGCTTCGGCCTCGGCGCGCTTTTCCTTCTGCTCCTCGATGATTTCTTCCGGCGCGCGGGCGACGAAATCCGCGTTGTTCAGCTTGGCGTCGACGCGCGCGATCTCGCTTTCCGCTTTCGCGAGCTCCTTCTCCAGCCGCGCGCGCTCCTTGGCGAAATCGATGACATCGCCGAGCGGCAACGCGGCCACCGCCTCGCCAATGATGAACTGCGCCGAACCGGGCGGAGTCGCATCTGTGATATCGGCAGAAGCAAGCCGCGCCAGAGTGACGATCACGTCGCGATGGCGCTCCAGGCGCGCGCGCGTTTCGGCGTTGGCGTCCTTCAGCACCAGCGCGACCTTGGCGCTTGCCGGCACATTCATTTCCGAGCGCACGGAACGGATGCCGGACACGAGGTCAATCACCCATTGCATCTCCGAATTCGCGGATGCGTTACGCGCAACCGCAGAGAGCTGGGGCCATTCTGCTTCGATGAGCAATGAACTCCGCGGCCCTGTGTGTTCGGCCGTGCGCGCCCACAATTCTTCCGTGATGTACGGCATGAACGGATGCAGCAGCTTGAAGATCTGGTCGCGCGTCCACGCCGCCGTCATGCGCGCTTCCGCCTTGGCACCTTCGTCGGTTCCGTTCAACAGCGGCTTGATGAATTCGAGATACCAGTCGCAGAACACATCCCAGGTGAAACGGTAGATCGCCGCCGCCGCTTCGTTGAAGCGCAACTGTTCCAGCGCGGCGGTCACTTCGCCCGCGGTACGCGAGACTTCGCCGACGATCCATTTGTCGACGGTGAGCGACACCGTCGCCGGATCGAAATCGGCGCGCGTCTCGCAGCCATTCATCTCGCAGAAACGCGCCGCGTTCCACAGCTTGGTGGCGAAGTTGCGGTTCACTTCCACACGCGACGGACCGATGCGCATGTCGCGCCCCTGCCCCGCCGCCAGCGCCAAGGTGAAGCGCAGCGCGTCGGCGCCGAACTGGTCGATGATATCGAGCGGATCGACGACGTTGCCCTTCGTCTTCGACATTTTCACGCCCTTCTCGTCGAGCACGCGGGTGTGAATGAAGACGCGATGGAACGGCACTTCGCCCATGAAGTGCGTGCCCATCATCATCATGCGGGCGACCCAGAAGAAGATGATGTCGAAACCGGTGATAAGGACGGACGTGGGATAGAAGCGCGCCAGCTCCGGCGTTTCGTCCGGCCATCCTAGTGTGGAAAACGGCCACAGCGCCGAGGAGAACCAAGTGTCGAGCACGTCTTCATCACGCAGTAGCGGAATCGGTGCGGACATAGACGCGATTGACTTGTCTTTCGGTTCTGCTTGCGCGTTGGTGAAGGGGGCGCTGGCCCTCTGCCATTCAGCTTGTGTCGAGAAAAATTGAACGCTTTTTCTGTAGTAGCCTTCGGCTTCTGCTCGTGCCTCTTCTTCTGAGGGAGCGACAAAAATCTTTCTACTGAGTTGCAGGTGACCGTCGACCAGTTCGAGCCCATACCATGCAGGAATCTGGTGGCCCCACCACAGCTGGCGCGAGATGCACCACGGCTGAATGTTGCGCATCCAGTTGAAATAGACGTTCGCCCATTGGTCGGGCACGAATTTCGTGCGGCCGTCTTCCACCGCCGCAATCGCCTTGTCGGCCAGCGGCTGCACGTTCAGATACCACTGCTCGGTCATGTATGGTTCGAGCACGACGGTTTTCGTCTTCTCGTCGTGCGGCACCGAATGGGTGATCGCCTCGATCTTCTCGATCAGCTCGAGCGCTTCCAGATCGGCGACGATCCGCTTGCGCGCCTCGAAGCGATCCAGCCCACGATAGGCCTCCGGCACATTGTCGTTCAGGGTGCCGTCGCGGTTGAGGATGTTGATCAGCGGCAGATTGTGGCGCTTGCCGACTTCGAAGTCATTGAAGTCGTGTGCCGGGGTGATCTTCACCGCGCCGGTGCCCTTCTCGGGATCGGAATGTTCGTCGGCAATGATGGGAATCGGCCGGTTGGCAAGCGGCAGGATCACGCGCTTGCCGATCAGCGACTTGTAGCGTTCGTCATCGGGATGCACCGCGACGGCGGCGTCGCCCAGCATCGTCTCGGGCCGTGTGGTGGCGACGGTGATGAACTGCCCCGGCGCATTCTCAATAGGATATTTGAGGTACCAGAGGTGACCCTTGACCTCGATGTTCTCCACTTCGAGATCGCTGACCGCGGTCTGTAGCCGCGGGTCCCAATTGACCAGCCGCTTGTCCTTGTAGATCAGGCGACGACCGTTCTCGTCCTTCGTGTTGTAGAGATCGACGAACACCTTGATGACGGCGCGGGAAAGCCCCTCGTCCATGGTGAAGCGTTCGCGCGACCAATCGGCGGACGCACCAAGCCGGCGCAGCTGGTTGATGATCGCGCCGCCATATTCCTCCTTCCATGTCCACACCGCTTCGAGGAATTTCTCGCGGCCCATGGCCACGCGGCTTTGCTGGCGCTGCGCCAGATCGCGCTCAACCACCAGTTGTGTAGAAATGCCGGCATGGTCGGTGCCCACCTGCCACAGCACATCCTTGCCCCGCATCCGCTCGAAGCGGATCAGCACGTCCTGAAGCGTGTTGTTCAGCGCATGGCCGATATGCAGCCGGCCGGTGACGTTGGGTGGCGGGATGACGATACAGAACGGCTCGGCGTCCGGCCGCCCCCCGGCGCGAAACGCGCCGGAGGCTTCCCACTGGGCGTAAATGCGGCCTTCCACGGATTTCGGATCGAAGGTCTTGTCGAGCATGTCCGCCTCTTGCGGGAGGCGGCGTCCTTCGTCAACCGGCGCTCAGCCGCAGCGGCACGTCGGAATTGCTGCCACGAAAATGCAAACAACCCCAACCCGTGGAGGTTGGGACACCAGCTCTGGTAGGCAGCGATGGATTTAGCGCTTGCCGCGGGCCTTCACGGCGCGGGCGACTTCGTCGCGCACGGCGCCTTCAAGGATCGCCGGGAAGTGCTCGTCCATCCAGTCGCGGATGATCGGCTTCACGGAATTCAGCAGGTCGTCCTTGCGCGAATCCATCCACTCGTGGAGCAGCGGCTCGACGGCCTCGCGCACCGCGCGCTCAAACACCGCTTCGACGGAATTTCCTTCGACCGGCGGCATGCTGGCCGGACTGGCTGGAGGTGCGGACACAGGTTCTTCCTCCTGATCGAGATTGGCGAAGGCATCGTCAATGGCCTTGCGGGCTTTTTCGGAGAAGATGCCATCGTGATCGGCGCCATTCGTTGCTGGACTGCTCACCGGCGGCTCCTCCTTCGACACAAACACGACATCGTCTTCCTCGATTGCGGCGGCTTGCGGCGCGGCTGCTACCGGAGGCGGTACGGGAGCAAGCTCCGGTACGGGTTGCGGAGCGGCCGCGATAGGCTGCGGCGCCGGCTCCTCGCGAACCTCGTGCGTCAGCTCGAGAACATCTGCGTCCTGTTTAGCGGCGGGTTGAGCGGGTTGCACCGCTTGCACCGGTTCCGGAGCCGGCGGCGCAGCAGGTTGCTGCCCGTTGTCCGCATCCTCGGAGATGATCTTGCGGATGGAAGCCAGTATCTCTTCCATGGTCGGTTCATGTTGGGGGCTTGAGGGACTCGCCATCGATTAGGCTCCAGCCGCGGCAGGTTCTGCGCTTATCCAGACCTTAGGAGATTTGAACAAAGAAGGAAAGATCAGGTTAACGCGCGCTCACCTTGTCCGTCTGCACGTATGTGTCATCCGCCGAACCCGAGCCAATCGGTTGCGTCGTCGTAGTGTTCGCTGACGTCGTAAAGCTTGACCTGAAGAGCGAGCGGCTTTGCGCGGAACAGGCCGGCAGCAGCGAGTATCTCGCAGGCCGCAATGAAAGCATCGTGCTTCGACTGCGCCACCGCAACGCGCGCGTTCAGGAGTTCCTGCTCCGCGTTGAGCACGTCGAGCACGGTGCGCGTGCCTGCCTTCTGTTCCTTCTGCACGCCTTCGTAGGCGATCTGATCGGCGGCGACCTGCGCTTCGTTGAGCTTGATCGCCGCTTCCGCCGCCGTGAACGTTTTCCATGCGCTCTCGGCCTGCTGCCGCGCCTGGCGCTCGGCATCGAGGATCTGCAGTTGGCTCTGTCCGTGCAGCTGTTCCTGTTGCTTCACGGTCGCGATCTCGGCACCACCCTGATAGAGCGGGATGTTCACCTGGCCGAGGATCGCCCCGACATGCTGGGTCAGCGTGGGCGGCAAGGACAGCGTGCTGAGCGGATTCTTCGAGTAGATGTACTCTCCCTGAACGCTCACCTCCGGCATCATCGCGCCGATGGCGTCGTCGACGGCATAACCGGCCGCCTGCTCGTTCTCGCGCGCTGCAACAAGGGTCGGATTGAGCTTCAGCGCGGCGGCAACGACGTCTTGGAGGTTCGCCGGCAGCGCCGGATATTGCGGCGCCTGTTCAAGCATGTCCGGCGGCCGACCAATGGTCTGGATGAAGGTTGCTCGGCTCGACGCGAGCTGCCCTTGCGCCTGCGACAGCTGTGCTTCGGCACCCGACAATCGCGCTTCGGCCTGCGCGACATCGGTGCGCGTCACGTCCTGCAGCTTGAATTCCTTCTGGACGTCGTCGCGTTCCTTTCGCAGCGCCGCCACGTTGCCAAGCTGCAGGTTGTAAATGGTCGCGTCGCGGACGACATCCATGTAGGCCTGCGCGGCGTTGAACAGCACCTGCTCTTCCACACCGGCAAGCCGGGCCCGTTCCCGACGGACTTGCGCTTTGGCCTGGCTGATCTCCGCTGCTGTTCGGCCACCGCGATAGACAGGTTGGGTGATCGTCACCTCGCCCGTCATCGGCAGAACGGTTCCACTCTTTATCTTGGGCGCGAAGAAGCTGAACGCCTGGTTCTGCTCCTCGCGCTCGATCCCATAGGACCCGGTGGCCGCGATTGTCGGGCGAAAACCGGCATCGGCTTTGGAAACACCCTCATCGGTGGCCCGCAGCGCCGCCTGCTCGCCGGTGATCTGCGGATTGGTCTCGTAGGCCAGCGCGAGCGCATCCTTGAGCGTAAGCACGCGCTCTTGCGGCGCGGCAAAGGCCACCCCGCTCAAGAAAAGCGCGCAAACACCCACGCAACAGAGCAAACAACTACGCAACCCAAGCCCCAGCGTAAGGCTACTCGCTTATTCTAAAACACAAATCCGCGCACTTTGCGAAATCCCGGCAGAAGCGGCACCGCCGCATCGAAATCCGTCCAGGCACCGATCCGACCGTGTTCGCGCAAAAGGAGCGTGGCGCGGCCCTGCGGACCCTCCTGCACGATCGCCACCAGCCGTCCACCTTCGGCGAGCTGCGACTTGAGCGATTCGGGAATCTCTTCCACTGCACCGTTGACGAAGACCACATCGTAGGGCGCGCCCGGCTGATGGCCGTCCGCCAGGCGCCCCTGCACGACCTCGGCACGCGGTCCGCTTGCCGCCAGTGCATCCGAGGCGATACGGACCAGTTCGGCATCCTCTTCCAGCGCCGTCACCCGCCCGCCTAGCCGCGCCAGCACCGCCGTCGAGTAGCCGGACGCGCAGGCGACATCCAGAATGCGGTCCGTGGGCGCGATCTCCGCCAACTGCGCCAGTTTGGAGAATGTGCGCGGGTCGAGCAAATAGCGGCCGGGCGCGACCTCCACCACGGCGTCGGCATAGGCGAGCGCCCGCTTGGCCTGCGGCACGAATCGCTCGCGCGGAACCTCCGCCATGGCGTCCTGGACGCGGGTATCGGTGACATCGTTGGTGCGAACCTGCGAATCGACCATCGCTCTTCGCAAGGTCAGGTAATCCGGCATGCCTGTTGCTCTTATGGAAGCCCGCGCCCGTGGGCTTATACGTCCCGGACCGAATTGCGCAATGCCCGTGCCCCGGCGCGAATTGCCCCTCGCCTTCCCGCGCGAAATCTCCTACATGCAGCGCCCTGGCCACGTGGCGGAGTGGTGACGCAGCGGTCTGCAAAACCGTTTACCCCGGTTCAATTCCGGGCGTGGCCTCCAGTCTTCGCTGCGCAGCAGCGGAGACTGCCGCGGCATAGCCCGCAGGGCGAAGCCGGGCTGCCGCTCGGATCGCGCAGCTCCGCCTTGGCAAGCCAGCCTTCTTTCGACGTTGGGCGCAGAATTCCTTCGTAACCGGAACGACTCAGTCGACTGATTCTCTTATGATGGGCAGCCGTCTTGGATTGGCACACGCGTTAAGGGATTATTAACCTTGTCGTGGCACCTTCAGGTCGTCTTCCCTTGAAGACACCCCACCATTACCCAACGCCTTGGGGCCGGGCTAATCGCCCGGCCTCTTTTTCATCGGGGCCTTGCCTAAGAATCGCCACGTGCTCGCGGCAAAATTGATGTAGCCACGGCCGTTGCCGCAGGTTAGAGAACGCCCGTGTTCCTCGGTAGCTCAGCGGTAGAGCAACCGGCTGTTAACCGGTTGGTCGCTGGTTCGAATCCGGCCCGGGGAGCCATTCTACTGCCGGCCAAGCACCCTCATCAGGCCCGCCGCAAGGCCATCCATGTCGAACGGTTTTTGAATGACAGGGGTCGCCGTCCACATCGGCTCGATCCCCGCTTGGCCATAGCCGGACGCGAACACGAACGGGATGCCAGCGGTCTTCAGCTTTTCGGCCACTGGATAGGCCGGCGTGCCGCCAAGGTTCACATCCAGAATCGCGGCGCCGGGGAGCTTCTCTGCCAGCTTGGCCAGCGCCGTCTCAACGGAAGACGCAAGCCACACGTCGCGAACCCCGAGTTCGCGCAGCATGTCCTCGACGAGGAAGGAAATGATCGCTTCGTCCTCGACGACCAAAACGTCGAGGGCGGCGAATGACGTAGGCTTACCCGACATGAGAACAGATTGGCTCGGCTGGGCTTGTGGGGGCGATCATATGGATTCCTGTCAACAAGCCAAACGGGCAAATGTTCCGGGATAGCTCGGCTTGAAGCGGACACGGCCGGTGACTAGCTTGCGCCGTGAAACCGCCCAGAAGCTGTCATGGATATCAAGCGGGACGTCCTCGCCGCCGTCGGCAACACACCGCTGATCCGCCTGAGGCGAGCCTCCGAACTCACTGGCTGCGAAATTCTCGGCAAGGCCGAATTCCTCAATCCCGGGCAGTCGGTGAAGGATCGCGCCGCCCTGTTCATCATTCGTGACGCGATGGAACACGGCAGGCTGAGGCCGGGTGGCGTCATCGTCGAAGGCACTGCCGGCAACACCGGAATTGGACTTGCGACGATCGGCAACGCGCTTGGCGTCCGCACCGTGATCGTCATTCCCGACACGCAAAGCGAAGAGAAGAAGGATGCACTGCGGCTGCTCGGCTCCGAGCTCATCGAAGTGCCGGCGGTGCCCTATAAAGATCCCAACAATTACGTGAAGATCTCCGGCCGCTTGGCCGAGGAATTGGCGCGCACGGAAAACAACGGCGCGGTCTGGGCCAATCAGTTCGACAACCTTGCTAACCGCCGCGCGCATATCGAAACGACCGGGCCCGAAATTTGGGACCAGACCGGCGGCAACGTCGACGGCTTCACCTGCGCTGTGGGCACCGGCGGCACGCTTGCCGGAATCGCCATCGCGCTAAAGGAGCGAAATCCGGACATCCGCATTGCAGCGGCCGACCCGATGGGAGCGGCGATCTATTCGTGGATCAAAACCGGTGAGCTTCACGCCGAGGGCTCGTCCATCACCGAAGGCATCGGACAAGGCCGTGTCACGGCCAATCTCGACGGCGCGCCTATCGACGATGCGTTTCAGATCCACGATGAAGAAGCCCTGCCCATCATCTTCGATTTGCTGGAGCATGAGGGACTGTGCATGGGCGGCTCGACCGGGATCAACGTCGCAGGCGCAATTCGCCTCGCGCAGCAGATGGGACCGGGGCACACCATCGTGACGATCCTGGCGGACTATGGAAATCGCTACCAAAGCAAGCTGTTCAACCCGGATTTCCTGCGCTCGAAGAACCTGCCGGTTCCGCCGTGGCTGGCGGAACAGCGCAAGGCCCCTCACGTTGCTTTCGTGACATGACGCTTGAGCGCCCGCTGGTTTCCACCGAATGGCTGGCCGAGCATCTCCATGCACCGGATATCCGCATTGCGGATGCTTCCTGGTACCTGCCGCAGGCGAGCCGCGATGCGAAGGCGGAATATCGGGCGGCGCACATTCCGGGCGCGGTGTTCTTCGACATCGACGATTTGTCGGATGAGAATTCCGACCTTCCGCACATGCTGCCGTCGCCGTCGAAGTTCGCCAGCAGGATGCGGAAGCTCGGGTTGGGCGACGGCAATCTCATCGTCGTGTACGACGGGGCCGGGATTTACTCGAGCCCGCGCGCCTGGTGGATGCTGCGCGCGATGGGCCACGATGAAGTCGCGGTGCTGGATGGCGGATTCCCCAAGTGGCGGCGCGAGGGCCGCCCGGTGGAAGACCTGATTCCCAATCCGACGCGGCGGCACTTCACGCCGCGGCCTGACGTCTCGCTGCTGCGTGGGTTCGATGAATTGCACGCAAATCTGCACAGCCGGTGCGAGCAGGTCATCGACGCGCGCGGGGCGGCGCGCTTTCGCGGCGAGGAAGAGGAGCCGCGGCCCGGCGTTCAGCGGGGCCACATCCCCGGCAGCATCAACGTTCCTTACACGGATATGACGGACCCGGACGGCACCCTTAAGCCGAACGAGTCGCTGGCGCAGATTTTCCGCGTCCGCGGCGTTGATCTCGGCCGGCCGCTGGTCACGACCTGCGGCTCCGGCATCACGGCCGCCATCGATCTTCTGGCGCTGACTGTACTGGGCGTTGGCCAAGCCGCACTGTATGATGGCTCCTGGGCAGAATGGGGGGCGCGTCCGGATGCGCCGAAACAGCGGGCATGAGTCTCAGGCAATCTTCCAAGCGGATTCCGACGGTCGTCACATTCCTGGAGATGCTGCAGCGGCCCGCGTCCTTTGCGCCCGGCCCGCGCGGCAAAGTGGCGATCATCCGCGCCGAGCATCCGCCGGTGCATTTTTATCGCTACCTCTACGACACGATCGGCCGCGATTACTTCTGGGTTGACCGCAAGAAGGTCGACGACCGCCAGCTTGCCGCCATTGTGCAGGATCCGCTGGTCGAGCTCTACGTGTTGCATGTCGACGGCAACCCCGCCGGGATGGCGGAACTCGATTTCCGCAGGCATGGCATTGGCCAACTCGCCTACTTCGGATTGATGCCGGAGTTCATCGGCCGCGGGCTCGGCCTTTTCTTTCTGCATCAGGCCGACCTGCTCGCGTGGTCGAAGCCGATCGAAAAGCTGCTGGTGAACACCTGCACGCTGGATCACCCCCGCGCGCTGCCGATGTATCAGCGGGAGGGCTTCGTGCCTTACGCCCGCGAAGACCGCTACATCGAATTGCCGTGATCAGTTGCCCGGCGCCATTTCCTTCGTCAGGGTGAACGGGCACACTCCGTCTACAGAGCTTCATTCACGACAGCTGAGGGAATGGAATGACCACGACAGCGGTTGAGGCAGATACACAAGAACCTACCTGGTTCGGCCACCCGCGCGGCCTGACATGGCTGTTCAGCACCGAGATGGCGGAACGCTTCTCATACTACGGGATGGCGGCGATCCTGCTGTACTACATGACCGAACAGCTTTTTAGGCCGGGCACGGTCGAAACGGTCCTTGGCTATGGTGCCGTAAAAGGTGCCCTCGAAAGCTTCCTGGGGCCGCTGACGCCGGATAAGCTGGCAGCCGATCTCTACGGCTTTTACACCGGCCTCGTTTATCTGACGCCGGTGTTCGGCGGCTGGATCGCAGACCGCTTCTGGGGCCAACGTTACACCGTGATTCTGGGCGGCGTGATGATGGCAGCAGGCGAGTTCGTACTGACGCAGAATTCTTTGTTTTTCATTGGACTGCTGCTGCTCATCATCGGCAATGGCTTCTTCAAGCCGAACATCTCCACGCAAGTCGGCAACCTCTACAAACCCGGCGATAGCCGGGTCGATCGCGCCTATTCGATTTTCTATGTCGGTATCAACATCGGCGCAACATTGGCGCCGCTGATCTGCGGAACGCTGGGCGAAGAGGTCGGCTGGCATTGGGGCTTCTTCGCGGCAGGTGTGGGACTGTCGCTGGGCGTTGCCGTGTATCTGTTCGCATTGCGAACCTTGCCACCGGATCGGCTGACCAAAGCACGGGCGGAAAATCAGCCAGTCAAACGTGAAAAGCTCACGCGGCAGGATTGGAAAGCGATCTTTGCGTTGGTCGCGCTCGTCGTTCCAACTGCACTGTTTTGGATGGCTTACCAACAGCAGCCGATTACGATTGCGCTTTGGGCCCGCGACTATACCGACCGAACATTCGTCCCGGGTGTGCTCAACACCACTATTCCGGCCACCTGGGCACAGATGATCAATCCCATCATGATCTTCGCCTTCACACCGATCGTGGTGTGGCTGTGGGGACGGCAGGCGCGGCGGCATCAGGAACCGTCGACCGTGATCAAAATGGCGATGGGCTGCGCATTCCAGGCAATTTCCTTCGTTCTGATGGCAGGCGTGGCGGCGCTGACCGGCACGCACGGTCACGCATTCTGGCTGTGGCTGCTCCCGTTTTTCACCATTTATACGTTCGGCGAATTGTACGTTTCGCCAATCGGACTCGCTCTTGTGGCGCGCGTCGCACCCAAGCAGGTATTGTCTTTGATGATGGGTTTCTGGTTCATCGCCGTATTCATCGGGAACAGCTTCGCCGGTTTCGTTGGCAGCTTCTGGGATCAGATGCCGAAGTCCACATTTTTCCTCATGGTCGCAGTCATCCCAACCGTTGCGGCGCTCATCATCTGGCTGTTCGACAAGCCCTTGCGGCCGATCCTCGAAAACAGACCGGGCACGCCTTTGACGCCGGGCGAAGATCTCGCCACCGAGAGGGGGCTCGCCTAGCGAACCGTGGCCGACACAAAGCTCGCGAACGATACCATTGCCACGCACGAAGGCCGCATGAGCGCGGAGCATTTCGGTGTGGTGAACACGCCGGTCTATCGCGCCTCCACCATTCTCTATCCGGATCTCGCCTCGCTGGAAGCCGGCGACGCACCCTACATTTATGGCCGTCGCGGAACACCATCGTCGAAGAGTCTCGAGGATGCGGTGACGGCGCTCGAAGGCGGCGCGAAGACCGTCATCTGCTCGTCAGGACTGAACGCGATCGCTGTGGCGATCCTGTCCGTGTGCGGCGCGGGGGATCATCTGCTGATGGTCGATTCCTGCTACGTGCCCACGCGCCATCTTTGCGACCGCACACTGGCGCGGTTCGGCATCGAAACGACTTACTACGATCCACTGATCGGCGCCGATATCGCTGCATTGTTACGGCCGAACACGAAGGCCGTGTTCTGCGAGAGCCCGGGCTCCTTGACCTTCGAGGTGCAGGATGTCCCCGCAATCGCAGCCGCTGCGCACGAACGTGGCGCATCGGTATTGCTCGATAACACCTGGGCAACACCGCTTTACTTCAATGCATTCGCGCACGGCGTCGATTTATCGATCCAAGCAGCGACAAAATACATCGGCGGCCATGCCGATGTAATGATCGGCTATGTCTGCTCGAATGAAGGCCATGCGGCGCGGCTTGCGCAAACGCACGATCATATTGGCATCTACGCCAGCGGCGACGATTGCTTTCTCGCCCTGCGCGGGCTGCGCACCATGCCGGTGCGGCTGGCACGCCATCAGGAGACGGCACTCCGGTTGACCCAATGGCTCTCAACTCGGGCGGAAGTGTCGCGCGTTCTCTACCCTGCCCTGGCGTCCGATCCGGGGCATGCTCTGTGGAAGCGTGATTTCGCCGGCGCCACCGGCCTGTTCGGCGTGGTGCTGAATTCTGTCTCGCATCAGGCTCTGGCAGCGTTCTTTGATAGCCTGAAGCTGTTCGGAATGGGATTTTCGTGGGGCGGCTACGAAAGCCTGGTCGTGCCGTCGAAACTGCACCGCACCGCACGACCCTTTGAGAGCGAGGGACCGCTGATCCGCATCCACGCCGGCCTCGAAGATGCGGATGACCTGATTGCCGATCTCGATCGGGGCTTCGCCGTCATGGGAGCCGCGCAATGAGCGAGGGGCTCTCGCGCGAGGAATTCGTACAGGCCGTCGCATTCAATGCCGATGGACTTGTTCCTGCCATCGCTCAAGATCGCGCGAGTGGCGTGGTTCTGATGCTGGCATGGATGAACCGCGAGGCGCTCGAGCGAACGCTTGAGACGGGCGATGTCACCTACTGGTCCAGGTCGCGGCAGGCGCTGTGGCGGAAGGGCCAAACGTCCGGCCACGCGCAAAGGCTGATCGAAGCATGGCTCGACTGCGACGGCGATGCCTTGCTGCTCAAGGTCGAGCAGACCGGCCCCGCCTGCCACACCGGGTCGCCAAGTTGTTTCTTTCGCCGCGCTTCGGAATGACCTATCCGAACACGGACTGAAGATGCGTGTTGAGGAACTTGCCTGAAGGATCCAGCTTCCGTCGCAAGTCACGGAAGGCGCCGTACTGCGGATACAGATTCTCCAATTCTGAAGCGGTGCGCGTGTGGCGTTTGCCCCAGTGCGGCCTGCCGTCACAGCCGCGGAAAATTGCTTCGCAGGCCTCGAACAGCTTCTTCGTATCCACGCGGTGATACTGATGAACCGCGATTGTGGCGCTGTCGCGCTGGTAGAACGGGCTCATCCACACATCGTCGGCGGCGACCGTGCGATATTCGATCGGAAAACCGGTGTTGATTCTTCGTGCACGGATGGTGGCAACGATTTCCTTCAGGCACTCCGGCCCCTTTTCGCGCGGCACGGCGTATTCCATCTCGTTGAAGCGGACCGTGCGCGGGCTCGGGAACGCTTCGTGGCTCCAGCGCACGCGACCCTGCCCCGGCATCAACTGCGAAAACAGCCGATGCGCAGGCTTAAGCAGGAAGGATGCGTACGGCAGCACCCCGTTGATCGCGGAAAAGGCGCGCTCGTCGGCGCTGCTTCGCTCGCCCCGCTCGCGCATCGCGTCCGCAGAGCGCGGCTCCGGCGCAGGCTCGTCCGTTTCGTTCAGCGACTTGCACACCGCGCGGTCGGCATACGGAAACCAGAAGAATTCGAAGTGGCGATTCGATGCGATCAGCCGGTCAAGCTCACGGAACAGCTCGTCCGATTGCATCAGGAAATTTCTTTCAACCAGTTTGTAGGCCGGCCGCGCATTCATCGTGATTTCCGTCATCACGCCGAACACGCCAAGCGAGCACCGTCCGGCGGCGAAGATCTCCGCGTTCTCTGCCGCTGTGCAGTTCAGCACCTGCCCATCGGCAAGGATCAGGCGAAAGCCGGCGACTTCGGCGGAGAAACTGCGCAGCGTCGCTCCCGTGCCGTGCGTGCCCGTGCCCACGACGCCACCCAAGGTCTGGCGATCGATGTCTCCCATGTTGAGCAGCGCAAGCCCGTGCGGATGCAGCGCCGGCCCGATCGCCCACAATGGCGTCGCGGCGGCGAACGTAGCGGTGCGGCTTTCCGGATCGGCGCGTTTCAACCCGGTGAAGGCGGAAAGGTCCAGCAGCGTGCCATCCGTTCCGGCAACCGGTGTGAAGGAGTGGCCACTCCCTGGCGCGCGCACTGTGACGGTGGAACAGCGGATGGCGGCCGCCAATTCCACCTCGTCCTTCGGCGCGATCACGCGCTGCGGCTTACAGCTAACGCCGCCCGACCAGTTGCTCCATTTCCCACCGCTGATCTGCATCGCGACGCCTCAAGAACCGGCGGTTTGTAGCCACCACCAGCCCGCATGAGCAACAATTCATGTAGCGTACCGGCGCAGGTTCATCTTCGGTTCAGGAACGTCGCAACAACCTTTCAGCCGAAAGAAGCCGTCATTTGGCCACTTCAGGCGGCGAAAAGCGTTGTCCTTCTGTAACAGGGAACCCAGTGATCATGCGTACATTGCACTCCATTATTCTGGCGGGATCGGCGGTGCTGCTGGTTGCGGCCTGCACCACAACACCCATGGGGCCGATGATTCCGGTCATGCCCGGCCCGAACAAATCTCAGGAAGCATTCGCAGGCGACGACGATGCCTGCCAGCAATATGCCGCGGATCGCGTGCAGCGCCACGTAGAGGCGGCGCAGAACAGCGAAGTCGCCAATGGCGCGATCGGCGCGGCAGTCGGTGCCGGCATCGGTGCAGCGGCGGCTCATACGGCTGCCACCGGAGCAGCGATCGGCGGCGTTGCCGGTGCACTGCTCGGCTCGTCGATGGGTGCGGGATATCATCAGGCGGGTGTGCAGCGGCAATACGATATGGCTTACGCCGGCTGCATGAAATCGCGCGGCAATGAGATCGCCGGCGGGCCACCGCGACCGCACAGGCCGGGCTGGTACTACCGTCACGGCCTTGGACCGCCGCCGCCTCCGCCGGGTTCGGCTCCGCCGCCTCCGCCAGACGACAGCGCACCACCGCCTCCGCCAAGCGGATCGTAGCCCGACAGACACAACGGCAGCGTCTAGGACCGGATGCCCTTGGCGTCCGGTCCTTTTGCTGTCTGGGATGCTGCCTCGCCTGTGCGCATGGCTGCGCCACGCGTAGCCCACAAGGGCGAAGCGTGGCGGTCCCGGCAGGACTCGAACCTGCAACCTTCTGGTTCGAAGCCAGATGCTCTATCCGTTGCGCTACGGGACCGGCGCCCGCCACAATACAGACTCGCCTTCGCGCGCCAAGCCCCACAGGAGTGGACCTGGGCCTTGGAACCGGACAGACCGCCACCACGTCTACTTACAGACCTTCCGACGGCCCCCGCGTGCGCCAGCGTTCTCCGCTCCTGCATCTCGCTTTCTACGCCGCCATCGCGATCAAGGGCCTCGATGGCCTGATCGAGACCGTTGCGGGACTGCTGATCGCGGCGTTCGGGACCGGCGCGGTCTACCGGTTCGCAGTGTGGCTGACCGCACCGGAATTGTCCGACCATCCGGTGAGTCACGTCGCGCATCTGGTGCGCCACGGCGCAGCGAAGCTCGCGACGGTTCACACCGGATTCATCGTCACCTACCTGCTGATCCACGGGATCATCAAATCGGCGTTGGCGATCAACCTGATCATCGGCCACAAATGGATCTTCCCCGTGGCCTCGGTCGTTCTGGTGGGATTTGTCGGGTATCTGAGCTATCGCTGCGCCATCCACTGGTCGGGATGGGTGCTGGCGCTGGCGCTGTTCGACTTCTTCACGCTTGTGCTTGTCCTGAACGAATGGCGCGTCCGCGGGCAACACTGACTGTTGGATATTCAGAAATGGTCCCGCTTTCCATTCTCGATCTCTCGCCCATTCCGGAAGGCAGCGACGCTGCCTACGCGCTGGTCAACACGCTTGATCTGGCGCGCCACGCCGAGCAGTGGGGCTACCACCGTTACTGGCTGGCCGAGCACCACAACATTCCAGGCATCGCCAGTGCGGCAACCGCGGTGGTGATCGGACAGGTTGCCGGAGCCACTTCGCATATTCGAGTCGGCGCCGGCGGCATCATGCTGCCCAACCACGCGCCGCTGGTGATCGCGGAGCAGTTCGGCACCCTGGCAACGTTGTTTCCCGGCCGCATCGATCTCGGCCTCGGGCGTGCCCCGGGAACGGACCAGCTGACCGCGAAGGCGCTGCGGCGGACATTGATCGGCGGCGAGGACCGCTTCCCGCAGGACGTGGTCGAGCTGCAGCACTATTTCCGCGAGGCCGAGCCGGGGCAGCGCGTGGTCGCCGTACCCGGCGCCGGGACCAATGTGCCGATCTGGATTCTCGGCTCCAGCACCTTCGGTGCCCAGCTCGCGGCTTACCTTGGCCTGCCATATGCGTTCGCCTCGCACTTCGCGCCAGCCGAACTGGAGAACGCAATTGCGATCTACCGCACCACATTCCGTCCGTCCGAGCAGCTGCAGCAGCCATACGTGATGCTCGGCCTCAATGTGTTCGCGGCCGACACCGATGCGGAAGCGCGTTTCCTGTTCAGTTCGCTGCAGCAGGCGTTCGTGAATTTGCGCACCGGACGGCCGGGCAAGCTTCCGCCGCCGGTGGGGAATTACGACGCGCAGGTTGAACCGGCAGCGCGCGCGATGCTGGCGCAGGCTCTGTCGTGCGCCGTCGTCGGATCACAGGAAAGCGTGCAGCGCGGCCTGGAGGAGTTCGTCGCGCGCCACAAGCCGGATGAACTGATGATCACGGCGCAAATCTTCGATCACGCCGCACGGCTGCATTCTTTCGAAATTCTGGCGCGCTGCATATGAGCTGGCGGCCCCGGCAGGAATCGAACCTGCAACCCGCAGCTTAGAAGGCTGTTGCTCTATCCATTGAGCTACGGGGCCTAGTGCGTCCAGGGGACCTTACGGTCGAATCGGAAATTATCCGAGTACGCCTTGGGCTTCACGGCCGTGGGGTGGGGCTCGAACACCTGATACGGAATGCCGTGCTTCTCGGCATAGGCGACGGCCTGTTCCTGGGTTTCGAATTCGAGTTGTACCTGGCTGCGCATATCGTCCGAGCTGGCCCAGCCCATCAGCGGATCGGGTCTGGTCGGCGCTTCGGGCTCGTATTCCAGCACCCACACTTTCGTGTTGCGGCGGCCGGACTGCATCGAATTCTTGGCCGGACGATAGATGCGCGCGCGCATGGGCACTTTCACTCCGTCTGATCATCCCGACACTTGGCTGAAATGCACGGCAAGCACAAGGGGAAGCAGCAGGCCTCACAAATTAGTCGGCTTCGCACGCTCATGTTTGCGCAGGACTTAGAAGCTTTACACATCCCAGCATGCCAAGCGCGAGCAGCGCGACGATGGCCGCGAACCAGCTTCCCGCCGCAGCGATGCCGCCAGTCGCTGCCCACAGGATGGAGGAAAACGCTTCCGAGAACGTGGCAATGCGCGACGACGTGTGGCGGCGGCGAAAGTGGCTTCGCTTGGCTTGTGCGCGAAACCAAAGCTGGATCAGGGCTGCCGAGGCGGCAGACGCCGCCACACCCATGACGGCGACGAGCGCGAGGCCCGGAGCATAGATCAGCAACCCGAGCAAAAAAGGCGCAAACACGATTGCGATGCAGCCGATAACAGCTTCGATTTTCGCCCACAGTAAGCGGCGGCGAGGGACCGGCGCGGTCAACACAAGGTCCGGCGCATCCTCTCCCGAGATCGTCAGCCAGGCGAGGCCGCCGGCAAGTTGCCCAGCTGCCATGATCAGGACTGGAACCAGAATGGCCGCTGCATGGCCGCCGAACGCGAAACTGCGCCACAGCAGCAAGGTTGGCGGCAACAGATAGAGCAACTGCATAAGGGATTGCGACATCAGCCACGGGTCGCGCATCAACAGCAACCATTCCTTGCGGCGCAGTGCCGCTGCCGCCGGCCGCACCGCGAACGCTCGCCCGCTTTGCTGGCGCTTTCCGCCGTCACGCGAAACGCTGGATGCGGACAGCACATAGTCCGCGAACCGCGGTGCATAGAACCGCGCAACCGCGACAAACACCGCGAGGCTTGCGATCAAGACCGCCCAGAATGCGTACCACTCGCCCATGGCGGCGCGCCCGGGCCACCACAAGACGCTGGCGAGCGATGGCGCATGTCGCAACAGAAAAGTCGATCGCAGGAATGCCAGGCGCGACAAGGTTCCGGTGGAGAACATGGCAGCCAGCTGCAAGCCGATCACGAATGCACCGCCGATCACGGCAGCGACGATCTGCGCCACGAGCCGCGTTCGTTTAGGACCGGCTGTCTGGAACAGCGTGGCCGTCGCGGCAATCGCAATCGCCGTCGCCACCAGCGACACCGCAACGATCACGCCATAGGCGGCGAGCCAGCGGGGCCCATCTCGCCACGCAAGCACGTCGATGAACGGCCCCACGAATAACAGCGACATCATGCTGACGGACAAGCCGATCGCGCCCATGCGGACGGTGAAGAGCCGGCGCGCCGGCGTGGGCGAACTCAGGATCAGCTCCAGATCGGACCGCGTGTAGAAGGTCCGAGTGACGATTTCCATCGCCTGCGACAGCATTGCTGATCCCGACAACAGAAGCCCGGCTGTGATGACGATCAACGTGGGCAAATCGGCGCGCGGCCCTGCCTTCGCAATTCCCCCAAGCGTCAGATACGCCACGAAATGCATCAAACCGGCAAAGACAACGACGAAGATCGCCACAGTGCGTTCGCGTTGTCGCCGCCCCGCCGTCATCATGGCAAGTGCGTCGCGCCAGCTAAGCCGCATCTCGTGACGGGCAAACCATGCGAAGCTTCCGGGCCGGTTCACGCGGCCTCCACGATGGCGAGGAACATGTCCTCCAGCGTGGCGCCGCTTCGGCCCGATGTCTCGCGCAATTCGCTTAGCGTCCCTTCGGCGATCAGGCGTCCGCGCGCGATCACGCCGATGCGATCCGCCATGCGTTCCGCGATTTCCAGGATGTGCGTCGTCATGATGACGGTACATCCCTTCGCCACGCGGTCGGCGAGCACGGATTTGACGAGGCGGGCGCTGCCGGCATCGAGCCCTGTCAGCGGCTCGTCGAGAATGAGCAGGCTCGGCTCGTGCACCAGTGCGCCGGCCAGAGCCACCTTCTGCCGCATGCCGCGCGAAAAATGCTCGCAACGCTGCTCGCCGACACTTTCGAGGTCGAGCCATCGCAGCAGCTCGCGCGCGCGATGCTCCGCCATTTCGGTTTCCACATTCCAGAGGCCGGAAACGAATTCGAGATATTCGAGCGGCGTGAGCTTGTCGTAGATCATCGGCTCATCGGAGAGCCAACCGACGACCTGCTTTGCCGCCACCGGATTGGCCAGCGCGTCGATGCCGAAAATGAAAATGCTTCCCGCGTCTGGCTTCAGAAGGCCGCTGACCATGCGCAGCGTCGTGGTCTTGCCGGCGCCGTTGGGCCCGAGGAGCATGTAGAACTCTCCGCGCCGAATGGTCAGGTCCAGGCCGTCAACCGCCGGACGCCCGAAGGATTTCGACAGCCCGCGGACGTCGAGCGCGGCAGAGGATGTGTCTCGGCGTGCCAGCATGCGTCAAAACCTAGGCTGTAACGGTTTCGAAGCCCTAAAGCGGTCAAGCCGAATTGTTCAATGTTCGCTGGCTCGGCTTGGCACGCCGTAACTCGGCGGAATCCGCCCGCCTTCCGCCTTCGCTAAACCTTCGGCGTGACAAGTCGCCCTTGCTCGCGAGCGAGGAGGTCTTGCCAGGCCCATAGCCCGAAGGGTGGAAGGGTGGTCGGGGCGGCGTGATTTGAACACGCGACCCTCTGCTCCCAAAGCAGATGCGCTACCAGACTGCGCTACGCCCCGATATTTGCGGTGCCCCTACACGATTGCGCCCTGCCCTTCAACCCGCGCCGCGGCTATGATCGGGGCCTTCGGCACCGATCAAACATTGGAGGACAGCATGGCACTTCGCAAATTCATCATCGAGCGCGACATTCCCGCGGTAGGTTCTTTCGAGCGCGAGCAGCTACGCGGTGCGGCGGCGCAATCGACCAAGGTTCTGCGCGAGCTGGGGCCCGATATCCAATGGGTGGAAAGCTATGTCGCCGGCGACAAGACCTTCTGCGTCTATCTGGCGAAGGACGAGTCCCTCATTCACAAGCATGCCGAGCTCAGCGGCTTCCCGGCGACCAAGGTCACCGAAGTGAAAAGGATGATCGATCCCACCACGGAACAGGCGGCGTAATGAGATCACCTCCCCCTCGTGGGGAGGTCGGCGAACGAAGTGAGCCGGGTGGG
>DASYBT010000093.1:0-1659 GCA_036500585.1 Rhizomicrobium sp.
AACATGTCGGTGATGATGCGCATGGCGTGGGGCACGGGATAGATGTAGGTGCCGCGGGCGATGTACTCCTTGAGGATGTCGTTCTGGACGGTGCCGGAGAGCTTGCGGGTGTCGGCGCCGCTGCGCCTGGCCGCTGCGACGTAGAGCGCGAGCAGGATGGAGGCGGTGGCGTTGATGGTCATCGAGGTGGAGATGGTGTCGAGCTTGATATCGGCGAAGAGGCGCTCCATGTCTTCGATGGAGTCGATGGCGACGCCGACCTTGCCGACTTCGCCGAGGGCCATGGGGTCGTCGGAGTCGTAGCCGATCTGGGTGGGGAGATCGAAGGCCACCGAGAGGCCTGACGTCCCGTGGGCGAGCAGGAATTTGTAGCGGCGGTTGGACTCCTCGGCGTCGCCCATGCCGGCGTACTGGCGCATGGTCCAGAGGCGGCCGCGATACATGGTGGGCTGGATGCCGCGGGTGAAGGGATATTGGCCGGGGTAGTTGAGATCTTTTTCTGGATCGAAGTTGGTGAGGTCTTCTTGACTCCAGGCCGCTTTCGCGGCCGACTGGACTGCTTGCTCGCTTGCGCTCGACGCGACCTTATCGGAATTGGCGGCGTTGTTTCCGTTCTTATCCTTCACGTTTCTTGGCACGTTGCTCATTGTGCGCTTGGGCGTCCGCGGCGTGCAGCTTTTACGAAGGAGCTGATGCAGAAGTAGACAAAGATGAGGGTGAGGACGGCGTAGAGGAGGAAGTGCGCGTGCTCGGGGCCGTGGAGGGCGCTCGCGCGGGTCTTCCAGGCGTTCTGGCCGAAGAAGAGCGCGAAGAGGGCGAAGAAGAGCCCGGTGATCTCCAGCCAGAGCGTGGCGCTGACCTGCTTGAGCGGACCAAAGAAGGCCTGGCCGAAGCGGCGAGTGCCTTCTCCGACGCGGCGCGCGGGCTCGGTGTAATTTTTCTTTGAATTTTTCGGAGCGGGAGGCGGTGGGGTGCGCGGAGCCGTTTGGGGTTGTGCCGCGGCAGTCGTGCCGTTTGCGGATGCGGCCTTGGTGGCGCGCTCCTTTGCCATGCGCGAGGCGACACGGACGCCGATGCCAAGTTTGCGTCCGAAGCGGTTCGGCTCCATGGGGGAAGTTTACTTCGGACTTGCCGTCCGAGGCGCATTCCGTCGGGTTCGCTTCCTTTGGTCGCTCACGCTAGGGCTTACGGCCGACCTGGCTGATTCCCACATGTCAAACGCGAGATGTGGCGCGAGATGTGGGGCACCCGGTTTGGTGTGCTGTTTAGAGACTGCCGTCCCTTCGACAGGCTCAGGGCAAGCTCTTCGCTCTGCTCAGGATGACAATGATGACAATTTTTGTTGCGATGAACAGATTATGCGGGAAAGTTTTGGGGCTTCTCCCTGGTGCCGTTTGCGGGGCTGGGTCATCAGACGTAAGGTAGGGGGATACCCGTGGGCCGGGAAGCTGTGTCCGGAGACGGAAGACCCCTGATGTGGATGAGGAGGCAAGGATGAATGCACGCGTACGCAAGCTGATCGAGCAGTTGGGAGAGGCGATTCACGAGTCTGTCTCCGAGTCCGAACAGATTGCGGGCGTGGTGCAGAACATTCGCAGTCAGGGCTTCGATGTGCTGTTGATGCTGGAGGCCACGATCGGGCTGAATGAGGTGGAGACG
>DASYBT010000094.1:0-27240 GCA_036500585.1 Rhizomicrobium sp.
GCTTTCCGGCCGGCACCGCTCGCGCTCCATGGCAATGGCCATGTTCCCAATGCGGAAGCGGAGCGCCTCTATCGCGCCGGTCTCTATGCCTGGCAAACGCGGACGCCCGTCGGCCTGACCCATGCGGTCGACGATTTCACGCAAGCCATCGTGCACGATCCGCAATACGCGCAGGCCTATGCCGGACTCGCGAGCTGCTACAACCTGCTTCGCGAATACACGGCGATGCCTGCGAGCTACGCATTCCCAAGGGCCAAGGCCGCGGCGGAGCGTGCCATCGCACTCGATCCGTCGCTCGCGGATGCGCACGCCTCGCTCGCGTTCATCGATTTCTATTGGACGCACGATGCAGCGACGGCGGAGCGCGAGTACAAGCGGGCCATTGCGCTTTCACCAAATGGCGCCACGGCGCATCACTGGTATGCGAATTTCCTGACCAACTTCGGACGGTTCCGGGAAGCCCTTGCCGAAATCGATACGGCGCAGCAGATCGATACCTCTTCGACATCCATTCTCGCCGACAAGGGCATGATCCTTTTCGTTGCCGGCAGAACCGACGAAGCAATCACGTTGCTTCGGCAACTGGAGGAGACGGAGCCGCGCTTTTCATCGCCGCATTTCTACCTGGCGATGATCAGCCGCGCCCGCGGCGACGATGCAGGGTTCGTACGCGAGTCCCTGACGGACGCAGCCATTCGCCAGGATCCGACATTTCACGCCATTGCGGCAGCGGCTTCGCGGGGGCTTGCACAAGGCGGACACAAAGGGATGCTCCTGGCGTTGCTGGCTGCCCAGCAGCAGCGATTTGGACAGCAGGATGACTCGGCTTACCAGCTCGCCATGACGTATGCGCAACTGGGCGACACAAAGCAGGCGCTGAGGTATCTTCAGCTCAGTTTCCGGCGACACGAGACCGATGTCGTATCGCTGAACATCGAGCCACTGTTTCGTCCTCTTCGGACACTGCCGCAGTTCCGCAAGCTGGTTCGGCAGGCAGGGCTCGCGTCCTAAGTCGCGCTGACGGCTGTCCAGGTCTGAACGATGCCGATGATCGAAAGGATCAGAAGCGCTATCAGCGCGATGGCGGCGATCATGAAGCCGGTCTCGCGCTTCTCCGGCGCGGCCATATAGCCCGTCATGTAAAGGATGCGGCCGATGATCCAGACCAGCCCGAACAATGGGGGCAGCCAACCCCACGTGCGGAAGTACATCGTCGCCAGCCAAAGCAGCGGCAAGAAAATGACGAAATGCTCGAGCGTGTTCATCTGCACGCGGTAGGCGCATTCGAATTCGGGATGGCCGGTTACCGCCGGCGCCTTGACGCTATGCTTGCCGCGCATTCTGCCAACGAGAAGGCCGGTGTAGAAATAGAAGAGAATGGCGAGAATGGTGACGATGGCAGTGAGCAACGTTGCCGGCATCGCGATCATGATGATCCCCCTTTGGCGTGTCCCGCGACTCGCACGGTCTGCAAAGTCTAGTGCGATTCGGTCGGCTTGATGGTGCAAAGGCCATCTTCTAGAAGGCCACCACCCACTGGAGCCGAAATCATGACCGCCATCGTCGATATCACTGGCCGCGAAATCCTCGATTCACGCGGCAATCCGACGGTGGAGGTAGATGTGCGGCTGGAGGACGGCTCCTCCGGCCGCGCCGCGGTGCCGTCCGGCGCATCGACCGGCGCGCATGAGGCCGTCGAGCTGCGCGATGGTGGCAAGCGGTATGGCGGCAGGGGCGTCGAGAAGGCGGTCGCGGCGGTCAACACGGAAATCTTCGACGCGGTCGGCGGCATGGATGCGGAAGAGCAGGGCCGCATCGACCGCATCATGTGCGAGCTGGACGGCACGCCGAACAAATCGCGCCTCGGCGCCAATCCCATTCTCGGCGTTTCGCTGGCTGTTGCCAAAGCCGCCGCGGTTGCGCGCGACCTGCCCCTTTATCGTTACATCGGCGGCGTGTCGGCGCGGGTGCTGCCGGTGCCGCTGATGAATATCGTCAATGGCGGCGTGCATGCCGACAATCCCATCGACTTCCAGGAATTCATGATCGTGCCGCTGGGCGCGCCGACATTTCGCGAGGCCTTGCGGATGGGCGCGGAGATTTTCCATACGCTGAAGAAATCGCTACACGATGCCGGCCACAACACCAATGTCGGCGACGAAGGCGGTTTCGCGCCGAACCTGAAGACCGCCGACGAAGCGCTCTCCTTCATCATGAAGTCCATCGAGAAGGCCGGCTACCGTCCGGGCGAGGACGTGGCGCTGGCGCTCGATCCAGCATCCACCGAGTTCTTCAAGAACGGCAAGTACGTGCTGGAAGGCGAGGGCAAGACGCTCGACCCGTCGGCCATGGTGAAGGTCTATGCCGATCTGTGCGCGCGATACCCCATCGTCTCCATCGAGGACGGCATGGCGGAAGACGATTGGGACGGCTGGGCCGAGATCACCCAGCTTCTCGGCGACAAGATCCAGCTCGTCGGCGACGATCTCTTCGTCACCAATACCAAGCGGCTGCAAGAAGGCATCGAGAAGCACGTGGCGAATGCCATCCTGATAAAGGTGAACCAGATCGGATCGCTGACCGAGACCATGGACGCGGTCGATACCGCGCAGCGTGCCTCCTACCGCGCCGTGATGTCCCATCGCTCCGGGGAAACGGAAGATGCCACCATCGCCGATCTCGCGGTTGCCACCAATTGCGGGCAGATCAAGACCGGCTCCCTGGCGCGATCCGATCGTCTCGCCAAATACAACCAGCTCCTGCGCATCGAGGAGCAGCTGGATGATCAGGCCATCTACGCCGGCCGCGGCGCGCTGAAGCGCTGAAAAAAAACGCGCCGCGTTTGTCGCGCGACGCGCTTTTCGTCTGAAACTGCAGCCAGCCGCCTACTTCGCCAGCGACTCCACGAACTGCACCGCCGGCAAGATCGTCGTGCCCGAGCCCTTGAGAGCCTTGCACGCGCCGAGGTTTAGATTGTTCGTTTCGCCGGTGGTGCCGGCGTTGGCCTCACAGGTGGGTTTCGCAATGGACCCGTCCACAAGATCGATCCTGACGGTCAGCTTGGTGCCGGCGTTGAACGTCGCCTCAGATCCCCCGCCGTCGCCGATGATATTGAACTCGGACCCGTTCCAGCCATAGGCGAGATACATGACGGTGTCCTCGCCGGTCGTGCTGTAGGCATTTGCACCATCGGCAAAGGTGAGTGTGTCGATGCCCTTTTTGACTGCAATTCCCCCCAGCGTCATGCTGGAGAGGTCGGTGATTTTCTCCTGCGGCGCGCTGACAGCTTGGCTGTTTCGATAGCAGTCCTGGCTGTAAGAGTTCCACCCGGCCGGGCAGTGAACAGTCCCTCCCGTGTAGAAGATAAGCCAATACTGAATGAACACTTCGCGGCTGCTGCTGGAGTAGACGAACTGCTCCCAGCCGAGGCACTTCGACGGGTCGAACGCGTTGGCGCAGGCTGTGTCGTTCGACATGAAGTTGGAGTTGAGCTGAATCGAATAGACGTTCGGCCGGCCGTTGTCGTTTTCCGTTTTCAGGCCCTTGACCACCGGAAAGGATCCGGTCGCCGCCGAGGTGAATTTTTGGCTCACGGCGGCATAATCGTCGCCGTCGCCGACCGTTCTCCCGCCGCGGGACCCGCTGCGCGGAACGTAAGGAATGTTGGGCGCTGTCACGCAAGCGACCTGCCGCCAAAGGAGCAGGGGATAGGATGCCGTGAAGCAACCTTTTGCCGGCGTTGCCGTGCGCGCGATGGCTGCGCGCCAGTCCTGATGCGCACGATCCGTTCCTGCGGTGGCCGCCTGGCTGGTTCCGGCGAAATACACGCCCACGAGCATGGCGCCGAGCGCCGGCGCGAGCCGTTTCAGTCTTCTGTTCACGAGATACTCCCCTTCATTTTGCCCACATGGAGACGGTCCGTCCCCGCGCGGGGCGGCGGGGGACGCCGGTCCACGATGAACGGTGCGTCTCACTCCCGCGCCATGTCAAGCAAAGGCTTGATGACCAAATGACAACGGCGCGCGCGAGGCCGGCGCTGCGCTGGCATTTTCAACCAGCTTCTGCGCATCGACGAGCAGATCGACGACCGGGCGGTCTACGCCGACCGAAATGTGTTGCGCACCGGTTCCTAGGATTGGAACGGTCTGCTAGAGTGGAGGCCATGACGAAAGACCAAATCGATGCGGTTTTCGAGCGAGTCAAAACTTGGCCGCGCGAAAAACAGGAGGAGGCCGCCAGCCTCTTGCTCAGCCTAGAGTCAGAAGATTTCTATGAGCTGAGTCCGGAGGAGGAATCCGATCTCCGGGAAGCCCTTGCGGAGATGGAGCGCGGTGAGACTGCTTCCCCGCACGATGTCGCGCAGGCCTTTCGTCGTCGCTGATGGATCTGACATTCAGCCCGCAAGCGACGCGTGAAATTAGTGCGATTTACGACTATATTGCCCGCGAAAGCCCGGCCGGAGCACAGAAGGTCGTCGATCGGATTCATGCGGTCACTCGGCACGTCGCATCTTTCCCCGACACAGGCAGCAGAACAAAGTTGCCCGGCGTGCGTGTCTTTCCCGCCAATCCTTATCCTTATCTCGTCTACTTCAAGCGCGTGCCAAATCGTCATGAAGTCCGAATCCTTCGCATCCGCCATGCAGCGCGACGAAGACTCGCCTTCCACGAGAATGCACGAGCATTCGTGCGTTAACGAAAAATCTCTTGACCACCGCGAATCAGACGTGATTCGTTCAGGGCATGCGAATCAGGCGAAGCATTGCGCGAACGGTGACGGCGTTGATCTTCCCCGCCATTTGTCTGGCGGCGATCGGCTACTTCGGCTACTTCACCATTGCCGGTCCGCGCGGGCTGATCGCGCTCGGCGATGCCCGCCAGCAGCTTACCACTGAGCGCACTGCGCTGGCCCTGATCGATGACCATCGCCGGCGCCTGGCCCATCGCGTGGACCTTCTCACCAAGGGCGATCCGGACCTTATCGAGGAACTCCGGCGCGACCAGAATTTGGGTGTCCTGCCCGGCGAGATCGGCGTCGCTCGCGGCGGCCACTAAACCCTTTCCCATCCAGTGCATTTCCGTTGGCGGGCGGCGCTTGCCAAATCCGCGACCCCTTGCCAAAACCGCCGCTCCAAGGGGGAGAGGAGCCACGAATGGCCGAGCCGGCCAGGAAACAGGATGAGAGCCAGGCCGCCGACACGGAATTGGCGCACAAGCTCTATCGCGACATGCTCCTCATCCGCCGGTTCGAGGAAAAGGCGGGCCAGCTCTACGGCATGGGGCTGATCGGCGGCTTCTGCCACCTTTATATCGGACAGGAGGCGGTCGTCGTGGGCATGCAGGCCGCGCTGAAAAAGGGCGACCAGGTCATCACCGCCTATCGCGACCATGGCCACATGCTGGCGACCGGCATGGACCCGAAAGGTGTGATGGCGGAGCTCACTGGCCGCGCCACCGGCTATTCCAAGGGCAAGGGCGGCTCGATGCACATGTTTTCGGTGGCGCAGCACTTCTATGGCGGCCACGGCATCGTCGGCGCGCAGGTGCCGATCGGCACGGGGCTCGGCTTTTCGAACAAGTACAAGAAGAACGGGTCGGTCTGTGTCACCTATTTCGGCGATGGCGCCGCCAACCAGGGCCAGGTCTACGAGAGCTTCAACATGGCCGAGCTGTGGAAGCTGCCGGTCGTCTATGTGATCGAGAACAACCAGTATGCCATGGGCACCAGCGTGGCGCGGTCCTCGGCCGAGACGGAACTGTTCAAGCGCGGCGCCTCGTTCGAGATTCCCGGCGAGCAGGTCGATGGCATGGACGTGCAGGCGGTGCGCGAGGCCGGCCTGAAGGCGCTGGAATTCGCCCGCTCCGGCAAAGGGCCGATGATCCTCGAGATGAAGACCTACCGTTATCGCGGCCACTCGATGTCCGACCCGGCGAAGTATCGCACGCGTGAGGAGGTGCAGGAGGTGCGCGAGAAGCGCGATCCCATCGAGCACTTCGGACAGCGGCTGGTGGCGCAGGGCCTGGCGCGCGAAGACGAGCTCAAGGCGCTGGATAAGGATATCCGGCAGATCGTCAACACGGCGGCCGAGTTCGCCACCGAAAGCCCAGAACCGGCGCCGGAAGAACTCTACACGGATGTCTACGCGTGAGTGCCTCTAGTGCAGACGCCTCCACTTTAGACTCACCTCCCCCTGGAGGGGAGGTCGACGCAAGGCGCGGCAGCGCATTGCGTCGGGTGGGGGGATTCTTTGTCGGTGCGCCCCCCACCCGGAGCGCTGCGCGCTCCGACCTCCCCGCGTTGGGGGAGGTGAAGTTTGGGGACGTTCGATGACCCAAATTCTCCTGCCGGCGCTGTCGCCCACGATGGAAGAGGGCAAGCTCGCCAAGTGGCTCGTCAAGGAAGGTGACGAGGTTCACTCCGGCGACATCCTCGCTGAAATCGAAACCGACAAGGCGACGATGGAGTTCGAAGCGGTTGACGAGGGCAAGATCGGAAAAATCCTGGTGCCCGAAGGCACCGAAGGCGTGAAGGTCAACCAGCCGATCGCCGAACTGATCGCGGATGGCGAAACCGCCGCGCCTGCGAAATCTGAGAAACCAGCGGCGAACGCTCCGCCGAAAAAGTCGGAAGAGTCGCTGCAGGAAAAGCGCCCGGCCGAAGCCGAACCGCAGCAGCCGTCGCAGAAGCAGAGCGAGACATCGCAAAAGCGCGAGCATCCGGCCCATGTTCTCGCCGGTCACCAGCAGGAGGCCGCGGAAGAAGAATTCCCCGCCGGCACCGAAGCCGTGAACCTCACGGTGCGTGATGCGCTGCGCGACGCGATGGCGGAAGAGATGCGCCGCGATCCCAACGTCTTCCTCATGGGCGAGGAAGTGGCGCAGTACCAGGGCGCCTACAAAATCAGCCAGGGTTTGCTCGAGGAGTTCGGCGCCGGGCGCGTCATCGACACGCCGATCACTGAGCATGGGTTTACCGGTCTTGGCGTCGGCGCGGCGTTCGGCGGCTTGCGACCCATCGTCGAATTCATGACGTGGAATTTCGCCATGCAGGCGATGGATCAGCTGATCAATTCGGCGGCGAAGACTCGCTACATGTCGGGCGGCCAGATGGGCTGCCCCATCGTGTTCCGCGGACCGAACGGCCCCGCCGCGCGTGTCGCCGCCCAGCACAGCCAGGATTATTCGAGCTGGTATGCGCATGTGCCGGGGCTGAAGGTGATCGCGCCGTACTTCGCGGCCGATGCGAAAGGATTGCTGAAGGCGGCGATCCGCGATCCCAATCCTGTCATCTTTCTCGAGAACGAGATCGTCTATGGCCGCACCTTCCCGGTGCCGAAGCTGGATGATTTCGTCGTGCCGATCGGAAAGGCGCGGATCATTCGCGCCGGCAAGGACGTAACCGTGGTCGCGCATTCGATTTGCGTCGGGCAGATATTGGAGGCAGCCGACAAGCTTGCCGAAGAAGGCATCGAAGCGGAGCTGATCGATCTGCGCACGCTTCGCCCACTCGATACCGCAACCGTGATCAATTCCGTGAAGAAGACGAATCGCGTGGTGACGGTGGAGCAGGGCTGGCCGATCTGTTCGGTGGGTTCGGAGATCGCCGCACAGGTGGTCGATCAGGCGTTCGACTGGCTCGATGCGCCGCCGACGAAAGTCACCGGCAAGGACGTGCCGATGCCCTATGCGGCCAATCTCGAAAAGCTCGCCCTGCCGACGGTGGATGACATCATCGCGGCGGTGAAAGCGGTTTGTTATCGATGACGATGAGCGGCTCGCACCGCGAGGTTACCTCCCCCTTGTGGGGAGGTCGATCCGCGAAGCGGATCGGGTGGGGGGGACGCATCTGCGTTCTTCCCTCCACCCGGCTCGCTTGCTCGCTGGTGCTCGCAAGCTCCCCGACCTCCCCACAAGGGGGAGGTAATTCGTTGGGCCGGTATTGATGGGTGGACGATCCAAGAAGGAGCCAACTCCGCTACCCGTCATGCAATGGCATCGCGGCGGATGTCATTGCGGAACGGTTGCGTTTGAGGTGGCGACACCGGACGAGGTGGAACTGGTCGATTGCAATTGCTCGATGTGCTGCAAGACCGGTTATCTGCATCTCATCGTGCCGAAGTCGCGATTCAAATTGCTGCGCGGAGAGGACAGTATCACCAACTACACTTTCAACACCGGCGCGGCGCAGCACATGTTCTGCTCGGTGTGCGGCATCAAGTCATTCTATATCCCGCGCTCGCATCCGGACGGCTACAGCGTGAACTTCCGCTGCCTCGATGGCAGCGAATTCAAATCGGTGATGACGGTCGAGTTCGACGGTAAGCACTGGGAGCAGCACGCAAGCGAACTCGCACAGCTGGAGCCGAGCTGATGGCGACCAACATTCTCATGCCGGCGCTGTCGCCCACGATGGAAGAGGGCAAGCTCGCCAAGTGGCATGTCCACGAAGGCGACGAGGTGCACTCGGGCGACATCCTTGCCGAAATCGAAACCGACAAGGCGACGATGGAATTCGAGGCGGTCGACGAGGGCAAGATCGGCAAGATTCTGGTGCCCGAGGGCACCGAAGGCGTGAAGGTGAACGAACCCATCGCCACTTTGATTGGCGAAGGTGAAACCGAGACCGCCGCCGCGCCGCTCGACATCTCCTCCGCCATGGCGTCGATCAAGGACGCCGTGCACGCGGAAGCAAAGACTCCGGCATCGTCGCCGCGCTCCCCCCTTGAGGGGGAGCCAAAATCGCGCAGCGATTTTGGTGGGGGGGCCGCGCAGAGTGCGGCCAAGCCCCTCCCCGAAGCGCCGAAGGGCGCTTCGACCCTCCCTCAAGGGGAGGGTAAGAAAATTGAACCGCGATCTAACGTCCGCATCTTCGCCTCGCCGCTGGCCAAGCGGATGGCGGAGCAGGCGGGAATCGAGCTTTCGTCCGTACACGGATCAGGTCCGCGCGGCCGCATCGTGAAGTCGGACATCGATGCCGCCTCCCTCGGGACGCGGCGTGCCGCCGCTCCTCGGGATGACCAAGTCGCGCGTCACCCTGAGGTGCCGGCGCAGCCGGCCCCGAAGGGTGAACTGGGGATTGCGCCGCTGCCCGATGCGCGGCTGTTCTATGCGAAGGATTCGTACGAAGAGATCCCGCATGACTCGATGCGCAAGGCCATCGCCAAGCGCCTCACCTCGGCCAAGACTCTCATCCCGCACTACTACCTCACCATCGATTGCGACATCGACCGGTTGCTCGAAGCGCGCGCGCGCCTGAACGAACGCTCGCCGAAGGGTGACGGTGCCTACAAGCTCTCCGTCAACGATTTCATCGTGAAAGCAGTGGCGCTGGCGCTGATGCGCGTGCCGGAAGTCAACGCCAGCTGGACGGACACCGCCATCCTCCGCCACCAGCATGCCGATGTCGGCATCGCGGTGGCGCTCGACTTCGGCCTCATCACGCCCATCGTGTTCGGCGCGGAGCAGAAGGGTCTCGCCGCCATCTCCAATGAGGTGAAGTCGCTGGCCGAGCGGGCGCGCAACAAGAAGCTCAAGCCGCAGGAATACGAAGGCGGCGGATTCTCCATCTCCAATCTCGGCATGTTCGGCATTCGCGATTTCACCGCGGTGATCAATCCGCCCCAGTCAGCCATTTTGGCGGTCGGCGCCGGGGAGCAGCGGGCGGTCGTGCGCGACGGCAAGGTCGAAACCGCCACAATCATGACCGTCACCATGTCGTGCGACCACCGCGTCATCGATGGCGCCACCGGCGCGCGCTTCCTGCAGGCCTTTAAGAGCTACATCGAAGAACCGGCCGCGATGCTGCTATAGTCGCGGACGCATGAGCGACATGGAAGCCATTCTGGAAACGGGTGCGGCGGCGGGCATCGAGTTCGCCGCTTCACATATGGCGCGCGATGGCAAGCCGCTCGGCAAGTGCGCCAATTGCGGCGCGCCGCTCATCGGTCCCTATTGTGCGATGTGCGGCCAGGAGCGCGAGACGCATCGCCGCTCAATTCTGGGCCTTGTCCGCGACCTCATCGAGGACATTGCGAGTTTCGACAGCCGAATCCTGCACACCGCGCAGGCTTTGCTGCTTCAACCGGGCGAACTGCCGCGCTCCTTCCGCGAGGGCCGCACGCGCCGCTACGTGCCGCCGTTGCGCCTCTACTTCTTCGTCTCGCTGGTGTTTTTTCTGATCCTCGGCGGATTCAACATTGCCATCATGCAGCTTCAGGTCGTCGCCACCCATGTGAAGACAATCACCGACGCGCACGGCAATGTGTTCATCCAAAATCCTGGCTACGATCCGACTGACCCTGACACGAAGTACGCACCCAAGCTCATTCCCATCCCAAAGGAGGATGTGAAGAAGGGCGCCGCCAAATACAGCTTCTCCACGCGCTTTCATTTCTTCCAGCCGATCGGCGCGTTCAAGGCGACCTTGCCTCCGGAGGCGGTGGAGCGCCTGGAAAAGGCACAGGTGAATTTCGCGTTTGAACAAGGGTCGAAGAAGGCGAAGGCAAACGAGAAGGCCAAGGTGAAGAAGGTCAAGGGCTGGGTCAACACGCACGTCTATGGCGGACTTGAGCGCATTGCGCGCAATCCTGCGGCGCTGAACGAACCGCTGACCACCTGGATTCCACGCGTGCTGTTTCTGCTGTTGCCGCTTTATGCGCTGTTGTGCGCGCTGTTCTATTGGCGCCAGCGCAGGAAATTCTATCTGGTCGATCACCTGGTCTTCTCGCTGGACGTGCACACCTTCACGTTCGTTGCGCTCATCATCGCGACCGGCCTTGCCCAAATCGTCTCCGGCACCTTGGTGTTCTGGTTCCTGATCGCCTCGATTGGATTGTATGTGCTGCTGGCCATTCGCCGGTTCTACGAGCAGAGCTGGTTGTGGACCGGCATCAAATGGCTGGCGATCTCCGGCATCTACACCATCTTCTTCCTGTGTCCGGCATTGTTTGCCGTTGTTATCTACGGCTTCCTCTATTCGTGAGACCTTCCGATGGATTCCTATGATGTCGTGGTGATCGGCTCCGGCCCGGCCGGCTATGTGTGCGCCATCCGCGCCGCGCAGCTGGGGCTGAAGACGGCGATTGTCGAGCGCGACCAACTGGGCGGCATCTGCCTCAACTGGGGCTGCATCCCGACCAAGGCGCTGCTGCGCTCGAGCGAGATCTGGCACCTGATGCATCGTTTAAGCGAATTCGGATTCAGCGCCGACAATCTCCAATTCGATCTGGCGAAGATCGTCGAGCGCTCGCGCAAAGTGTCGAAGCAGCTGTCGAACGGCGTTGCTTTCCTGATGAAGAAGCACAAGATCGCCGTGATCTTTGGCGAAGCCAAGCTGGCCGGTGCCGGCAAGATCGCGGTGACGAAGGACGGCAACACCACCGATGTCACGGCGAAGAACATCGTGCTGGCGACCGGCGCGCGGGCACGAACGCTTCCCGGCCTCGAGCCGGACGGCAAACTGATCTGGACGTACCGCGAAGCGATGATTCCGCCGAGCTTCCCGAAATCGCTGCTGGTGGTGGGCTCCGGCGCCATCGGCATTGAGTTCGCCAGTTTCTACCGCACGCTCGGGTCCGACGTGACAGTTGTGGAAGTGCTCGACCGCGTGCTGCCGGTGGAAGACGAAGAAATTTCGCAATTCGCCCACAAGGCCTTCGTCAAGCAGGGGATGAAGATCAAGGTCTCAACGAGCGTCGAGAAGCTGGACAAGGGCGATGACAATGTCACCGCAACGCTCAAATCGAAGGACGGCAAGAGCGAAAATTTGACGGTGGATCGCGTCATCCTCGCGGTCGGTATCGTCGGCAATGTCGAGAACAACTGCTACGAGCAGGCCGGCATCAAGATCGAGCGCACGCATGTGGTCGTCGATCAATGGGGCGCAACCGGGCTGTCGGGCGTGTGGGCCATCGGCGATCTTGTCGGCCCGCCGTGGCTGGCGCACAAGGGCATGCACGAGGGCGTCATCGTGGCCGAACGCATCGCCGGCGTGAAAGGCGTGCATCCCCTGAACACGTCCAACGTGCCGGGCTGCACCTATTGCTGGCCGCAGGTGGCGTCCCTCGGTATGACGGAAGCGGCGGCAAAAGCGGCGGGGCGCAACATCAAGGTCGGCAGATTTCCGTTCATCGGCAACGGCAAGGCGATAGCGCTCGGCGAACCGGAAGGCTTGGTCAAGACGGTGTTCGATGCCGACACCGGCGAGCTGCTCGGCGCGCATATGGTTGGGGCGGAAGTGACCGAGCTGATCCAGGGCTATGCCATCGCCAAGACCGGCGAACTCACCGACGCCGAGCTGGCCACCACCATCTTCCCGCACCCCACCCTGAGCGAGATGATGCACGAAGCCGTCCTCGCCGCCGACGGCCGCGCATTGCACATCTAAAATCACCTCCCCCTTTGTGGGGAGGTCGAAATGCTTGAGCGCAGCGAGAGCATTTCGGGTGGGGGGCCGCAGTAGACGAGTGCACCGCCCCCCACCCGGCTCACTTCGTTCGCCGACCTCCCCACAAGGGGGGAGGTAAATGGGATGAATACATCCATCCGCTTCGTCGGAAGAGGATTTGACCATCGCGTAAGCGGCCACTAAAGCCGTGGCCATCATGAAGATCGTGATCATTGGCGCCGGCGTGGCGGGCCTGTCGATCGGCTGGCGTCTGCTGCAGTCCGGCGCAGACGTCACCGTGCTCGAGCGCGCGCAGGCCGGGCGCGGCGCCACCTGGGCATCGGCCGGGATGATTTCGCCGACCGCGGAAGCGGGCGAGAAAGACACGCCGGAAACCCAATTCGCGAGTCACGCCGCGCAACTCTGGCCGCATTTCGCGCGCGAGATCGAGGAAGCATCCGGCCGCGGGGTCGATTACCGCGCCGACGGCACGTTGATCGTTGCGCGAACGGCCGATGAAGCGGCGGCGCTGTCGGCACGCGCCAAGGGAGCAGCGGGCCTCGAGTTCCTGCCGCGCGATGAGGCCCGCGCACTCGAGCCGCTGCTTGCCGCCGACATCCACGGCGCATTGTTCGATCCCGCCGAAGCCCAGGTCGACAATCGCGCGCTGGCGAACGCACTGATCGTCGCGTTCCGCCGCGCCGGTGGCGACCTGCAGACCAACGAAGCCGCCGTGCGCATCGAAGTTGAGAACGGCCGCGCCATCGGCGCGCGCACGCCGTTTCATCTGCACGAGGCGGATGCGTTCATTCTTGCCGCCGGCGCGTGGAGTGCCGAGATCGAAGTCCTGCCGGCGAGCGCGCGTCCGCCAGTCGTTCCGGTGAAGGGCGAGATGATCGCGCTGATGCCGGAAGCCGCTCTGCCGAAGCATGTGATTTGGGGCAACGACGTGTACCTCGTGCCGCGCCGCGACCGGCTGCTGATCGGCGCAACCGCCGCGCGCGTGGGGCTCGACACTTCGCTGACGAAAGACGCCGCCGAATTTCTGTTCGGCCGCGCGGCGGCATTGCTCCCGGCCTTGGCGAACTGGCCGGTGATCGATCACTGGGCCGGATTGCGGCCGGGTTCACCCGACGATCTGCCGCTGCTTGGCCGCGCAGCCGTGGAGGGCCTGTTCATCGCATCCGGGCAGTACCGCAACGGCATCCTGTTCGCGCCCGCCATTGCCGATTTGATGGCTCGCATCGTGCTGAACGGCGATGTCGAAATCGCCGCCTTCGATCCACGGCGGTTTGCACACTAGTCTAGAGCGATGGCGATGTCGGTCGCCGCAAAATCCTTGCCGGTGCACAGAAGCGGCAGGTCTTCCACCCTGGCCAGCGCATAAGCGAAGCAGTCGCCGAAATTCAGGCCCGCCTTGTGGTATCCCTTGCCGTACTTCACCGCCGCTTCGCGCGCGACCTCCAACTGCCGCTCATCGAATGGACGAATCGCGATCTCGTATTCCTCCATCACGATCTCCGCTTGCTTCCAACCAAGACGGCTTTGGCGGCCACTGATGACGAGCTGTAGTTCGAGTACATTCGTCGCCGACATAATTCCACGGCCGGCTTGCTCGAGACGCGCCCGCAGTCGCGCCTCATCAGCCTCCGATTGGAGGATTGCCATGATGGCTGAGGTGTCCACCACGACCATGGCTATTTGGGCGCGCCGTTCTCGTCATACATGTCCGCCATCACCTCATCGTAGGAAGGAGCATCCGGTGGGATGGATTCCTGGAATCGGCGGATAGCTTCATCGACACGGCGCTCCCGTGCATCGCGGTCGAGCTTGGCCTTGTGCTCGGCGGATTTCAGGCTCTTGTCGAGCGCCTCCGACACCGCCGCCGTGATGCTGGTGTGGGTCAGCTCCGCCAGCCGCCTGGCTTTGCGGGCGACTTCCGGATCCTTGATGTTCAGCGCGCCCATGGGCTTTGGCCTCAGAGGAAGAAAGAATGTAATCTTCTTCCTCGGCACGAACAAGGCCGCCGACGCTGCACACTCCCCGCGCGGGCGCTATACTCGGGCCATGCACATGTTCACGCTCCACCCGCGGCTCGAGGCGGAGACGATTTTCGTTGCCGATTGGGGATTGTCGCGCGTGCTCCTGATAAACGACGCGCGCTATCCATGGCTGGTGCTGGTGCCGCGGCGCGCCGATCTCGCCGAGCTGCACGACCTCAACCACGCCGAACGCATGGTGCTGATCGAGGAGATTGCGCGCGCCGGCCGCGGACTCAAGGCGCTGACCGGTGCCGAGAAGATCAATGTCGGCGCGCTCGGCAACCTCGTGCCGCAGCTGCATGTGCATGTGGTGGCGCGCAGCGCGGGCGATCCTGCCTGGCCCGGCCACGTGTGGGGGCACGGCACGGCCGTTCCTTATGAAGCCGCTGCGCTGCAGAACATAGTGGAGCGACTCCGCGCCAGCCTCTGACCGTCTAATTGACCGTAATGGCCGCCGGTGCCGACGGGATTCCATTCGCCACCACCTCCACGGTGCTGGCGCCGGTTTCCGCACCGGCCGGCACATCGAAGTTGGTCGACACAATCGCCGCGCCTGTCGCCACCGCCATGGTGCTGTGGTCGTGTGTGCGGGCATAGGACACATGGCCCGTCGCGTTGTTGGTGATGCGTACCAGCGGATAGTTGGAGGGATTGAACTGCTCGTCGCCCATGCCTGTTGCCTGCGACAGCCCGTTAAATTGCGTGCCGAAGACCTGGTACGTCTGCCCGCGCGTCTCGCTCGACGGAACGGATGTGATCGTTGGCGCCCACGCCGCTTTGTAAGTACCGCCCGGCTCCAGAACCTCGAAACCGCCGATCAGCACTTCGCCCGTCGGAAGAATGGTCAGCGATGCTAGGCCAACGCTGCCGAGGCTGCTCAACCGCGTCAGCGTCTTTCCGTCGAAGTCGTACAGATGTCCGGTGCCGAAATCCGTCTCGACCAGCACATGGCCGTTTGGCATCAGCGCGATGTAATTGTCGCCGGCATCCTCGCCGGCGGGAAAATCCGGTCCCTTCTTCCACCGGCCTTTGGGGTGCTTCGAATCCGGCGGTGAGTAAATGGCCGTGTGCGCGATGCTCTCGCCTTGCGGGATGGCGCCGGTTGCGAACACGCGCCCATCCGGCATCAGCACAGCTGGCCCTACTTCGCCAGGGGGCTGGTAGCACGGCTTCTTCTGATCGTAGACGATGCAGCCGCAGCAATCCTGCGGGCCGCGCAGATCGACTCCGCCGGTGGTGCCGGCGCTCACCCATTGCCCGAGCCCCGGAACGTAGCGCTCCGCTTTCGGATGTGCCTTCACATCATACGTGAGAAAGGATCCATCCGGCATCAGGCTCCAGCCTTCCTCGGCGTTGAAATCGTTCTTGCCGGTGTGCGGCAGCTCCGTCCATTGCAGAGTGGCCGGATCGAGGGTGGCGAGATTCTTCTGCAGCTTCTCGCCCACCAGGAACCTGCCGTCGGGCAGAACGGTCGAGGGAGAATCGCCGATGAAGCCCCAGCCCTTGGGATGGCCGATGGCCTTCCACGTATTGGCGAGCGGATCGTAGATCGCGCCTTTGTTGGTGAAGGCGAATTGATCGAACAGGTACTCGCCGCCGGAAATCACCAGACGCCCGTCGGCGAGCACGGCGGAGGCGAAGTAGAGCGGCTGATATCCCGACGGCAGATCGGCGAGCCGCGTCCAGGTGCCGTTCACATAGCTGCCCTTGTTGCTCGGCGTGAGCTTCCACCAGTCGGATTCCCCGTTGCCCTGGGCCAGCACGGTGCCATCCGTCATCAGGAAGGTGACGAAGGCGCCGTCCGGCGGCTGGTGGGCGAGCTGCGTCACGGTCTGTGCATGGGCGGCGGTGCACGCGGCAAACATCAGCGCGGCAAGCAAGGCGCGGCGAAACATGAAAACATCTCCCTCAATCCGCCGCACGCTAGCACGTCATGCGCCCATCGCCATGGGGGATCGAACTACAGCAGCTTTTCCTGCGTGCCTTTCATTTCGCGTTTGGCGCGCTTGAACACATCCGGCGCCACCCACGGCAGATGCGGCTTCTTCCCGCCCAGCAATTCTTCGATGGTGACGATCTGGATTTTCGCGAAGTCGCCCTGCGCCTCGGTGCGGAAATAGCCGGAGGTCACGGCCTCTTTGCGCATGGCTGACGTGGGTTCGGCAAGGGTGATGAGCAGGCCCATCTTTGCCTTCTCGCGATCACCACGGCGATGAGATCGCGGATCATGCCGACGCCGACATTCGCCACCCTTCACCGACACGATGGCTTTCTCCGTCGTCTTGCCGTGGGCTTGAAGTAGATGAAGCCGTCGATGCCGGTGTCGGCGCCTTTCTTCTTGCCGCCATAGGGCACCGCGTCCACCAGCGACACCGCCCACCACTGGAACTGATACTTGTCCTGCGCGGCGATGTTATGCGGCGAGGCGCTCAACGTTCTCCTTAAATCGCTTCCACTGGCGCGAGCGATCCACGGGCGATAGCTTCTTCATCTTCACACTGCCATTCTTGTACTTCGCGGTGTAAATCCACTTATCGCGGTATGTGAGATCACCGCGATTAAGTGTGAAGTACGCAAATTCTCCGCTGGTTGAAAACTCACTATGCAAAATTGCCTCGGAAATCGCCTGCGAAGGACTGTGTAGTCGGACGATGAAAGGCGAGATTGTTGCTGGCGTCGCAGCCAGGTTGTACGCCTGCGTTAGCAAGCGGTAGATCTCCTTTGGACCTTTGGTGTCGAAGTGACTCGTAATGAGTACAAGGACGAATTCGTCAATTGTCTTATCCTGTGCCCAAAAAAGTGCTTCAGGTACTAACCCTAGCCGCTTGAGCGCTCCGAAAAAATCGTTTCCGGCTTCTAGATATCCAGGCGGAAGCGGATCATTAGCCATTGAATAACTCCATCGTGCCCACAGGCAGCTTCAACCATATCACGGGCGACGCGAATGGGCATTGGCTTCGAGCTATAACCTTCTGAGCGCCGCCACAAGTGAACTGTACACCACGAGGGAAAGACCGGGTCTCGCGATAGCTTCTCGATCTCGACGCCCGCCGCTAAAGCTAGCTTTCGCAGATCGTGAGTGTGCAATTCCTTACGCAGGCTTCGGTCTGGCCAGCGGTTGAGCCGAAGGTGTACCATTATGCACGCTTTGAGCGCACATTCGACAGCCATCCCCGCATTGAACCACGCGAGTGCTGTGCTGTTGGCATCGAGCAGTTGCCGGGCGCCTTGGCAATGCCGGCGCCAGAGCTTCATCCAGTCGTCAATTGTTTGTGGTTCGGGGCCCATCGCGCTCATATATCAACAGTAAAGGCGCGCATGGCCCGTAGCAGCCTTCTTGTGGCTGGCGCATCCCAGTGCCAGGTGTCCTCGAAGGCTTCCATCTGGGCGTGGCTTTCGTGCCCGTCCGGCGCCTTGAACAGCACGTTATAGGAGGCGTTCGAATTGAACGGCGGATCAAGGTAGACGAGATCGACCGTCTCGTCCTTCACGTGCTCGCGCAGGATTTCCAGATTGTCGCCGTAGTAGAGCCTGCCCATCGTTTACCTCCCCCTACGCGGGGAGGTCGCCCGGCGAAGCCGGGCGGGTGGGGGGACTTCGGCGGCTTCAAGAATGATCTCAACAACTCCGTCGCGATTCTTCAGAACGTCACCGTTCCAGAATCGAAGAACGCGATAACCGCGAGAATTGAGAAACGCCGTCCGAACCATGTCGTATTGCATGGCGGCGCCTTCGCTATGCTGCGATCCATCAAGCTCAACCACAATTTTCGAGCGATGGCATGCGAAGTCCGGAAAGTATGGTCCGAGCGGCGGCTGTCTGCGGAAGTGCAGTCCGTGCTCCTTCAAGGCTCGCAGCGCATACCAGAGGATTTGCTCTGGCTCCGTTGCATTCTTCCGCAACTGCCGTGCACGCGAAATTGGCCCCCCACCCGCCGTCTCTTCGCAGCTCTGGCTGCTCAGAGCCGGCGACCTCCCCGCGTTGGGGGAGGTGAAAGGACGTCGATTGATCGGCGGAACGCGCCCCATGACATCAGCGGAGAAGAGTCCCGCCGGCAACATGGCTGACGTTGGGCGCGGGTGACAAGTCACTTGGATTTCGCTGCGCTGCAGTCCCTCCTTTCCTGGTTGCATGTTCGTTGTTTGTATGCAACAATGATGCAACAGGGTAACGAAGGCGCGCTAGTGGCGCGGCCGCGCGGCAGAGCATTGACAGACGGACGGGATGGGACGGATGGGGTGGCACAATTTGAATTCGACTGCTTCGAGGGTCGGCCAACCACAAGATGTTGTGTCGTCTGCAAATCGAAAATTTCGAAAACAACCTGCACAGCCCTCAAGGATTGGGAGGGCCGGGTCCACGATTTTGCAAAACGAATACGACCGGAGGGGAGGGGTGCTGCGAACGTGACTTCAAAAATCAAGCTCTGGTGCAGCAGCGGCTTGCCGCTCCGATGGGTGGGATCGTGTTGGCGATCATGCCGGCCGTCGGCCGGTGCAGACCGCGCGCGAGGCCGGCTCAGAAAATGGGGTTCGAATATACGAATCACGAAAAACAATGCAAGTTCAGCTGCTTATGCTGACCACATGGGTGCAGCCGGCCTTTTGCCCGGCTACAAGGGGCAGCACGAAGCCGAACCTACGTGGCGCCAAACCAGGCGAAATTTGCCGGGTCGCGACCGCCGCCTGCCCCGCTCGGTTCCGACCACGGCATGTTCCATCCGATGGGAAAACACCGTTTTATCAGCCGGTTAGCCGTTCGCGGCCGCTGCTGGAGATGTGGCACGCGGCTTGCCTTCTTTGGTGTCAGGAGAACCTCGATGCTGGCAGAAGCCACCCAGACCGCGACCCGTTCGGATGTCATCGCCGCCCTCAAGCAGGCGAGCGCCGCCACCGGCTCCAATTTCGACTATCTGCTCGGCACCGCAATGCGGGAGAGCGGGCTCAAGGCCTCGGCCCAGGCACCCACTTCCAGCGCCTCCGGCCTGTTCCAGTTCACCCAGCAGACCTGGCTCGGCATGATCAAGCAGCACGGCGCCGATTTCGGCCTCGGCTCCTATGCCAACGCGATCCACCAGGACGATGACGGCCGCTATCATGTGAGCGACAAGGAAGACCGTCAGGCGATCCTCGCGCTGCGCAACGATCCGAAAACCGCGTCGCTGATGGCCGGCGAATACGCCAACGATTCGCGCTGCGAGATGGAAGGCAAGCTCGGCCGCAGCGTGTGCTCGGGCGAACTCTATGCGGCGCACTTCCTCGGGCCGGAAGCGGCCTGCCGCCTCATTCGGCTCAACAATGCGAAGCCGGAGTCGAGCGCAGCCGATGCGTTTCCGGAAGCGGCCGGCGCCAACCGCAACGTGTTCTACAACCGCGACGGCTCGCCGAAATCGGTGCACGAAGTGTACGACTGGGCGCTGAAGCAACCGGCGGGCGATCTCTCTGCCGCGCTGAAGGCTACGCCGGCCGCCAAGCCCACGCATGCGACGGCCGCTGGGCCGGCGAAAAGCCTGTGGTCGGAAGATTCCCTGTCGCTCAATTGGGCGGCGGCGACGGGGCCGGGCAATCTGTCGCTCGCCATGTTGAGCGGCAAGAGCCCGCTCGCCATGTCGCCCGGCATCATGCACATCCTCGCGTCGTTGACGCCGCCGGATCTCGATTCCCATCAGCCGATCGTCTGATTTGCGGTGGCGCGGGCTGCTGTTCGCCCGCTAGGCTCGCCGCATGAGCGAACCTGTTCCCGCCGTTCCCGCGGCCACCATTCTCATCGTGCGCGATGGCGCATCCGGCCTCGAAGTTTTCATGGTCAAGCGCCATTACCAGATCGATTTCATGGCCGGTGCGTTGGTATTCCCAGGCGGCAAGGTCCACGCCGGCGATCGCGACGCGATGCTGAGTCAGCACGTAGACGGCATTGCGGTTCTGTCGGAAGACGAACTCGCGCTGCGCGCTGCTGCCATCCGCGAGGCGTTCGAAGAATCCGGAATCCTGTTCGCGCGCGAGGAAGGGAGCGCCGCCTTCATCTCAGCCAAGCAATTGGCGCCGCTCGATCGCTACCGCTCTCCGCTGGAGAAAGGCGAGGTGACTCTCGCCGAGATGTTGCGCAGCGAGCATCTGCGGCTTGCCTGCGATTGCCTCGTGCCGTTCGCGCACTGGATCACGCCGGTGAACATGCCGAAGCGCTTCGACACGCATTTCTTCATCGCCGCGGCGCCAGAGGGCCATGCCGGCGCGCACGATGGGCGGGAGTCGGTGGACTCAGTGTGGATCAATCCGGATGCCGCGATCGCCGACCGCAAGAAATGGAATCTGGTCTTCCCCACCAAGCTCAATCTGATGAAGCTGGCGCCGTTCAAGACGGTGGCGGATGCCATTGCGGGCGCACGCGCCAACCCGCCGCTCACGGTCACGCCATGGATCGAGGAAGCGCCGGAAGGCCAGCGCCTACGCATCCGCGAGGATGCCGGTTACGCGCAGACCTCGACCTTGCTGCGCAACGCGTTCTAGGCGACGGCCTTGCGGTATTCGGCGGTCTGCTGTTCGAGTTCGGCGATGAGCTTCAGGGCAGTGTCTTCATTGTCGGCCTCGGCATGGTCGCGCAGGAAGGCCCTGATGGCGTTGACATGGGCATCGACCAGCGGCGCGGGAGCCTCGCCGTTCACGTCGAGCAGGTCGCACAGCGACGCCGCGGCGCGGCCGATGAGGGGATATCCGAAGTGGGCGCCCTGGCTTTTCAAATCGTGTGCCGTGCGCATCAGCGCTTGTTTCGCGTTCGCGCCGCCGGTTGTGCGCTCCGCGTTGGCGGCGACCAGGGCATCGACATCGGCCTTGATCCAGTTGGGATATTCACTGGCCAGATCCGCCACGGCGGCTTCGGCCCGCGCCAGAGCGCCGCTGTCGAGCCCGACGATGGTTCCGCCGAGACGCGCCTTCAGAATGTTCGGCGGCATGAAGATTTCGATTTGCGACTTCGCCATTGTTCCTCAACCTAGCTGCGCTTGTGCTGCCACTTCGTCGGTCCGCCGTTTCGGGCCCTCGTACCCTTCGCCGGGACGCCGCCTTCGGCACGGCCCGAAATACCGCTCCGTCCGCACGAACGGCCGCGGCTTGTCGATGACAGAGCAGAGACGCGTCATCAGCGCCTTTGGCGTCACCGGTTTTGCCAGGAATTCGTTAAAGCCTGCGTCGCGCGCCTCGCGCACGCGCGTGATATGTGTGTACCCGGTCAGCATGATGAGCGGCACCAGCGGATTGGCACTCTCGCTGGATCGCACCTTGCGGGCAAAATCGATGCCCGACATGCCTTCGAGAAACCAGTCGGTGATCACCACATCCGGGTTGCAGTCGATCATTTTCGCCCACGCGTACTCGGCATTGGGCGCTTCCGTGATGTCGCGCACACCGAAGCCGCGCAGAATGGCGCCCACCAGCTTTCGCATGTGTTGGCTGTCGTCGACGACGAGTAACCTCAGTTTGTCAAAGCGATAGTTGCTCATGCCCTCTTCCGCCCCGGTCGACGGCGCGTGCGGCTCTTCGGCCAGAGGGTCAGGCTAGCCCGACCGGCTTAACACCCCGTGAAGTGCCGTCAGTCGATGAATTGCTCGGCAAGGATTCGCTCATCCAGGCTATGGCCGGCGTCGAACAGCATGGTCATGGCAATCGAGCGGTCCTCCGCCACATCGACCGCAGTCACGTTCCGCACTTCGAAATCGTCGGCGACCGCGCTGACGGGGCGCTTGTCCGGCTCCAGGATTTCGAAGCGGGTCCGGGCACGGTGCGGCAGCAGCGCGCCGCGCCAGCGCCGCGGTCGGAAGGCACTGATCGGGGTCAAGGCGAGCAGCGCCGCATCGATGGGCAGGATCGGTCCGTGGGCGGACAGATTATAGGCCGTGCTGCCGGCCGGCGTGGACACGAGCACGCCATCGCAGACGAGTTCCGCAATCCTCACCTTTTCATCCACGACGATGCGGATCTTGGCGGTTTGCCGCGTCTGCCTGAGCAGCGACACCTCGTTGAAGGCGAGGGTTTCGGTCGTCTTGCCGGCAGCCGTCGCCCGCATGCGCAGCGGATGAATTTGGGCGGCCTCGGCTTTCTCCAGCCGCTTGTCGAGATCGGCTGTGCTGTACTCGTTCATCAGGAATCCGACGGAGCCCAGATTCATGCCGTAGATCGGCTTCCCCTTTCCGAGCAGCGCGTGAAGCGTCTGCAGCATGAAACCGTCGCCGCCGAGCGCCACCACGACATCGGCCGCTTCTACGCCGGAATCGTGATACAGGCCGCGAAGCTCGGCGAGTGCAGCCTGCGCCTCCGCCGTTTCGGCGCCGACGAAATGGAGCTTGTGCCGCACGGCCTTGTCAGCCTCCGGTCAGAGACATGTGGCGGGCGAGCGCCGGAGCCTTGTGACGGCGATCGATGACGAAGTCATGCCCCTTGGGCTTGCGGCTTATCGCTTCGGCAATGGCGGCATCGAGCTGCGCATCCTCGGCGGAGGCACGCAGCGGCGCGCGAAGGTCGGCGCTGTCGTTCTGACCGAGGCACATATACAGCGTGCCGGTGCAGGTCACGCGGACGCGGTTGCAGCTTTCGCAGAAATTGTGTGTCAGCGGCGTGATGAAGCCAAGCCGACCGCCCGTTTCGGCGACGCGCACGTAGCGGGCAGGGCCGCCGGTGCGAAAGCCCGTCTCTTCCAGGGTGTAGCGTTGGCCTAGCCGCGCGCGCACCACCGAGAGCGGGAGATATTGCTCCATCCGGTCGCCATCGATGTCGCCGAGCGGCATCGTCTCGATCAGGGTGAGATCGGTGCCGCGGCCATGCGCCCACTCGAGCATGTTGGCGATCTCGTCCTCGTTCACGCCTTTCAGCGCGACCATGTTGATCTTGACCGCGAGCCCGGCGGCTTGTGCAGCATCGATGCCGGCGATCACCTTCGACAGATCGCCCCATCGGGTGATCGCGCGGAACTTGTCGGGGCTCAAAGTGTCCAGCGAAACGTTGATCCGCCGCACGCCGGCCGCATACAAACCGCTGGCGAACCGCGACAATTGGCTGCCATTGGTGGTCAGCGTGAGTTCGTCGAGTCCGTTGCCGACCCGCGAACCAAGCCGCTCGAAAAGCTGCATGACATTGCGCCGTACGAGCGGCTCGCCGCCCGTGATCCGCAGCCGCCGCACGCCCTTCCGAATGAAGGCGCTGCACAGCCGCTCTAGTTCCTCGAGCGTGAGCAGCTCGGCGCGCGGAAGAAAGTTCATGTGCTCCGCCATGCAATAGACGCAGCGGAAGTCGCAGCGATCCGTCACCGAAACGCGCAGGTAGGAGATCTCGCGGCCGAAAGGGTCGATCATGCCGCCGACTTTAGCAGGTCAGGAGAGCCGATACATCAGTCGCAGGATTGCACCCTGGCGAGAGCTTCCGCCTTACTGAATGTGGCGAAAACGGCGTCCGCATCGGCGCGGTCGTGCGGCGTGAGCTGAGGATGCACGCGCCGGGCCTGCCGCGAAAGATTGTAGACCGTCGGGAACACGCATTTGTCGATGCCGACCGCGCGACATGCCAGCGCCACACTGCGCGGACCACCGTCGTAGATGAGGCGCTTCAGCCGTGTCGGCTCCAGCTCCAGAAGTTTGGCAAACGCGAGCTCGAAGAGATCGACTTGCCCCTGGCTCAGAACCCGAACTAGAAATCCGGCCTTGAGCTGAGAGGCGGCAGCGAGCTTCTCGATCAATTTGTGGCTGCCGTCGGTTGCCTGTGAAGGCGCTTGCACGATCCTCGTCGCCTGCGTGAGCGCCTGCGATGCCGCGCTGACGGACATCTGATAGTGGCGGACGATATGCGCCTTGAGCGCCTCGGAAACCCATTCGCACATGCGACCGGCGAGGTGCGGTGGCAGATCGAAGCGTTGCGCCAGCGGCTCCTGCAGAGCGGCGATGGCTCTCGATTTCTCCACCAGAAGTGCGAAGCTCTTCTCCGCGATGCGCGCCGTTGCGTTGCGTATCAACGCTACCAGCACCGGCTCTGCATCGCTTTGCGCCAGCACCTCGGTGAGGGTTTCGCCGATGTGCGGGCGCTGCGCACAAACCGCCTGGCGCGCGACATCGGCTTCGCGGACGAAGCGCAGAAGTTCCTCGTCACTGAGCCGGGCACTGCGCAGGATCAGCGGCCGTGCGACTTCGATCGTGTCGTCGACCAGGAACAGGATGAGGTCGAGGGGGGCTTGCGGGTCGTCAGCGATTCTCTCGGCCGCCGCGATGCGGATGGCCATCTCGACCTCGCCGGTGAGCCGCCGCAGGATTTCCCGCATGAGCTCCCGTTCGCGATCGGAGATGACGCCGCCTTGCGTCTGGTAGAGCGACGCAACGGCACAATAGATGTCCTCGCGGCGGCTGACATGCGGGTTGTCCGCAAGCGCCGCCAGCCGGCCGATGTCGCCGAAAGCTGTAGCCGTTAGACCCAATTTGGCCCCCAAGGTTCTTCGGGTCCGCTTCTTCTTGCGAAACCCTAAGCAAAGGCCGTTAACAGCATGTTAAGGTAACCAGCCGTCAACCATGACGATTCCCGAATGCCACGGACAGCGCCTTACCTTCTTGCGATCGATCAAGGAACCACCTCCACACGGGCGATCCTGTTCGATCCAGCTGGGCGGATTGCCGCGGCTCATGCAATAGAGCTGCGTCAGATTTATCCGGCAAATGGCTGGGTCGAGCACGATCCTGAGGAGATCTGGCAGGCCACGCTCTCCTGCTGCCGATCGGTCGCCGACGCTATCGAGCCTCACGACATCGCCGCCGTGGCGATCACCAATCAGCGTGAGACCACCGTCCTATGGGACCGCACGACCGGTGCGCCGCTCCACAACGCCATCGTGTGGCAGGACCGCCGGACGGCCGAGCGCTGCCGCGAATTGAAGGATGCCGGGCATGAGCCGCACGTCACACGTGCAACCGGCTTGCTGCTCGACCCCTATTTCTCCGCCACCAAAGCGGAGTGGCTGCTCGATCATATTCCCGGTGCGCGCCAACGTGCGGGGAACGGTAAGCTCGCATTCGGCACCATCGACACTTGGCTGATCTTCAGGCTCACCGGCGGCCGGGTGCATGCGACCGACGTGACCAACGCCTCGCGGACCATGCTGCTCGATTTGCGATCGCTCCACTGGTCCGAAGACATGCTCAGGTTGTTCAACATCCCGCGGCCGCTTCTGCCCGATGTTCGCGACAGCTCGGGCGATTTCGGCGAAACGGAATCCGATCTGTTCGGAAAGCCCCTTCCCATCCGGGGAGTCGCCGGCGACCAGCAGGCGGCCCTGTTCGGCCAAGCGTGCTTCAACCCCGGCGATGTGAAGTCGACTTATGGCACCGGCTGCTTCACCTTGGTGAACACGGGCCCAACGCCACCGGTGTCGCAGAACCGGCTGCTGGCGACCTCTGGATACCGTTTCAAAGGCCGCACGGCATATGCCATCGAGGGGAGCATCTTCGTTGCCGGCGCTGTGGTGCAGTGGCTGCGCGATGCGCTCGGCTGCATCGCCAGTGCGGGCGAAATCGAATCGTTGGCGCGAACGGCGAAGGAGGCAGATGGACTCTATTTCGTGCCTGCCTTTACCGGACTGGGCGCGCCGTACTGGGATCCGCATGCGCGCGGCGCCATCCTGGGCCTCACACGAGATATGGGTTCGGCGGAGATCGCTCGCGCCGCACTGGACTCCGTCTGCTATCAAACCCGCGATCTGCTGGAGGCGATGGGGAGGGATCTGAAAGCGAGCGGACTTGCGGCACCGGCAGCACTGAAGGTGGATGGTGGCATGGTGCGCAATAACTGGTTTTGCCAGCGGCTTGCCGATCTGACGGGTTTGCCGGTGGAGCGGCCGGTGGTGAGTGAGACGACAGCCTTGGGCGCGGCATATCTCGCCGGGCTCGCCGCCGGAGTCTTTGCCGATCTGAGCGATATTGCCGGTGCCTGGGCGCTGGATCGCCGGTTCGAACCGGCAATCGGAGCCGCAACGCGCGACGCACTTTATGAAGGTTGGACGAAAGCCGTCTCCCGCGTCCGCTGAGGCTTTGCTTTGCTGCCGCCGCGGGGGCAAACTGCCGGAAACGCCATCCGAATTCTGACGGAGAGAAGCCATGCTGAACGTCGCGGAAAAAATGCAAATGGGGCCGCCAAAGACCCATGCGATCCGCTCGCTCGAAGGGAAGGTCAGCGAGGAGGAGTGGAAACAGCGGGTCGACCTTGCCGCCCTCTATCGCATCGTGGCGATGTATGGTTGGGACGACCTCATCTTCACGCACATTTCGGCCCGCGCGCCGGGGCCGGAGCATCATTTTCTGATCAACCCATACGGCATGCTGTTCGAGGAGATCACCGCCTCGAGTCTCGTGAAGATCGACATGGAGGGCAACAAGGTGGAGGAATCGCCGTATCCGGTGAACCCGGCCGGCTTCACCATCCACAGTGCGCTCCACATGAGCCGGGACGACGCCAAATGCGTCATGCACCTGCACACGGACGATGGCGTCGCCATGGCATCGCAGGAGCACGGGCTTCTGCCGATCACTCAGCACGCCCAGCTCGTCTATGGCGATGTCGCCTATCACGATTACGAGGGTGTGGCGCTGGAATTGGGCGAGCGCGAGCGGATTATCGCCGATGTGGGTGACAAGAACGTGGTCGTGCTGCGCAACCACGGCACGCTGACGATTGGGAAAACCTGCGCAGACGCTTTCATGCGGATGTACTATCTGGAAAAGGCAGCATCGATGCAGGTGCGGGCGCTGGCAGGCGGCACGAAGCCATACGGCGTCAACCAGGGCGTGGCGGAG
>DASYBT010000095.1:0-8932 GCA_036500585.1 Rhizomicrobium sp.
AAGTCCGGCTGCCACACCGCCGAACTCCGCGTCTTCCGGCGTCAACTCGCGGTGTACCTGGGCATGCACAAGATACAGATGGCGCTGTTGGGCGCGCTGCTGCCGCCGCTGCCTCAGCGCCTGATCTATTCGCGGCGCCGCGGCTACGTTCGCACGCGGCGGAATGCCCGCGGCGAAGCGCAGCGAACGGCCGAGCATGAGACGCTCGCCATCATGCGCAACGAAGCGGCCGATGTTGCTCGGATCGGCGGGCACCGTCAGTCGTCAACGAATTCATTGGCGCGATGTGCTGACACACACGCATCCCGCGCGCCGCGGGCGCAGAGCAGACATCGATGCGCGCTGCGCAGGCCCGCCGCTAATGCGCCGCCAGCTCGCGGATTTGGCTGTTGGCCAAAGTCAGCCGGGCAATCGAGAGATCGCCGCCGCGTTCCAGCTCGGCGAGGAAGTTGCGGGTGCGGGCGAGCGCGTCGGCATGCGTCTCGGCCCACGCTTCGGCGGCCTTGGCGCCCTCCATCCGGGTGCGATCCACGCGTTCGTTCTCGAATCCCTGCAGCGCCTGCGAAGTCAGCGCGCGCTGGCTCGAGTAGAGATCGTCGACGATGCGCCGGATGGCCAGCCGGTCCCAGTGCTCCGCCGCCGTGATATGCGAGGCCAGCCCGCGCAGGCGATCCAGCCCGACGATCCCGCCGATGCTGAAATAGGCGCCGGCCACAAGATCGATGTCGAGCGAGCGGGCGTGCGCCAACTGGGCGATCTCCGGCGCCGTGCTCCACAACGGCAGCGCCGCGATGTCGTGCGCCAGGTCTTCCGGCGCGCCGGCCTGCATCAGCCGGTCGATATGGGCCATGGTGTCCTGCATCTCGTAGTCGGACACCAAGGACGAGAACGTGCCGCGCAACGCCTCGATGCCGGCGCGGTAGCGCGCAACCGAATCCGTCAGGGCGGCGCTGGCCGGCACGTTGGTGAGGAACCACAGTCCAAGCCGCCTGAGCAGTTCGGCGATCTCGGTGTACATTTCGGTTTGCACATCGGCCTTGACCTTGTAGTCCAGTGCATCGATGCGCGCCTTGAGCGCGTCGAGACCGAAGGCGCCTTCCGCTACGGCGAAGGCCCGCGCTACGCGCGCCGCCGGTGCGCCGGAAACTTCCTTCATGCGGTGCACGAACACGGGACCGGCGAGGTTGACGATCCGGTTGGACAGAACGGTCGAGATGATCTCGCGCTTCAGGCGATGGTTGGCGAGTTCCTTCGGCACGCTCTCGACCGCGGCCTTGGGATAATAGCCGGCCAGCACCGAGGCGAAATAGGGATCGTCCGGCAGGTCGCTTTCCAGGAGTTCGGGATCGAGATCGAGCTTGGCATAGGCCAAAAGCACGGCCAGTTCCGGACGGGTGAGGCCGACGCCTTCCTGCGCTCGCCGTCGCAGCGCTTCGTCCTCGGGCAGGAACTCGACGCCACGGTTGAGCTTGCCGCGCCGTTCGAGGTCGCGGATGAAGCGCGCCTGCGAGTCGAGGTCGCGCGTGCCGCGAGCCTGGGCGACCGACAGCGCCAAGGTCTGGTCGTAATTGTCGGCCAGCACATGGGCGGCCACGTCGTCCGTCATGCGTGCGAGCAACTCGTCGCGCTGTTCCTGGGTCATCTCGCCGCGACGCATCGGGCCGCTGAACAGGATCTTGAGGTTGACTTCATGGTCCGAGGTATCGACGCCGGCCGAATTGTCGATCGCGTCGGTGTTGATGCGCCCGCCGGCGAGTGCGTATTCCACGCGGCCCAGCTGCGTGACACCGAGATTGGCGCCCTCGCCGATCACCTTGGCGCGGACCTCGCTGCCGTTGATGCGCACCGCGTCATTGGCGCGATCGCCGACATCGAGGTTGGTCTGCGTTGCCGCCTTGATGAAGGTGCCGATGCCGCCGAACCAGAGAAGATCGATGTCCGCCTTGAGCAGTGCCTTCAGCACTTCCGGCGGCGAGGCTTTCGGCTTGGCGATGCCCGTCAGCTTTTGCACCGCCGGAGAAAGCGGAATCTCCTTCAGGCTGCGGGCGTACACGCCGCCGCCCTCGGAGATCATCGACTTGTTGTAATCGTCCCAGCTGGATCGCGGCAGGTCGAACATGCGTTGGCGCTCCGCCCAGCTTGCCGCCGGATCGGGATCGGGATCGAGAAAGATGTGGCGGTGGTCGAACGCGGCGACCAGCTTCGTCTGTTTCGACAGCAGCATGCCATTGCCGAACACGTCGCCCGACATGTCGCCGATGCCGACGCAATTGAACGGCTCGGTCTGGATGTCATGGCCCAGCTCGCGGAAGTGCCGCTGCACGGCAACCCAGGCGCCCTTCGCCGTGATGCCCATTTTCTTGTGGTCGTAGCCATGGCTGCCGCCGGAGGCGAACGCATCGCCCAGCCAGAAGCCGCGGCCCTCCGCAATGCCGTTGGCGATGTCGGAGAACGTGGCCGTGCCTTTGTCCGCCGCCACCACGAAATAAGGATCGTCGCCGTCGTGGCGCACCACACCGTCGGGGGGAATCATGCTGCCGTCGGGGCCGATATTGTCGGTGAGATCGAGCAGTGCATTGATGAACAATTTGTACGCGGAGATTCCGGCGGCCTGAACCTCTTCGCGCGTGCCGTTCGCCGGCAGCCGCTTGGGGTAGAACCCGCCCTTGGCGCCCACCGGAACGATCACAGCATTCTTCACCTGCTGCGCCTTGACGAGCCCCAGCACCTCGGTGCGGAAATCCTCGCGCCGGTCCGACCAGCGGATGCCGCCGCGCGCCACCTTGCCGAAGCGCAGATGCACACCTTCCACTTCCGGCGAATAGACGAAGATTTCGTACAGCGGCCGCGGCATCGGCAACTCGTCGATCTTCTGAGAATCCAGCTTGATGGCGAGATAGGGCATTCCAGCGCCCGCTGCATCGCGCTGGTAGAAATTGGTCCGCAGGCTGCAGTCGATGATGTTGCGAATCCGGCGGATGATGCGATCGTCATCCAGGCTTGGCACATCGTTGAGTGCGGCATCGATGCGGCGGCGGATGGCATCCTGCGCTGCATCGCGATCCTCCACGTCCGGCGCATGGCGCGCGTGGAACAGCTCCACCATCAAGCCGGCGATGTCCGGATTACGCGCCAGCGCCTGTTCGATGTAGTCCTGGCTGAAGGAGAAGCCGGCCTGCCGGGCGTACTTGGCTGCCGCACGCACGACATTGACCGAGACCCAATCGATGCCTGCTCCAATGATCAGCCGATTGAAGCCGTCATTCTCCGCCTGCCCCGAGACGATGGCCTGGAACGCCTCCTCCAGCGGGGACTTGGTGGCAGCGAGGTCCGCCGAAGCGCCATCGGCCCGTTCCATCAGCAGATCGAGAATGGCTGCTTCGCCGCTCCAGCCGTCGCCGGCGGGCAAGGTCAGCGGATAGCTGTCTTCTGCAATCACCCGGAAGCCGAGATTTTCGAACATCGGCAACGAAGCCGACAGCGGCAGCACGCCGCCGGGAGAATAGATCTTCAGCCGCACGGCATTGTGCGCGTCCCTCGGCTCGCGATAGGCGCGCGCCTTTATCGCCGGCGTCCCACTCTTTCCCGCGAGCGGCTCCAGTTCGGCGAGATCGCGCACGGCTTCTTCCGGCGAGAAGGCATCGCGATAGCGGGGGGGAAACGTGTTGCTCCAGCGCGCGAGCAGCGAGGAGGCTTTCCTGGCGCCGTGCGCGGCTGCCAGCGCGGTAGCGAAGCCGTCTTCCCAGGTGCGGATGGCAGCGCGGATTTCGCCTTCAAGGGCGCGAACATCGACATGCGGCCGCGGGCCCTCGTTCCGGCCGATGATGTAATAGACGCGGGCGAGAACGGAATCGTCGATCGTCGGCGTGGAGGCCGACATGCGGCCGTCGAAGGCACGCGCCAGAATGGCGTGGATCTTCTCGCGGACATGCGTGTCGTAGCGGTCGCGCGGCACGAAGACGAGCGCCGAGATGAACCGGTCGAAGCGATCGCAGCGCAGGAACACGCGCACCTTCGGCCGTTCGCCCAGCCGCAAAATTCCGAGCGCGGTGTCGAACAGCTCCTGCTCGCTGATCTGGAACAGTTCGTCGCGCGGGAAGGAGTCGAGAATATGGGCAAGCGCCTTGCCGTCGTGGCTCGCCGCCGGGAAACCGGCGCGCTCGATGACGCCAGCCACCTTCAGGCGCAGCAGCGGAATGTCGCTCGGCCTGCGGCTGTACGCACCGGACGTGAACAGGCCCACGAAGCGGCGCTCGCCGGTGAGCTTGCCGTCTGCGTCGAACATCTTCACGCCGACGTAGTCCATGTGAACGCGGCGGTGAATGACGGAGCGCTCGTTCGATTTGGTGATGATGAGCGGTTCCGGCTGGGCCAGGAACCCGCGCACTTCGGCGGTCAGCTCGCCGCGCTTCTCGCCGCGCCGGATCACGCGCGTCGCCATATCCGACAGCACACCGAGGCCGGAGTGCTCGACAGCATCCAGCCGGCCGCCGTCGGCTTCCGAATAGACGTAGTCGCGCGTACCAAGGAAGGTGAAGTGATTGTCGGCGAGCCACTCGAGAAATGCTGCACTCTCGCTGACCACCTTTGTGTCGATCTTGGACGGATGGCTGCGCAGCGCTGCAATGGTTTCGCGGACGTGGGCCAGCATCCGCGGCCAGTCGCGCACGGCGAGCTTCACCTGGCGCAAGACTTGCCCGATGGACTCCGCAATCGCCGTGCGGCGGGTCTCCGGGATGTCGTCGACAACGAGGACAATGACGCTTTCGCGCAGCGATTCGCCGGACGCGGCGCGCACGCCATCGGCATTGCGTTTGACCGGCATGACCGGATGGAACAACGCCTGCACCCGAACGCCCTCTGCGGTCAGCGCAGCAATCAGCGAATCGAACAGGAACGGCATATCGTCGTTGACGCTGATGAGGACGGTCTCGTGCCGAATCCCGTGGGGCGTCTCGGCCTCGAACGGCAGCAGGCGGACGAGCGTATCCCCCGACGCACGCTGGGCAGACGCATCGAAGGCATGTTTGGCGAGTGCTGCCAGGGAATCCGCCGTATAGCGGGTGATGTCCTCAGGCGAGGCGCCGCCATAGAGCGCATGGAAGAAGCTTTGCAATTCCGCGGAGGCGCCCAGCGCCTTGCTTGCGCGCTCGACCAGATCGAGCGCCCGGTCGTCCTCGCTTTGCTCTGCTGCAGACGACGAGCGGATGTTGGGGGACATTGCGGCGGCAGCTGTGCTGGTCATGGGTTCGCTAAGGTTGATCGCCCAGCGACGAGGCAAAGCGGCTGGGGCGTTGATGCGGCGGCGAACCTAGCTCCGGCGCTCGGCGGGGAAAAGCCCGGCCTTAGTGAAAGGTATGAAACGCACCCCACGACAACAAAACCTTCATCATCGGGTTACATCGGGCAATTTCGCTATGGAGTGGCGGGGTCGCGAAAGGTTCACCGCCGGTCAGGTTGTTGGCGCCGGGAAACGACTGCACGATCTTCTTCATCTGCGGTTTGGCGAGAGCCATTCCGGTTTGTCACTCCGCCGCCACGGAGCCGCGCCGGTCCGACGTCAGTTCGATCACCCCCGCCAATCGTTCCGCGGCGCATTTCGCGAAACGCAAGGTCACCGCCTTGCGCCGGCTCGGATGGATGTGCCAGGCGGGCGAGGGCCGCAGAATGGCGCCGCCATAGCGGTCGGCCACGATCAGTCCGGTGTTTGGCGGCACAAACTCGTCGGGAAAATCCGGCGGGATGGCGAAATAGAAATGATCGCAGAATTCGAGATACTCCGGCCACTTGGTGTCACCCTTGAGATCGGCCAGCGCCACCTTGATCTCGACGCCAAGCACGCATCCGTCGCCGCCGAGCGCTGCGACATCCAGCCTGCGCCCGTTGGCCAAAGTGAACTCGAGAATGGGGCTAAAGCCTTCCTGCATCAGCACGCGGCTGACGCCCTTGGCCACATCCATCGCGGTGATGCCGTTCATCCAGGCATTGGAACATTGCACGAACCACCGGTCAACCGGCGTCGCGCGCACCGCGCGTCCCGCCTTGTCTTGTGAGGCATTCCGCCGTACATTGCCGGCATGGCACAGACGGCAGCAAAACGCACGCAGCGCATCGAAGCGCGCATTTCGCCGGATGCGCTGGCGCTTGTCCGGCGCGCGGCCGAGATCGAGGGCCGCAGCATCAGCGACTTCGTGGTCGCCGCCGCACAGGAGGTGGCGGAGCGCACCGTGGAGCGCAGACAGATTGTTCGCCTCGCTTTGGCGGATTTCGAACGTGTGATGGATGTGCTTTCCCGGCCACCGAAGATCACGCCGGGCTGGAAACGCGCCGTCAAGTCGCATCGCAGGCTCATCGCATCGAGCCGGTGAGCTATCGCATCGAGCTTCTGGCGGGACATGACCGCGCCGCTTTCACGAGCAGCTCTGATGCGCTCGATCGATATTTCCGCGAGCAGGTGACGCAGGATGTTCGGCGGCGTCTTGCGACGTGTTCTGTGGCAGTCAACGAGCATGGCGATGTGGCGGGGTACTACACGGTCTGCGCAACATCGGTTGTGCCGGAATCACTTCCGCCGGCATGGGCCAAGAAGCTGCCGCGATATTCATCGATTCCCGCCGTGCTGTTGGGCCGCCTCGCGGTTTCTTCGCAGTATCAGGGCAGAGGCTTAGGTGCCGCGATGGTGGTGGACGCGTGCGAACGCGCGGCGCGGTCCGAAGTCACTGGCTACGGGATGCTAGTCGATGCGAAAGACGAAACGGCCGCGGCCTTCTACGAACATCTTGGGTTCGAACGTCTCGGTGCCACCCGCCACCTGATCCGCCGGTTGTGAGTCATTGTTGCGGCACCGGATAAGAACCTGCGGTCGACGGGGTTTCCTTCGACAACGGAACCGGCGCGGCCTGCCGGTGTTGCCGAGAGGCAGATGGCGCGAGCGCAATGGCCGACAGAATACAATCCGCGGACGCAGGCAGGCCGTCGCGCCCGGGCGTCACCGGCATATTGGAGCGCAACATACGGTCCCTGCAGGCGCGCCTGGAGGCCGAGGAGGCGCGGGCGACGTTCGATCAACGCATCGCGCGCGCCATCACTGACTTCACCGGCAGCATGCCGTTTGTCTATCTGCACCTGGCGATCTTCGCCTTCTGGATCGCCGCAAATCTCGGCTGGTTTGCCTTCATCCGCCCCTGGGACCCGACGTTCGTCGTGCTGGCGATGGTGGCGTCGGTGGAGGCGATCTTCTTGTCCACCTTCGTCCTCATCACGCAGAACCGCATGGCGTCCATGGCCGAACGGCGGGCCAATCTCGATCTGCAGATCAACCTTCTCGCCGAGCATGAGATAACGCGGCTGATCCGGCTGGTGTCCGCCATTGCCGTCCGCTCCGGCATCGATCCTGATCGCGACCCCGAACTCAGCGAGCTGAAGGATGACATCGCGCCGGAAGCCGTGCTCGACGAAATCGAATCGTCGGGCTGAGCTACTTCCCGCCGAACAGGCTGTTCAGAATGTCATCGATCGTGCCGCGCTTCTCCGCTGGCGCTGGCGCAGCATCCTCGGCGGCCGCAGTGGGGGCGATAACCGGTGTTGCTTCGGGTGCGGGTACGGCGGCAACGACAATCGGCGCATTGGCCAGCGATTTCAGCGGACGCACCGGCCAACCGGCCTCCGCGTCCTCCATGAACCCGTGGAAGATGCGCGCAGGCAAGGTGCCGCCGGTCGCATGCTTCATCGGAGAATCATTGTCGTTGCCGATCCACACGCCGCACACGAGATCGGCGGTGAAGCCGACGAACCACGCGTCGCGAAAATCCTGTGTCGTGCCGGTCTTGCCGGCGGTGGGCCGTTCGTCGAGCCGCGCAGCCTTGCCGGTTCCCGTGGTCACGACTTCCACCATCATCCCGGTGACGGCGGCGGCATCGCCCGCGCTCATCACGCGCCCAAGGCCGGAATGATGCCGCTCATAAAGCACGCGACCGGATCGCGTCTTGATGCGGACAATGGCGTACGGCACCACACCCTCGCCGCCATTGGCGAACGGCGTATAGGCGGTGGTGAGTTCAAGCGGCGTAACATCCGACGAACCGAGCGCCAGCGACGGCACCGCCGACAACTCCGACGTGATGCCGAGCCGATGCGCCGTGCGCGCGACCGCCCCCGGCCCGACTTCCGCCGTCAGCTGTGCGGCGACCGAGTTGGAGGATTTGGCAAAGGCGCGCGTGAGCGTGATCTTGCCTTCGTAGCGGCCCTCGTAATTCCCCGGCTTCCAGCCGTGAATGCTCACCGGTCCGTCGGTCATGATGTCGCCCGGTTTTCGGCCATGCTCGAACGCCGTGAGATAGACGAACGGCTTGAAGGCAGAGCCCGGCTGACGCATCGCGTCGGTGGCGCGGTTGTATGGACTGTGGCTGTAGCCGCGGCCACCGATCAGCGCGCGCACCGCACCGTCCGGCGACATGGCGACGAGGGCTGCCTCGTGCGCGTTGAGCTTGTGGCCGTCCTTTGCGAGGCCCTCAGCCACGGCGCGTTCGGCCTTTTCTTGCAGCGGCAGATCGAACGTGGTTTCGACCACGATGGGTTCGTTGATGCCGCTGACGTAACCGGGAATGCGGCTCACCACCCAATCGGCGAAGTATCCAGAATCCGCCGTGCCGGTGAGGCTTGTGATGCGCGGCCGCGTGGCGAGTGCCTGCGCCATCGTCTTGTGGTCGATGTAGCCTGCGTCTTCCATGGCATGAAGCACGATGGCGGCGCGCGCTTCCGCAGCATGGTAGTCGTTGAGCGCATTGTATTTCGCCGGCGCCTTGACGCTGCCCGCAAGAATCGCGGCCTCCGGGATGGTGAGCGCGATGGCCGGCTTGCCGAAGAAGCGCTCGCTCGCCGCTTCGATGCCGTAGACGCCGGCGCCGAAGTAAACGCGGTTCAAATAGAGGGT
>DASYBT010000096.1:0-3786 GCA_036500585.1 Rhizomicrobium sp.
TGACCAACTGCCCGCCTACCAGGATCGCGCCATCACGAAATAAATGATCAAGAACGCGACCACGACCAGCGCCATTCCGATCCACAGGACGTAGCGGGTTCCGGTGCCGGTCACGCCCTGGCGCGCTTCCGTCGTGGTGACTTCGTTGCCGGAGCCGTCCGGCGAGTGGATTTCGTGTGGGGTTTCGACCCGGTCCATGGTCCGCTCCTGTCCGTTAGGGAACGGGTGGCGCAAGACTCAAGTTCCGGCCGCAGAAACGCAAAAAACGCCCAACTCAGGGCGCTTTTTGTGAAGTGAGCGGACACCCGATGCGGGGTGTCGAAGGGGCTGGGGCGTACCGGACCGGACATCCGCTCGGTTCAGATAACGTGGTCCCCCTTAGGTGGTTCCAAATTTTTTTGCGGAATCCGCGGCAGGCTGACGCACCCCCCCTCAGACCGGCGGGCGGCCCCGCAGCCCGCCGGAAAAGGCGCTGACGATCAGCAGGACCAGGAATACGAGCAGCAGAACCTTGGCGACTGTCGCGGCGACGCCAGCGAGCGCAAAGAATCCCAAGGCGCCGGCCACCAGCGCCAGAATCAAAAATAGCAGAGCCCAACCAAGCATGTCGCATATTCCTCCCGTTTTCACGGAGGGAACGCACGGCAAAGTTCCCCCGTTCCCACGAAACGGGGAGAACTCAGCATTTGATGTGATTTCCGGCGATCAGCGCCGCAGCATAAGGGCCCCGAGCAAGGCGCCTGCGCCGAGAATGATGAGGCCCGCCGCCAGAGGCTGGTCGCGAATGGCTTCGCGCAACGAACCGAGATTCTCGTCGGCCCATTCCTCGCCGTTCTCATAGAAATCGGCAGCGCGCTTGCGTGCCAGCGAGTTCACACCGTTCGCCAGCCCCATGAAGTCCTTCTGCAACGTGTCGAAGCCGGACTTCAACGCGCCGAGCCGCTCTTCAATGCGATCGGAATCGTTCTTTCTCATTCCCAGCATCTTTCAATCCTCGCACTATCAATGACAAACCCTCCGCCGGGAACGTGCCGCGCAAGGCGCGGTTCCTCACGCGGCCTTGCGTTTGATGGGATGGAAAAACAGCGCCTGGCCCACCGTCGCCTGCACGGTTTCCGGCAGGAAGGGCTTGGCGATCAGATAGGTCGGCTCCGGCCGCTCGCCGGTCAGCAGCTTCTCCGGATAGGCGGTTACGAAAATCACCGGCACATCGAAGCTGCTGAGAATTTCGTTGACCGCATCGAGGCCGGATCCGCCTTCGCCGAGATTGATGTCGGCCAGAATCAGGCCAGGTTTCTTCGTCAGCGCCTCTTTCACAGCCTGATCGCGGGTTGAGGCTGTGGCGACGACTTCGTGTCCCAGTTCGGTCACCAGATTTTCCAGATCGAGCGCGATGATCGGCTCGTCTTCAATGATCATGATGCGGGAGACGAGCTCGTCCTCAATGGAGCGCTGCGCATCCATGATGGCGCGCTCGACTTCCTCGGGCGTCTCGTCGAGGATTTGCGCCGCTTCTTCCAGGCTGAAGGACTCAACCGCCGTGAGCAGCAACGCGGCGCGGCGATCCGCCGACAGCGATTGCAGCCGGCTTTCCGGGCTTTGCGACGGATCGATGTCCGGATTGCCGTTGTCGAACCGGTTGGCCGGGCTCGACCAGATTTTATGAAAAAGCTTGTAGAGCGCGACCCGGGGGGCCAAATCTTCCCCTAGGCTTTGCTCCCCAGCCAAGAGGGCTTGAAGGGATGCCCGGACGTAAGCATCGCCACTTTTCTGAGAACCTGTCAGCGCACGCGCATAGCGCCGCAAATAGGGTAGATGCGGCGCAAGGGCCTGCGTCATGCTCATCGAACAGCCTCCTTCGATATTTTACTTGGAACTTAGGCCAAACGCCGATTTGCACAAAAAGTTCCGTCCTCTGGAACCAACGTTGGGGGCCGGCGTTGGGTTAGTCGGGCGCGGCTTGGGGAGCTGCCAACTTGCGTTAAACTCAACCTCGAGAGTGTGGTCGGTGGTAACATCCGTACAACGACGTGGCTTTGGTCTCGTGAAGAAAGATCTGAAACCGGATCGCGAGCGATCCCGGACAATTCGGGCGCGGCAACGCGCGATCGGCCGTGAATTGCGGCGCATGTTCGACGACGTGGCGCAGGAATCCGTGCCCGACGATTTCGTGCAGCTGCTGCGCGAGATCGACGAGCAGAAGAGCGGCGGGGGCGGCAACTCGTGAGCACCATCCAATCGCCCGGTTCCTCGCCGGCGCGTCCTGAAGCCAGCAAGCGTCCGCCGCAATCCGGCACACCGGATCAGGATGCACAGTTCAAGGCAGACCTGCTCGATCTCATTCCGTTCCTGCGCGCCTTCGCCCGCTCACTGTGCGGCAATCAGGAGACGGCGGACGATCTGGCCCAGGAGACCTTGGTGAAAGCCTGGCAGGCGCGCAGCATGTTCGCGCCGGGCACGAATTTGAAAGCGTGGCTGTTCACGATTCTGCGCAACCAGTTCTATTCGGACCGCCGCCGCGCTTGGCGTCAGGCGCCGTGGGATCAGGAAGCCGCAGAGCGGATCCCCGGATCGGCCGGCGAACAATCCTGGGCGGCAGAATTGTCGGATACGGCGCGGGCGCTCTCATGCCTGTCGGATGAGCAACGCGAGGCACTGATCCTCGTCGGCGCCGGCGGGTTCTCGTACGAAGATGCGGCGCGGATTTGTGGTTGCGCCGTCGGCACCGTGAAGAGCCGTGTCGCGCGCGCCCGAAAATCGCTGATCGCAATTCTGGAAGGCGACGACAATCTGCCTACGGCAACGCAGCCGGTGGAGGGCGATGCAGCGAACCAGATCATGGCGCAGCTCGATCGGCTGACGCCCGGCGAAGCGGCGCAGGCCGCCCGCCGCCGGTTCAAGCTTGCGCCGGACAAGACGTCGTAGCGGATTTGCCGCAATCGCCGTCAGCCCGCGGCCGCGGATTCCCCATAGGGCCGGATGCTTTCGGCCACGGAATCGGCCACGTGCTCCTTGCTGATGACGCCGATCACATTCGTGCTTCGCGGCACGCGTGAGCCCTCCACCACGACCGCCATGTTGGCTTTGCGCCGCCACATGCGGGCGATGACGTTGAACATGACGTCGTCGCTGCGGGCGATGGTGAAATCCGGGCTCGCCAGATGGCCAAGCTCGACGCCGCTATATGTGCCGGCGAGACCGCGCCGCAGCGACGTGTTCACCCGCAGCACGCCGGTGATCCGCTCGCCATTCGTCAGCACGATGTGACGCAGTCCGCCGACGAATTCCGGCCGCCGCAGGAATTCGTCGAACGCCATGCTCTCCGGCAGCAGCAGGAGATGCTTGTCCATGACCTCGTCGGCGCGGCGGACGAGAAACATGTTCGCGTGCAGCGCCTTCGGGATGAAATGCCGGCGTCCCTGCAGCTTGATCGTGTAGATGTTCTCGCGCGACAGCATGCGCCGACAGCCGACGCTCACGGCCACCGCGATGATCATCGGCATGACGATGGCATAGTCGAGCGTCATCTCGAAAATCATGGTGACGGCCGTCATGGCCGCGCCGGTGCCACCGCCCACCATCGCCGCCATTCCCACCATGGCGAACGCGGGAATGCTGATGTCGCCTTGCGGAAACCACGGCTGAATCAACGCGCCGAATGCCCCGCCCAAGGTCGCGCCCATGTAAAGGGACGGAGAAAAGATGCCGCCCGACGAGCCGGACCCAAGGCTCAGTGAGGTCGCCGTCAGCTTGGAGACGAACAGCAGCGCAAGAAACGGAAAGGCT
>DASYBT010000097.1:0-5699 GCA_036500585.1 Rhizomicrobium sp.
GTCGGCGAGATGAAGGATCAGCTTTCCCGCATCGAAGGCAAGCTGGACCGGATGCAAACACACGAGGCAATAGGCAATAGGCAGTAGGCATTAGAAGCGCCAGTGGACCAGCACTGCCTACTGCCTACTGCCCACTGCCTACTGCCGACCGACCACCACAAGTTCGTTCAACCCGGAAATCACACATGCCCCCGCACGTCACGCACGCGCGGCGCAGGCTCGCGCACATGGATGCGTCGGCCGTGCTCGCCACGCTGAACCGCAACCAGTTCGAAGGCTACGCCTCGCTGTTCGGCGTGCCGGATGGCGCCGGCGACGTGATGGCGCAAGGCGCGTTCGCGAAGTCCTTGCGCGCGCGCGGCCTCGCACGCATCCGCATGCTTTATCAGCACTTCGCGCACGAGCCGATCGGCACCTGGGAAGTGATCCGTGAGGATGCCCGCGGGCTTTATGTGCGCGGCTCCCTGGTCACCGATATCGAGCGCGGCCGCGACGTTCTGGCGCTGCTGCGCGACGGCGCGCTCAACGGCCTCTCCATCGGCTTCAAGACGCAACGCGCCCGCCGCGATCCGCAAACCGGATTGCGCGTGCTGACGGAAGTCGAGCTGTGGGAAATTTCCGTCGTGACGTTTCCGCTGCTCGACGGCAGCGCCGTCACGGCGATTGGCGCGAAAGCAGCGCGACGGCCGGAAAACCTTAGCAGCAGTGCGAACAGGCAGTAGGCAATAGGCAATAGGCAGTGGGGCCGGAGCTGAACCGACTCCCTACTGCCTACTGCCTACTGCCTTGAGCCACTGCCGATTGTCATCTCACCCCAACCAAGGAGTAAACACATGGAACTGGAAACCAAAGCCTTGCCGTCGCGCGAGGCAAACTACGGACGCGAAGCGGACGATGCGCATGACGACCTGATGCGCCTCTTCGATGCCTATCGGCAGGAGAACGATCAGCGCCTGGCGCAGATCGAGAAGCGCAGTGCCGATGTGATCGCCGAAGAGAAGGTGGATCGCATTTCGAAAGCGCTCGACAAGCAGCAGCGCGTGCTCGACGAGCTGGTGCTCGCCGGCCAGCGCCCCGCGCTCGCAACCGAAACCAAGAGCATCAGCGATCCGCGCACGCGCGAACGGAAAGTCGCGTTCGATCGCTATGTGCGCAAAGGGGAGACACTCCCCTCCCCCGACGAGGGGAGGGGTTGGGGGTGGGGGGCCTCTGAATTCAAATCCATGAGCGTCGGCTCCAACCCCGATGGCGGCTATGTCGTGCCGCTGGAGATCGAGCAGACCATCGATTCCGTGCTGGCGAAGGTGTCGCCCATCCGCGCGCTGGCCACCGTGCGCCAGATCGGCAGCAATGTGTATCGCAAGCCGATCAGCACCACCGACGCCGGCACTGGCTGGGTGGCGGAAACCGATTCACGTCCGCAGACCTCGACGCCAACACTCGCGGCGCTCGATTTCCCGGCGATGGAGCTCTACGCCATGCCGGCGGCGACGCAGACCTTGCTCGACGATGCGCAGGTCAACATCGAATCCTGGCTCGCCTCCGAAGTGCAGATCGTGTTTGCCGAACAGGAAGGCGCCGCTTTCATCAACGGCAACGGCACCACGCAGCCGAAAGGCATTCTGAGCTACACCAACGTGGCGGATGCCTCGTGGGCCTGGGGCAATCTCGGTTATGTCGCGAGCGGTGCGGCCGGTGCCTTCGCCTCGTCCGATCCGAGCGATGCGTTGCTCGATCTCGCCTACGCGCCGAAGCAGGCCTATCGCGCCAACGGCACCTGGGTGATGAACCGCAAGACGGAAGCGGCCATCCGCAAGTTCAAGGACTCCACCGGCAACTACATCTGGCAGCCGAGTGTCGTGGCGGGTCAGCCGGCGACCTTGTTCGGCTTCCCGGTGGCGGTGGCGGAAGACATGCCGGACATCGCGGCGAATGCGTACGCGATTGCGTTCGGCGATTTCGCGCGTGGTTACCTGGTGGTGGATCGCGTCGGCATCCGCGTGTTGCGCGATCCGTATTCGGCGAAGCCCTACGTGCTGTTCTACACGACCAAGCGTGTCGGCGGCGGCGTGCAGAACTTCGAAGCCATCAAGCTGATGAAGTTCGCTGCCAGTTAGGCAGTAGGCAATAGGCAATAGGCAGTAGCGAAAAAAACTGCTGCCTACTGCCTACTCACTACTGCCTTTGTGGAGCAAACCATGTCCCTCCAACTCCTCACCCCACCTTCCATCGAACCCGTCACGCTTGCCGATGCCAAGGCGCATCTGAAGGTCGATGTGACCGACGACGATGCGCTGATCACGCGATTGATCACGGCAGCGCGCGCGCGTGCGGAATGGCATACGGGGCGCGCGCTCATCACGCAGAGCTGGCGCCTGTGGCGCGATCGCTGGCCGTGCAGCGGCGTTATCGAGATTCCGTTGCCGCCGCTGCAGAACGTGGCATCGGTGACGACCTACGCGCTCGACGACAGCGCCACCGTTCTCGACCCCGCGACGTACCAGGTGGACGCGGCGTCGTCTCCGGCGCGGCTGGCGCTGAAGGCGAATGTCGTGCCGCCGATCAACACCCGCGCGATGAATGCCGTCGCGGTGGAGTTCACCACCGGCTATGGCGATGACGCGAGCGATGTTCCGGAGCCGATCGTCGAGGCAATCCTCGAGATTGTCGCCTTCCTTTACGAAAACCGCGGCGAAGCCCCTGCCGAACTGCCTCTCGATATTCTGGCGCTGCTCGCGCCGTACCGCCTGATCAATTTCTAGGTTCGAGAACACCTCCCCCTCGTGGGGAGGTCGACGCAATGACCCCGCACTTGATGCGGGGGAATTGCGTCGGGTGGGGGGTGAGCAAGACGCACGGTGCGGACCTACCACCCGGCTCACTTCGTTCGCCGACCTCCCCACAAGGGGGAGGTGATTGGAGTCATCATGCTATCCAAACTCAACCAGCGCGTGGCGCTGCAATCGCTGGCGCTCACGCCGGACGGCGGCGGCGGCTACAGCGCCACCTGGACAACGTTCGCAACCGTGTGGGCGTCGATCGAGCCGCTCAGTGGCAACGATGTGTTCGGTCCCGATGCCGACGAATCGCGCACGCGGTACCGCATCACCATCAAGCGGCGCACCGACGTTGTCGCGGGCCAGCGCATCACCGCGAGCGGCCGCAGCTTCGCGATTCGCGCCGCGCTCGACGACGGTCCGCAAGCGCAATTTCTCACGCTCATGACGGAGGTCATCGGATGAGCAGCTTTGCCCTACAACAGGCGATCTATTCTGCGCTTGCCGCCAACACCGATCTGCAGGCGCTGATCGGCGACCCGCCGCGCCTGTTCGATTTCGTGCCGCGCGAGTCCGCGTTCCCCTATGTCGTGATCGGCGACGAAACCGAATCCGACTGGAGCACCGCGACGGAGGATGGCACCGAGCATCAGTTCACCATCCATGTGTGGTCACGCTCCACCGGCCACAAGGAAGCCAAGACCATCGCGGAGATCATACGCGCGGCGCTGAACAACGCGGCGCTGACTGTGAGTGGCGCCACCCTGATCGACATCCGTCATCTGGCCACCGATTTCGCGCGCCAGCCCGACGGCCAGACCCATCGGGCGTCGCTGCGGTTTCGGGCGGTGACGGAATTTTGAGAGGCAATAGGCAGTAGGCAGTAGGCAGTAGGCAGTAAGTCGCACAAATCCCACTGCCTACTCCCTATTGCCTACTGCCATGTTCCTCGACCTCGAAATTCATCACAAACGGAGAAACATATGTCCGCACAACCGGGCAGGGAGCTGCTCGTCAAGATCGGCGACGGCGGCTCGCCGGAAACCTTCACCACGGTCGCCGGCTTACGCACCACGGCGTTCACGTTCAATGCCACAACGGTCGATGTGACCAACGCCGATTCCGTCAACCAGTGGCGCGAGCTGTTGGCGGGCGCCGGCGTGAAGTCGGCCGCGTTCTCCGGCTCCGGCGTGTTCAAGGATGCGGCGAGCGATGAAAGTCTGCGCGCGGCCTTCTTCAACCAGACGGCGCCCAATTTCCAGATCGTGATCCCCAGCTTCGGCACGATCCAGGGTGCGTTCCAGATCGCGTCGCTTCAATACGAAGGACCGTACGACGGCGAGGTGAAGATCTCGCTGTCGCTGCAATCGGCCGGCGCACTGACGTTTACACCGTTCTGAATCACCTCGCCCTTGTGGGGAGGTCGACACATTCGATGCCGCACCTGATGCGGGAGAGAATGTGTCGGGTGGGGGGTAAGCAAAGCGCACCGCGCCGACGTACCCCCACCCGGCTCTCTTCGTTCGCCGACCTCCCCACGAGGTGGAGGTGAAAGGAAATCCTATGCCCAACAAATTCCGCGGCGACAGCGAACTCGTCGCCAACGGCAAGCGCTACACCATGCGGCTGACGCTCGGTGCGTTGGCCGAGATCGAAACTGGCCTCGGCTTGTCGTCGCTAAATGATTTCGGCAAGCGATTGCAGAGATACGCCACAGCCGACATCGCGGTCGTCGCGTCGGCACTGCTGCGCGGCGGCGGCCACGATGTCTCCGCCGATGATGTGATGAGCCTCGATGTCGAGCTCGGCACATGGCTCCGCGCCATCGCCGAAGCCTTCACCAACGCCGGATTGGCATCTTCCACGGACTCCGCGCCTCCGCGTGAAACCAATTCCGCACGCGGAGACGCAGAGGCGAAAGAGGAGTTCGCTGGCCCTTTGGCTGGAGCCGCATCGCCCGGTTCGGCATCGGTGTGATGGGCCTCGCGCCCGATGTGTTCTGGGCGATGTCGCTGCCGGAATGGCGCGCGGCAATCGAAGGCTTCGCGATGCGCAAAGGCACCCGCCGCGGTGCGCCACTCTCGCGCGGGGAATTGGTCGCGCTGATGACGATGCATCCGGATTGAATAGACCAAGAAAAGCGCGTTCCGCTTCCCCCCTTGTGGGGGAAGCTGTCAGCGGTCGCGCAAGCGGCCGATGACTGAAGGGGGGCGATCACGAGCAGCCCCCCTTCCGTCGCAGCGCTCACTTCGTTCGCGCGCGACACCTTCCCCCACAAGGGGGGGAGGGAGAAGATCTTCAATGGAGTTTTCACCATGCCCAATGCCACGCTCAGCATCACGCCCGATACGCAGGGCTTCGATGCCGCGCTGAACGCCATCGCCAAATCGCTCGACAGTTTCGCCAAAGGTCCGGTGACCGACTCCGCCAACCTGATCGAAAGCGCGATGACCGGCAGCTTCAATGCGGTGGCCAACACCATCGCCCGCGCCGTGGTGAGCGGCAAGACATCGATGGACAGCCTGGTCAATGCCATCCTCGCCGATTTCGACCGCATCGCGGCGAAGGATTTCATCGCCAAGCCGATCGAGAGCGTGATCGCGCAGCTGACGTCGTCGCTGTTCTCCATCGGCGGCGCGCGCGCGAGCGGCGGTCCGGTGGAGTCCGGGCTCGCCTATCTCGTCGGCGAGCGGGGGCCGGAGTTGTTCGTGCCGCAGTCGTCTGGCGCCATCGTGCCCAACGGCGCGGTGGCCGGCGCCGCGCGGCCGCAGATCGTGATGAACGTGCAGGCGCGCGATGTGGCGAGCTTCCTCAAATCCGAAACCCAGATCGCCGCGATGCTGTCGCGCGCATTGGCACGCGGGCAGCGGAATTTGTGAAGACAGATTACCTCCCCCCTTGTGGGGAGGTCGAAATGCTTGA
>DASYBT010000098.1:0-17628 GCA_036500585.1 Rhizomicrobium sp.
GCCTCGCTTTCGAAGCGGGCCACTCCATTGCCTCAAGCGACCGCTCCGGCGGTCGCTTTTTTTTGAGGAATGCGATGGCTCAACGCACAATCGAGGTCCGGCTCGAGCCTGAATCCGCGCCCGCGAGGTTTCAGGTGACAGTCCTCGAGCGCGACACCCAGACGCGGCATCAGGTGAGACTGGCGCCCAGCTTCCATCAGCGCATTGCGGGTCGCATGCCACCGGAAGCGGTGATCGAGGCGGCATTCCGGTTTCTTCTCGACCGCGAGCCGAGGGAATCCATTCTCCCGACGTTCGACATCTCCGTCATCTCGCGCTACTTCCCGGAGTTCGACCGCGAGCTGCCGCGCTATCTTGCAGCCGGAGGGGCAGGTGAGGGCTGAACGCTGGATTGCTGTCGCGCTTGTGTTGCTGCCGTTTCGCGTGCACGCGGAAACCTTCACGCTGAATGCAGCTCCGAGCACCGTTGCTTGGGGCAATTACGACGCGACACGCGCTCCGGCGCTGCATATCAAATCCGGCGACACGGTTGTTTTCCGCACCTTGCTTACCAACTCGCCCACGGGACTCGTGAAAGCAGGCGTCAAGGCCTCCGATGTTGAACAATCGCTGCGCGACATATTTTCGCAGGTGCCGCAAGCCGACCGCGGCCCCGGTGGCCATATCCTTGACGGTCCGGTCTATATCGATGGCGCAGAACCGGGCGATACGCTGGAAATCCATATCAAGAAAATCGAACTCGCCATCCCGTATGCGTACAACGGGTTCCGCTATGGCGCCGGCATCCTCACAGACGACTTTCCCTATTCACGGATCAAGATCATCCCGCTGGACGCAAAGCGCATGTTGGCGAATTTTGCGCCGGGAATTGATATCCCGCTGCATCCGTTCTTCGGCAGCATGGGGGTGGCGCCGCCCCCCGCGTTCGGCCGCTACGATTCCACGCCACCCACGATCATCGGCGGCAATATGGACAACAAGGAGCTGGTCGCTGGCACCACCCTCTATCTGCCGGTGTTCAACAAAGGCGCGCTGTTCGAGATCGGCGACGGACATGCTGGGCAGGGCAATGGCGAGTCCGACGTCACGGCGATGGAGACCTCGCTCGTCGGCACGCTGAACTTCGTGGTGCGCAAGGACCTGCACGTCTCCTATCCGCGCGCCGAGACGCCGACGCATTACATCGCCATGGGCTTCGACGATGATCTCTCCATCGCCACGCACAAGGCGGTGCGTGAGATGGTGGACTTCCTCGTCCGCACCAAGCACATGAGCCGCGACGATGCCTACATGCTGGTGAGTGTCGCCGGCGATGTCGATGTCACCGAGCTGGTCGACCGCAACAAAGGCGTTCACGTCATGCTTCCCAAGGCGATCTTCAAATGACTGTCGCGCCAGTTCGCCCGATTACAATGGACGAAATCCGAGAGGCGCGCGAGCGCATCAAGGGCACGATCCTGCGCACGCCGCTGGTGAGGTTGCAGCTTGGGTCCGATGCGCCGGAGATCTGGCTCAAGCTCGAGAACCTGCAGCCGATCAATGCCTACAAGCTGCGCGGCGCCGCCAATGCCGTTGCGCTGCTCTCCGACGAAGCGCGGCGGCGCGGCGTATGGACTATCAGCGCCGGCAACGCGGGGCAGGGCGTCGCCTATGCCGCGCGCGCCGCCGGCGTGCCGTGCAGCGTGGTGGTGATCGAGACGGCGCCGCAGGCGAAGAAGGACCGGATGGAGGCGCTCGGCGCGAAGCTCATTCCGGTGCCGTTCGATGTCGCGTGGGCTGCGATGGACGACCGCGCGTTTCCCGGCATCGACGCGACGTTCGTGCATCCGTTCGACGATCACGATTTCATCGCCGGCAACGCGACCGTGGGCCTGGAGATTCTGGAAGACCTTCCCAATGTTGCCGTCGTCATCGGCGCCATTGGCGGTGGGGGTCTGATCACCGGGCTTGGCTCTTCCATCAAGGCGCTGAAGCCCGACACCTTGATCTACGGCGCCGAACCGGAAACCGCCGCGCCGGCGGCGCTGTCGTTTGCGCAAGGTAGCCCGCAGGAATTCACTCAGTGGCAGCACTCGTTCGTCGACGGCGCCGGCGGCAAGAGCATGTTCCCGCGCATGTGGCAGCGGATGAGCGGCCTAGTAGACGGCTCCATCGTCGTCACCCTCGATGAAACCAAACGGGCAATGAAGCTGATGGCGGACAAGGCGCGCATCATCTCCGAAGGCGCCGGCGCGCTTGCTTTGGCCGCCGCGCTCACCGGCAAGCTCGGCCGCGGCCCGATCGTCGCGGTCGTTTCCGGCGGCAACATCGATCTGGCGAAATACTGCGAGCTGATCGCCTCCGCAGGATAGGACGAAACGGCCGGCCTTCATTTGACAGATGTTCCCAAATATGGAACATTCTGGGCCGATGCAGGTGATCGCCAAGCGCACGCTGAAGCTGTTTTGGGAACGTCACCGCAATGCGGAAGGGCCGCTTCGGGCATGGCATGCGGCTGTAAGCGCGGCATTGTGGAGCGGTCCAGCCGATGTGAAGAGGTCGTTTGGAGCCAATGTGGACTTTGTCCGCGATAACAGAATCATATTCGATGTCGGAGGCAACAAGTACCGAATCGTTGTTCACGTGGCATACAAGTTCAAGCGCGTGCTGATAAAGTTCGTCGGGACGCACGCGGCTTACGACAAGATCGATCCCGGGAGCGTCTGATGCGTCGTGCGAAAAAAATAATGGATATCCGGCCGATCAGGAGCGAAGCCGACTACAACTGGGCTCTTGGCGAGATCGAACAATATTTCGACAAGGAGCCGAGGCGTGGCAGTCCGGCAGCGGATCGTTTCGACGTACTTGCTGCGCTGATCGAAGCGTATGAATCCCGGCGCTGGTCGATCGATCCGCCGGACGCGGTCGAAGCCATCCGCTTCCGCATGGAACAGGCAGGGTTGCGCCAGGCCGATCTCGCGAATCTGCTGGGGTCACGATCCCGCGCTTCGGAAATCATGCGCCGCAGGCGGTCGCTCACTCTCGAGCAGGCGTGGAAGCTTCATCGGCAATGGCACATCCCCGCCGAAGCGCTGCTTCGACAGTCACCCGTCGGAAAATAGAATCCAGAATTGAATGCGCGAGTGCGGCGGCAGATCCCTGCCAATCACTTGCTGCTCACCAGCACCACGCCGCAGGCGACGAACAGCGCGGCGATGCCTTTCTGCATGAGGCTTCGACGAGAGAGGTCTTCACGGCCAAGCTTCGGCGCGATCAGCGACAGCACCACGCCGAAGCCGAACACGAAGAACGTCGTCGTGCCGCCGATCGCCTGCACGATGCTGACCGGCCCGAGGATCGAGGCATACCGCGCCGCCAGTCCGCCGCCGAGGTTGATCAGCTCGTTGGCGGCGTTGATGCCGATCACCGCGCCGGGATTCTGGCGGAACATGCCAAAGAATTCCGCGCGCCGCGACGGGAACAGCAGAAAGGCCAACCCCACGATAGCCTCACCCACGAACATCCAGAACGTCGTCGTCCAGAATTCGTCGCGCACAGCGAACAGCTTGAAGATCACTGATGCGATGGCGACGGCGAATGTCGCCGCCAGCATGAGCAGCACCATCCGCCGCTTGAACTGGAATCCGCGCCCCGGCGACCATGACACCAGAAGCGCACCGCAGATGATCGCCGCGCCGCCAAGCAGCTGGATGGGCGTCAGCCGTTCGCCCAGCAGGAAGAAGGCCAGTGCATAGGTGAAGATGGGTGCGGCCTGAAACAGCGGCGCGACCACCGAAGCCTCCTCGCCCTGCAGCGCGCCAAGATAGAGGTACATCGCGCCCATGTAGAGCATGCCGGCAATGGTGATGACGGCGATGCCTTTGGCGCCGATTTGGGTGACATCGACGAAGGCCAGAATGGGCGGCAGCGCCACGACGCCGATCAGCGCCGTGAACACCAGCAGCACGCCGACATCGCTCGTTTTGAAGAAGCGGTCGACCAGGTATTTGTCGATGTGGGTCGAGGCGGCCCACAGAACCGGACCGCAAAAGGCAAGCACCAGCCACATTGTCGCTTGAGATGTTCCCGTTCGCGCAGCCGATCATGCGGTCAATCGGAGAAATTAGCACCCCGATTTGTAGAGTCTCTGCGGCGCTTGCGGAGAACAAATCCGATGTGATGCGCGAAAATTCAGGCGGCGCTTGACAGCGCGTCGCTGCAACCGGACAATTCACCACTCTCCGGGTTCTGTCTGGACGCCAATTCTTCGACACTCGCGCTCACTTCCCATTTCGCGCAATGGCGAGGGCAATTTCGTGCGAAAAATTTGAAACAACCTCGCCGAAATGCCGTGCGAGAGAACGTGCGAGAAAATTCGAAAAACAACCTCCGTCAATTTGGCGTTGTCGAGCAAAGGGATAGCTCCCTCTAGCGAACGGGCTTAGGCATTTCATTTGATTCACGCGGAGGCCGCGGAGCTGGGGAGGACTGTGGTGCGCTTTGCGGCGATGCCTTCCCACAGTTGAGACGCCCGATTTCCTCGGCGTCCTCCGCGCACTCCGCGTGAATAATCGGCAGACATACCGCTTAGTGGGCGGGTGCAGGTTCGTTCAAAATTCTTGCAAACAACCTCGCCGGAACATCGCGAAGAAGTTTGAAAAACAACCGGCGGCAATTTTGCATTGTCCGGCATGGGGATAATCGATGGCTGAAAGCATCCGCGCCGGTCCGGGAGGTCCGCGCACGAGGCACTGAAAAAAGAACCGTTTCCGATCGACGCGTGACGTGTGCCTGAATGGGGCCCGAAATTTCGCACTTAACTAACTGACCGGTCAGTCAGCAGCGCCGGTTGCGCCAACGTCCACCGCCGATAACATCCGAATCATGGGCGGGGCAGGCAGCAATCCGTTGGCGAGGGTGTGGCGTGGCTCCGGCTGGAGCGCCTGGGTCCGCCGCATCCTGCTGGTAATCGTCATCCTGCTGGTGCCGGGGCCGATCCTGTCGCTACTTGTCTTCCGTTTCCTGCCGGTGCCGTTCACGCCACAGATCATCATCGGCGTCGTGTCCGGCGACGATGTCCACTACAGCTGGCGCGGCTGGAGCGAGATTTCGCCCTGGCTCGGCAAGGCGGTGATCGGCTCGGAAGACCAGAACTTCTGCCGCCATCACGGCTTCGACTGGAGATCCATCGACGATGCCATCAAGTCGCACGAGCGCCATCCAAAGCGGCGTCTGCGCGGCGCCAGCACGATTTCGCAACAGGCGTCGCGCAGCCTGTTCCTCATCCCGACGCGTAGTTGGGTGCGCAAGGGGCTGGAGGCGTACCTCACGGTGCTGATGGAGTTCCTGTGGCCGAAGCAGCGCATCCTCACCGCCTATCTCAATCTGGTCGACTGGGGGCATGGGAACTTTGGCGCGGAAGCAGCCTCGGAAAGCTACTTCCACCGCCCGGCATCGGCGCTCACCGAGCATGAGGCGGCGCGCCTGGCGGCTATCCTGCCAGATCCGGACGCGTGGCAGGCCGTGCGTCCAGGCCCGTATGTGGCGCGGCGCACCGGCGTGCTTCTCGGCCACATCGGCCAGGTGAACCGCGACCGGCTGGACGCGTGCGTTCGCTGATGCTGTCTTACCCTCCCCTTGAGGGAGGGTCGAAATTGCAAGCTGTTAGCGCGCAATTTCGGGGAGGGGTGAGTGCCGCGATATTGACCCCTCCCCGAAAAATCTTTCGCTGCGCTGCAGATTTTTCGACCCTCCCTCAAGGGGAGGGTCTATCCTGAAAGAATGCGCCGTCTTGTTCATCTGCTGCTGTCGCCGCCGTCGCGCTTTGCGCGACTGCTCATCGCCGAGAAACGGCTGGCCGTCGATCTTGTAGGGCCGGAGGATACGACCGCGCATTTGCCGATCTTCACCGATCAGGATGGGGCGAAGTGTGTCGGCCTGTGGGCCATCGTCGATCATCTGGAAGGCAATTATCCCGAACATCCCATGACACCGGAGGATGCGGCGGCGCGCGCCGAATCCCTCAGGCTGGTCGATTGGGCTATGGGGCAGTTTCACGAAGCGGTGACGAAGAAGGTTGTCTACGAGAAGGCGTCGCAGCGCTTCACCGGCGCCAATCTCAAGCGCGCGCCGGACATGGCCGTGGTTCGCGAAGGCCGCGAGGCGCTTGCCGCGGCGCTGAAAATTCTCGGCGCGGCGGCCGAGCGCAATGGCTATCTCGCAGCCCGCGAATGTACGCTTGGCGATCTCGCCATCGGCGCGCACATTTCGGCGCTGGATTATTTCGGCGAAATTCCGTGGGCGGATCATCCCGCCGCCGCGGAATGGTATGTGAAGATGAAGTCGCGGCCGTCGTTCCGGTCCTTGCTTGCGGACCGCGTTCCCGGCCAGCCGCCGGTCGCCCATTATGCCGAGCTCGATGCCTGATCTGCGCGGCGAATTGCGGGCGGAAGGTTTGCGCCTGGGCTTCGATGTCGTGCGTTTTGCCGCCGCCGAAGCATCGAAGAACGCGGCATCCGATCTGCAGAGTTTTCTGAACAGCGGCCATCACGGCACGATGGAGTGGATGGCGCGGAATGCCGGTGCCCGCTCCGATCCGAAGACGCTGTGGCGAGGGGCGAAGAGCATCATCGTTCTCGGCATGAACTACGGGCCGAAGCACGATCCGCGCGAACGACTGGCGGCAAGAGATCGCGCGGCGATCTCGTGCTACGCACAGAACGACGACTACCACGATGTCATCAAGGCGAAGCTGAAGGCCTTCGCGCGCCTCATCGCCGACCGCCATGGCGCAGAGGTCAAAGTGTTCGTCGACACGGCACCGGTGATGGAGAAGCCGCTGGCGCAAGCGGCCGGTGTCGGCTGGCAGGGCAAACACACCAACCTGGTGTCGCGATTGTACGGCTCATGGCTGTTTCTCGGCTCGATCTTCACGACGCTGGAGATTTCACCCGACGAGCCGGAGACCGATCACTGCGGCGGATGCACGCGCTGTCTTGACGTATGCCCCACGAACGCATTCACCGCGCCATACCAAATCGATGCGCGGCGCTGCATTTCGTACCTGACGATCGAGCACAAGGGCCATATCGCCCGCGAATTCCGCGAGGGGATGGGCAATCGTATCTATGGCTGCGACGATTGCCTTGTGGTTTGCCCGTGGAACAAGTTTGCCTCCGTGGCGCGCGAGGCACGGTTCCATGCGCGCGCCGAGCTGGCGCAGCCGCGGCTTGCCGATCTCGCACGCCTCACCGATGCGGACTTTCGCACACTGTTCCGCGGCTCGCCCATCAAGCGCATCGGCCGCGACCGGTTCGTCCGCAATGTTCTGATCGCCATCGGCAATTCGGGCGACAGGTCCTTGGCTTCGACCGCGGAGGACTTGCTTCGAGATCCGTCGCCGCTGGTTCGTGCGATGGCGGCGTGGGCATTGTCGCGGCTGCTCGATACGGATGAATTCGATCAAAAGGCGAGGGTTCATCGTGATGCTGAAGTGGACGAAGACGTGATCAGGGAATGGAGCCGACAGGGTAATTGATCCAACCAAGAACGTGCCCTCCCCTTGAGGCAGGGTCGAAAAATCTGAAGCGAAGCGAAGGATTTTTCGGGGAGGGGTTGTCTTTTCAGCATTGGCATCGACCCCTCCCCGAAATTCACTTCATTGCACTCGCGAATTTCGCCCCTCCCTCAAGGGCAGGGTTGCATGAGAGGGTGATCCCGCTATTGCGCTTTTGCCGGCGCGAGCTCGCTGAGGTGCTGCTGCGCCGCCCGGCCGGCGGGGCTGTTCGGCGCGCGCGCAATGGCCGCCTGCCAATCGGCCCGCGCGCCGTTCGCGTCACCCGTCTCCAGGCGAAGCGATCCACGTTCGACCAGCGCGTCGGGATAGTCCGGCACGATGTGCAGCGCCTGGTCGAGATCCTTCGCGGCATCGGCCGCGCGGCCCAGTGCGCGACGTGCCGAGGCGCGCAGCACAAGAAGATCTGCGCGGTTGCCGTCGTGCGCCAGCGCCGCGGTCAGATCATTATCCGCTGCTCGCCAATCCCCCAGCATGGCTGCGGCGCGCGCGCGATCCGCGAGCAGATCGGCATCGTTCGGCGACAATGCGAGCGCAGACGAAAATGACTCCATTGCGTCACCGCCGCGGCCCGCCAGCAGCCAGGCGTTGCCGGCCTGATCGAAGATCGTGGCGCGCTCCGCCGCATTGCCGAAATTCTCGTGCCCCAGCCGGTCTAGCGCTCGCGCCGATTCCGCGTACCGGCCGAGGGATACCAGCGCCAGCGCGGCGCAATGCGACGACGCACCGTCGCCCCCTTGGCCCTGCCATTGGTTTGCAGCGTCGAGCGCGTCTTGCGGGCTGCGCTGGACGAGTTGAACGCAGCGCTCATAGCGGTTGGCGCCGGAGAGTTTCGCTGAGTCGAGCTCCGATGGAAGACCGCGGTTCACCGACGCGGCTACAGCACCTGCAATCAACAAGCCAATCGGCATGGACAAACACTTTCAGGCAGCACTTCCGGCTGGCGCGGAAATCGGCGATGGTCCGGCCGCCTGCTTTTCGGCCATCGCCGTCGTGAACTCAAGCAAAGACAAACCGGCCATTCTGCAAATCGTGCCGCAGCTCGATGCCGGCGGCGCCGAGCGCAGCACCATCGACATGGCCAAGGCCATTGCGGAGGCCGCATTCCGCTCGCTCGTCGCTAGCGAGGGCGGACGGCTGGAGCCGCAGCTTGCGGCCGCCGGGGGCGAACTCATCCGTCTGCCGATGAATGCGAAGGCGCCGCACACGCTGCTTGCCAATGGCCTTCGTCTTGCCGAACTCGTGCGACGCGAGAATGTGCAGCTTGTTCATGCGCGTTCGCGTGCGCCGGCCTGGAGTGCGCTGATGGCGGCGCGGCTTGCGAAAGTGCCACTCGTCACCACCTATCATGGAATCTACAACGCCTCGAACGCGCTGAAGCGGTTCTACAATTCCGTGATGGTGAGGGGCGACCGCGTTATAGCCAATTCGCAATGGACGGCCGATCACATCGTGCGGGAGCATGGCGTGGCGCGAAATCTCATTCGCGTCATCCCCCGCGGTGTCGATCTGATGGAATTCGATACCGCGCGGGTTGATCCCAAGCGAACGGAATCGATGCGACGCCAATGGGGAACGGGCCCGGCCGATTTCGTCGTCCTGTTGCCGGGCCGGCTCACGCGATGGAAAGGGCAACTCGTCCTCCTCGCAGCGCTGGCGCAGATGCCGCCGGGCTCTCTCCACAATGTTCGTGCCGTGCTGATGGGGGACGCGCAGGGCCGCGACGCCTATGTGCAGGAACTGCGCGCGGCAATTGCAGCAGCGAACCTCGACAAGGTCGCCTTGATCGTGGGCCACGCCACAGACATGCCCGCTGCCTACCTTGCAAGCGACGTTGTTGTCTCTGCGTCCATTGAGCCGGAAGCGTTCGGGCGGGTGGCTGCCGAGGCCGGCGCGATGGCCAGGCCGATGATCGCGACCGATCACGGCGGCGCGCGCGAGACGATCCTGCCCGGTGTGTCCGGTCAACTGGTCCGGCCCCGCGATGCGGCGGCGCTGGCAAAGGCTATCGGCGCTGTGATGGAGATGAGTCCCAGCGCGCGCGCGGAAATGGGCGAAGAGGCACGGATCTACATCCGCGCTCATTTTTCGCGCGACCGGATGTGCGCCGAAACGCTTGCGGTCTACCGCGAGCTTCTGCGGGTATGAGAACTTTTCGCAACCGCGCCTTCGTCTGCTAGGGTCCGGCCGCTCAAGGCTGGGGAGAGTCATGCGGATACGTTTCATCATTGCTGCATTGTTGGCGTTGTTTGCGATGTCGGCCGGGTCTGCGATCGCGGCGCCGGACCGGGCGCCAACGGCAACCGTCCAGGTTCAGAAGCTTCCGCCCATCGGTCCGGCCGCCAAGGCGGCGCCGGTGTCGTTCGATGCGAACAAAGCGGTGAACGCGTACCTCGCCACGGTCAGCGGTGAAGCACGCAAACGATCCGATGCCTATTTCGAAGGCCAGGCCGAATGGCTGCCGCTGGTCGATGCCGTTTACGCCATCATCGTCGCGGCGCTGTTGCTGTGGCTGCGCATCTCGGCGTGGATGCGGAACACGGCGCAAGGCTTCACGCGTTCGCGCTTCTGGCAGGTGCCGATTTATGTCCTCATGTTCCTCGTCATCACCACCGTGGCGACATTCCCCCTGACCGTTTACGAGAACTTCGTTCGCGAGCACGCCTACGGTCTGTCCAACATGAGCTTCCTGCAGTGGCTCGGCGATTTCGCCAAGGGTTTCGGCTTGACGCTCATTGCCGGGACGGTGGTCCTCACCCTGATTTACGCCGCCATCCGCGGCACGGGCCGAAGCTGGTGGATATGGGGCTGGCTCGTCACCATGGTTTTCGCCGTTGTTCTCGTGGTCATCGAGCCGGTGTTTATCGCGCCGGTCTTCAATCACTATTATCCGCTCAAGGAAGGTCCGGTGAAGGCGGAAATCCTTTCGATGGCGCGCGCCAACGGGATTCCTGCAACGAATGTGTACGAGTTCAACGCCTCGCGGCAATCGAAGCGCATTTCGGCGAACGTGTCCGGCTTCCTTGGCACCACGCAGATTTCCATGACGGACAATCTGATAAATCGCGCCACGCCGCGGGAGATCTACGCGGTGCTGGGTCACGAGATGGGCCATTACGTGCTGGATCACATCGCCATCGGTTTGACCTGGGTGGGAATCGTTTTCCTGGTCGGCTTCGCCTTCGTGAATTGGGGCTTCCGTTTTCTCACGGGAATTTTCGGCGGCAATTGGGAGGTGCGAAGCATCGACGACCCGGCAGGATTGCCCGTGATCTGGGCACTCTTCGTCTTCTTCCTGCTAGTCATGACGCCGGTGCTGAACACGATCACGCGGACGACAGAACGGCAGGCCGACATCTTCGGCCTCAATACCGCGCGGCAGCCGGACGGCTTTGCGACCGTCACCCTCAAGCTGAGCGAATACCGCAAGCTCGATCCGAGCCCGCTCGAGGAGTTCGTGTTCTACGACCATCCATCGGGGCGCAGCCGTATCACCATGGCCATGCGCTGGAAGGCCGAGCACCTGAACGATCCCGACATCAAGGCAGGGCCGGTGTCGCCGCAATGAACGGATTTCGCTTGAGCGTCGGCCGCGAAGGTGCGCCGCTCCATTGCGCCGCGCACAGCCATCATCCGTGGCCCGATGTGACAGTGGCCGCGCAGGAGGCGGCATGGCGGGATGCGGCGCGGCTGCTCGACCACAAATGGGATTACATTTTCGCGGAGGTGATCCCGGCGGCCCAGCGGCACATCGCGCGGCAATTGAATCTGCCCGAGCCTTCGACGATTGCCTTCGGGCCCAACACGCATTCGTTCGTGCTGCGGATTCTGTCGTGCCTTCCGGTGGGGCGGCCGGCCCGCATCCTCACCACGGCTTCCGAATTCCACAGCTTCTCGCGCCAAATCGCGCGGCTAGAGGAGGATGGGCTCGCTGCGGTCACCCGCATTGCCGCTGAGCCATTCGACAGCTTTGCCGAGCGGTTCGCGGACGCGGCGTCGCGGGGCGAATTCGATTTGGTCTTCGTCAGCGAAGTGTTCTTTGATTCCGGATTCCGGAACGCCGATCTCGCCGCGATCGTCCACGCCGTGCGCGATCCGGAATCCTTCATCGTCATTGACGGCTATCACGGCTTCATGGCGGTGCCGCGCGACCTCGGTTCGATAGCAAATCGCGCGTTCTATCTCGCCGGCGGCTACAAATATGCGATGGCGGGCGAGGGCGCCTGCTTCCTGCATTGCCCGCCGGGCTACGGTCCGCGGCCGCGCGACACCGGCTGGTATGCGGGTTTCGCGGCGCTCGAAGGCGGCGGCGGGGGTGTCGGCTATGCGAAGGACGGCAGCCGCTTTCTCGGCGCGACGTTCGACGTATCGGCGCTCTATCGCTTCAATGCGGTGCAGGACTGGCTGCAACGTGAAAATCTTTCCGTCGCGATGATGCTGGAGCAGGTCAGAAGCATCGAGCGGGCATTCCTGCACGAACTGGATCGCTGGCCCGCGCCGATTTCGTCGCGCGATCTGCTGGTGCCGGACGAGGCGCAGCGCGGACGGTTCCTGGCGTTCCGCACGAGTAAGGCCGCAGAGATTACCGCGCAGTTGGCCGCGCAGAACATCATCGTGGACTACCGCGGCGACCGGCTGCGCATCGGCGTCGGCATCTATCATTCCGACGACGATGCCGTCCGGCTGGCACGCGCCATCAGCGCCTGATCGCCTTCTCAAACGCCGCGACTAGCGGATCACTCGTTTCGAAGATGTAGTCGGTTGCCTCAGCTGTAATGACGCCCGACTTCGCATGCTTGCGCAAGGCGGCGACGGCTTGCATCAGCTGCGGCTTGCCGCAAACGAACGAGAACTCGCCATCTGCCTTTGCGGGGGCCGACAACAGAGAGAGGCCTGCGACCCCTTCGGCCAACTCCTCCCCATTGCTCAGATGCGCGCGCAGAATTAGGGAGGTCTTCGCCCGCTCGCGCGCTGCCAGCCGGGCGAGCAATCCCTTGGCGATGGAGACCGCATCTGAACTCCAGTTGGCGCGAAGACTTGCGGCGAGTTGCGCCTGGCTCTTCAGGATCACGCCGTCCTCTACCGTCTTCAGTGTGTTGGCTGCCAACGTGGCGCCGGTCGTGGTGATATCCACGATGGCTTCGGCCGCGCCGGCGGCGGGTGCGCCTTCGGTCGCGCCAACGCTCTCGACGATGCGGTAATCCCAGATGCCGGCTTTGGTGAAGAACGCACGCGTGAGCGAGACATACTTGGTGGCGATGCGAAGGCGGCGGCGGTGGCGCTGGTAGAATGCCGCGCACACATCGTCGAGATCGGCCATGGTCGAAACATCGATCCACGCTTGCGGCACCGCCACCACGACGTCGGCGAATCCGAACCCGAGCGGCTTTACCAGCGCGATGTTGCCATCCAGCGACGGCGTGCTTTCGCGGATGAGGTCCTCGCCGGTGATTCCGAGATGGACATCGCCCTGCAGCAGCGCCGCGGCGATTTCCGACGCCGACAGCAACATCACATCGACATCCGGCATCCCGCCGATTGTGGCGCGATAGCCGCGATCGCCGGCGGATTTCTCGATCGGCAGACCTGCATCCGCGAAATAGGCCAGCACCTGTTCTTGCAGGCGCCCCTTCGAAGGCACGGCGAGGGTGAGCGCGGTCATCGCGGCGTTCCTTGGGCACGCCGCGCTGCCAGCAGGCGCTCGGTACGGATGGCGACGCCGATGGCCGGAACGGCGCGCGGGGCGCCGAGCTGCTCCAGCAAGGAGTCATAGCGGCCGCCACCGGCGATCTGTACCGGGCCTTCCGCATCGCGCGACCACAGCTCGAACACGAAGCCGGTGTAGTATTCCATGTTGCGGCCGAAGCGCGCGGCGAAACCGACGCGGTTGGCGTCGACACCGAGATCGTCGAGAACTTCAAGCCGCCGCTCCATCGCGGCAAGCGGCGCATCAAGCGGCACCCGGGCCGATTTCGTCAGTGTACGGATTTTCGCCAGCGACTCGTTCGCCGGACCGGCAATCTCGAGCAGCCACTGGATGGACGATGCGATCCTCGAATCGAGCGTCAGCGCCGCGGCATCGGCGGCCTGTTCGATCAGCCGATCGATGATTTCCTCGCGCGTGCGGCCGACCTGCACGACTGCCCCTTGCAGGTCGAGCAGCCCCTCGAATGCGGAGCGCGCTTCGGCGGGCTCCAGGGTTCCGAGATGCGCAAGCAATCGCTGTGCGTCGGACGGCTTGCGGCGCGCGCTGTTATGCAGAAGCGCATCGAAATAGTCGGCGCGCCAGAAATGCCGCTTCAGGCGGCTGCGCCACTGCGGCGGAATTTCCAGCGCATCGACGAAAGCGGAAAACAGCGACAGGTCGCCCAGCTTCAAGGTGAAATCGTCGAGGCCGGCGGCGCGCAACGCGCCGATGGCGAGCGAAAGGATTTCGTCTTCGGCGCTCGCGCGATCTTCCAGCCCGAGCAACTCCGCGCCCGCCTGGTAGAATTGCGTCGGCCGCTCCGGTTCTGCCGGCTGATGACGAAATACCAGCCCGTTGTAGCAAAGCCGCGCGGGATACTTTGCGGCGCTCGCCACATGCATGCGGCAGAGCGGGATGGTGATGTCGGGGCGCAGGCACAATTCGTTGCCGGAGGGATCGCTGAACGCGAAGGTGCGATGGCGGATTTCCTCGCCGGATCGTTCGAGGAAAATGTCTGCCGGCTGCAGCACCGACGGCTCGGCGAGTTGGTATCCTGCGCCGCCGAACACCTGCAGGATTGCATCCCACTGCTCGTCCAGCTCAGCAAGCCGCGATGCGTCGTAATTGGGAAACGCGGGCATCAGTTTGCTTTCCCCCTCCCCTTGCGGGAGGGGGCACGGAGCGAAGCGACGTGGGGGAGGGGACTGGTCGGCGTACCCCTCCCCCAAATTCTCACGCTATCGCGCTCGAATTTGCCCCCTCCCGCAAGGGGAGGGGGAGAATTGGAGCGGCTTGGAAGGGAAGTCATTTTCTAGCGACCTTGCACGCCCAACATGCGCGCGACTTCGGCGACGAGTTGATCCCGCGCCACCGTCACCTGCGCCTGGCGCTCGCCCAGCCATTCGGCGCGGCTTTCGATGGATTTCGAAAGCTCGGCGCCGCGCTCCAAATCCTTTAAGGTGACGTTGCCCGCCGCGCGCTCGTCCGCGCCTTCGATGATGGCGACGGCGGCGCCGCGTTTGTCGGCATATTTCAGCTGGTCACCGAATTTCTTGTTGCCGACATAAGCTTCGGCCCGGAACCCGGCATCGCGCAGCTCCTTGGCGGTTGCAAAGCTGCGCGCCGCATCGTCCATCGACAGCACCACAATCAAAGGCTTGATGTCGCCGGAGAGTCCGCGCGCTGTGAGCGCCGACATCAGCCGGCTCACGCCGATGGAGATTCCGGTGGCCGGAACCTGCTGGCCGGTGAAGCGCGCGACGAGATCGTCGTAGCGTCCGCCGCCGGCGACCGAGCCGAACACGATCTCCTCACTGGCGTCGTTCTGCACCGGAAACGTGAGCTGCGCCTCAAACACCGGTCCGGTGTAGTATTCCAGCCCGCGGATGATGCTGGTGTCGATCTGAATGCGATCAACTTCATACCTGGAGTCGGACACAATTTCCGATATCGCGCGAACTTGTTCTTTCCCAGCTTCGGCTGTCTCATTGCCGAGACGCTGCGCGAACTGAATCAATTCATCATATCGTTCGTTGGGTTTGGAGTTTCCGATCCGAGCGAAATCCAGGACGAGTGCAATCTGGTCGGCATCTAAACCCGCGCCTTTGGTGAAGTCTCCCGACTCATCTTTGCGGCCCAATGCCAGCAATTCGCGAACACCTGCAGGGCCGAGCCGATCTAACTTGTCAATCGCACGAAGCACCATGACGCGTTTTGCGTATTCAATTCCCGCTCTTTCCAAGACGCCGTCGAGTAGTTTCCGCGTGTTGAATTTCACCACGTAGTCGCCGCGGTTGAGGCCGACGGCTTCCAGCGCGTCGCACACCATCATCAGCAGTTCGGCGTCGGCGGCGGGCGAGGGCGAGCCGACCGTATCGGCATCGAACTGGGTGAACTCGCGATAGCGCCCCGGCCCCGGCTTCTCGTTGCGCCAAACCTGGCCCACCTGATAGCGGCGGAACGGCTTGGGCAGATTCTGGAAATTCTCGGCCACATAACGGGCGAGCGGCGCCGTCAGATCGTAGCGCAGCGACAGCCACTGCTCGTCGTCGTCCTTGAGGCTGAACACGCCTTCGTTGGGGCGGTCGAGATCGGGCAGGAATTTGCCGAGTGCGTCGGTGTATTCGAAGGCCGGCGTTTCGAGCGGCTCGAAGCCGTAGGATTCATAGACCCCGCGAATTTTCTCCAGCATCCGCCGCTCGGCCGCGATCTCGGCCGCGCCCCGGTCGCGGAATCCGCGCGGCAGCCGTGCCTTGGGCCGGGATTTCTTGTCGGTGCTCATGGTCGGGGTCGCTCATCCTGCCGGATGGCATAGCCGCGCCGCGCCCGGCCTGCAAGCGGTTCCCCCGCGCTTCCGGCGGCGCTAGACTTCGCCCGACGCAATTGCTTGGAAGGCCGGCGCCTAGCCGGTGGGGCTCATGGACCGCGAAATCACCGACAAGCGCGCCGCCGCGCGCGAGCATGCCTGGTCGATCCCGATCGAAGAGGTGAACGTCGCCAATCCGTACCTCTTCCGTGACGATACGATGTGGCCGTACTTCGAGCGGCTGCGGAAAGAGGCGCCGGTTCATTACCAGCCGGAGCACGAGTTCGGCCCCTACTGGTCGATCACCCGGTACAACGACGTGATGGCCATCGACACCAACCACGCGGTGTTCTCGTCGAAGCCGGCGATCACCATCGCCGAGCCGAAGGAAGACTTCACCCTGCCGATGTTCATCGCCATGGATCCGCCGCGGCACGATCAGCAGCGCAAGGTGGTGAGTCCGATCGTCGCCGGGCCCAATCTCGATCAGCTCGAACCGGTGATTCGCGAACGCGCCGCGAAAATTCTTGACAGCCTGCCGGTGGGCGAGACGTTCGACTGGGTCGACAAGGTGTCCATCGAGCTCACCACCATGACCTTAGCCACCCTGTTCGATTTTCCGTGGGAGGACCGGCGCAAGCTGACGCGCTGGTCGGATGTCGCGACCGCGTCGCCGAACAGCGGGTTGTTCTCAAGCCCCGAAGCTGCCGATCAGGAGCGCCGCGCGGAACTCTATGAGTGCGCCGATTATTTCCTGCGGCTGTGGAACGAACGGGTGAACGCGCCGCCGAAAGGCGATCTCATCTCCATGTTGGCGCATGGCGAATCCACCAGGAACATGGATCGCATGGAATTCCTCGGCAATCTCATTCTGCTGATCGTCGGCGGCAACGACACGACGCGCAACACCATCACTGGCAGCGTCGTGGCGCTCAACGAATTCCCCGAACAGTACGACAGGCTGCGCGCCGATCCGTCGCTGATCCCCGGCATGGTGTGCGAAACCATCCGCTGGCAGACGCCGCTCGCGCACATGCGGCGCAAGGCGAAGCAGGATTTCGAATTCGGCGGCAAGGCGATCCGCGCCGGCGACAAGGTGATCATGTGGTACGTCTCCGGCAATCGCGACGAGGAGGTGATCGAGCGGCCGAATGATTTCATCATCGAGCGTGCGAATGTGCGGCGGCATCTGTCGTTCGGATTCGGCATTCACCGTTGTGTCGGCAATCGGTTGGCGGAACTACAGCTCAAGATCATCTGGGAAGAGATCATGAAGCGGTTCTCGAACATCGAAGTGATGGGCGAACCGCGGCGCGTCCTCTCCAGCTTCGTCAAGGGCTACGAATACCTTCCGGTAAAGTTGACGGCAGCTTAGAAAAGTTGGATCAAGCGGAATCAAATCTAATACCCTCCCCTTGAGGGAGGGTCGAAAAACCCGAAGCGCAGCGCAGGGTTTTGCGGGGAGGGGTATTGGCGATGCAGCATCACCCCTCCCCGAAATTTGCTTCGCGGGCGCTCGCAAATATGCACCCTCCCTCAAGGGGAGGGTGCATATTTATGCTTCAGTTCTAACCCGGACAGAAT
>DASYBT010000099.1:0-15722 GCA_036500585.1 Rhizomicrobium sp.
CCGGCCTGCCGGAGCTGCTGCTGCTGCACCCGGAAGGCCGGCCGGAAGAATTGCCCGAACATTTCGCGCTGCGCAGCGGACTTTTCGAATCGCACCATCACATCCGCAATGGCCGCCCCGAGGACATCCGCAGGCTCGCGCGGTTCATTGCCGGCCGAGCGGTCGGGCTGGTGTTGGCAGGCGGTGGCGCCCGTGGCTTTGCCCATATCGGCGTCATCAAGGCGCTCTCCGAAGCCGGAGTGCCGTTCGATCATCTGGGTGGCACCAGCATGGGTGCCATCATTGCAGCCGGGCTCGCGCTGGAATGGAGCGTCGAGGAACTGACGGAGCGGATGCGCGCGGCCTTCGTCGAAACAAATCCGCTCTCCGATTTTACCTTGCCGCTGATCGCGCTGGTCCGCGGCAAGAAGGTCTCCGGCCTCCTGCAGGAGCATTTCGGAAAATCCCGCATCGAGGAGCTGCCGAAGCCGTTCTTCTGCGTTTCTTCGGACCTGACGACCGGCCGCATTCACGTCCATCGCGAGGGCACGCTGTGGCGAGCGCTGCGCGCCAGCGTCGCGCTGCCGGGGATTCTCCCGCCCGTCACCCACCATGGGCATCTGCTGGTGGATGGCGGCGTGATGAACAATTTGCCGGTGGATGTCATGAAACAGCAGGCGGGAGGGCCGATCATCGCCTCCGACGTCACCGGCGAACTCGACCTGCGTGCCACCGACGACCGCTATGGCGAGCGGCCGATCTGGTGGCTGCTTTGGGAACGGATGAAGGGCACGCCATCCATCGTCTCCATCCTGATGCGATCCGGCACGGTGGGATCGGAGGCCCAGCGCCGCCTGGTGCGCGAACAGGCGGATTTGCTGTTCGAGCCGCCACTGGAGGATGTGGGCCTGCGCGACTGGAAAAAATTCGACCGCGCCATCGCCGAGGGCTATGCCCACGCCATGACGACGATCGAGAAGCACGGTGTGCCGCTCACGCAGATGTGGAGCGACGGCCCGGCCGTAATGCTGCCTCGGCATGAAGCCGCGCAATAGCATCGCGGCCGTATCGCACCGCAGCCATTCGTGATTGAATGACGCCCTCGAGAATCAAGGGGGACGGTGAAATGGCCGCGCGCAAGTCCAAGAAGAAATCGAAAGCTTCTGCCGGAAAGAGGAAAGCCGCCGGCGCGAAACGGGGCGTAGCGAAGCGGAGAAAGTCCGCTGCGAAGAAAGCTGTGCGTCGTGTGGCAACGAAGCGCGGCGGGGCGAAACGCAAGGCCGGCGGGGCGAAGCGCAAGGTCGCGGCGAAAGCCAAGGCGGTCAAACGCGGTGCCAAAAAGGCCCGCAACCGCGTATCGGCATCGGCATCGCGCGCGGCGAAGGCTGTCGTCAACGCGGCAGCCGATGTGGCGGCGAGCGCCGGACGCGTGGTCGGTGCGATTCCGGAAGCCGTAACCGAAATGGTCGGTGGCTCCGGCGACAAGACCTGACGGCTGCAACGGCCCAATAACCGCTGCCGTTGCTGCAGAAGCGCGCGCAGCCGTGCCCGCGGCTGTTTCATCACGCGCGCAACTGTGATTGAATGAGCGCCTCACGAATCCAAGGGGAGATTCAATGGCCGCACGCAAATCGAAGAAGAAGTCGAAGGCCTCTGCCGGGAAGCGGAAAGCTGCCGGCGCGAGAAGGGGTGCGTCGAAGAAGAAAAAGGCTGCCGCGAAAAAGGGTGGACGCCGGACTGCTGCGAAGCGTGGCGGTGCAAAACGTGGCGGTGCGAAGCGTGGCGGTGCGAAACGCAAAGCCGCCGCAAAGCGCCCGGCCGCGCGCAAGCGCCGTCCGGCGACCAGGACAGCGGCTCCGATGCAGGCCGCCGTTGCGTCAACGGAAGAAACGTCTTCCGGCGACAGTGGCGCAGGTAACGGTTAGGATACCTACGCTTCCAAGACCTTTCGTAGAGGTAGCAGGTCGGCGAATTCCGGCCTGCGCTTCTCCTGCTTCGCCATGAAGGATTCGCGCATGTCGGTTTGCGGGTGGTACATGCCCGCCTGCCACGTCGCGATGTAGTCGAGCCCGTCGGCGATCGAATGATCGCGCGCGTAGTTGATCATCACCTTGGAGCCATGGACGGCGAGCGGCGACTTCTCCGCGATCTCGCGCGCCACGCCAATGACGTGCTCCATCATGGCCTCCTGCGTCGCGAACACTGCGTTCACGAGACCGAGTTCCAGCGCACGCTGCGCCGGAAGCCTGCGGCCGGAATAGGCAAGCTCGCGGAGCATTCCTTGCGGCATCAGGTGACACAGGCGCGGGAAGGTGCCGACATCCGCCGTCATTCCCAGATTGATCTCCTGGATGACGAAAAACGCGTCCTCGGTGGCATAGCGGCAATCGCAGGCGCTCGTCATGTCGACCGCGCCGCCGACACAGCCGCCCTGGATTGCGGCCAGCACAGGCATGCGCGCACGATCGAGCACGTTGAAGGATTCCTGGATGTCGAGAACCGCCTGCCGAAGGTTCGCCCGCACCCGCCCGCGCTCGTCCTTGGAGCCTGCCGCACCGGTGCCGACCGACTGCCCGCTGGTGAACACGGATAAATCCATGCCGGCGGAGAAGTGCTTGCCGGTTGACGAGATGACGATCACCCGCGCCTTTGCGTTCGCATCGATGTCGCGCACGATCTCCGGCAGCTCGCGCCAGAACTCCGGAACCATGGTATTGAGTTCGTCGCCACGCTTGAGCGTCAGGTGCGCGATATTGTCGGCAACGTCGAGATCGAAGCAGCGATAGGCCATTGTGAGTTCCCTTCGGACCGTGAATACACTGGCGAGAGCCCGTTGCCTCCGCAATCCCTCATGTGTATATTCACTGTAGATACGGAGCGCGTCCAATGGCACAAAAGGCATGCAAGTGGGGCAACAGCCTGGCGGTGCGGATTCCCCGTGACGCCGCCGCTCGGGCGGGAATCGAACCCGGCGACTCCCTCTCGCTTTCGGTAGCACCCGGAAAGATCACGTTTGTGAAGGGCCGTCGCCCGCTCAGGATCGAGGACCTGCTCGACAAAATGACGCCGGAAAATCAGCCGGAGTTCATCGATTGGGGACCGCCGCGCGGCAAGGAATTCTGGTGAAGGACGGCGTTCCGAAGCGCGGAGAAATCCTCCGGCTGAATTTCGATCCACGCAAGGGACACGAGCAGGGCGGATTTCGCCCCGCTGTGGTTGTCTCCAATTCGATTTACAACGAGCATTCGTCGACCATCGTGGTGTGCCCGATCTCCAGCCGCGTTCGCGATTGGCCGTTTGTCGTATCGCTGCCGGAAACGGCAACCGTAAGAGGCGCGGTGCTCGTGGACCAGGTCAGAGTCATTGACTGGAAGGCGAGGAGCGCGCGACAAGCCGGCACTTGCTCGCAAGACGTCATGGCGAAGATCGATGAGAGGTTGGATGTCCTGTTCAGGGGCGTCGCCCGCGCCGAATCCAAGCAAACGATCTGAGGACAACATGCCCATCAACTACGAAGAGCTGATGCAGGCGAAGTCGGAGGGGCAGGCGGTCTCCTACGGCGACCGCGACACCATGCTGTACGCTCTCGGGATCGGCTTCGGCCGCGATCCGCTGAATGTGCAGGAGTTGCCGTTCGTCTACGAGAATGGCCTCAAAGCCATGCCCACCATGGCGACCGTGATCGGCTGGGGCCGCTCCTCCGTCCTGGGCCGGTCGGGCATCAACTTCATGCTGGTGGTGCATGGCGAGCAGCGGCTCACCTTGCACAAGCCGCTGCCGCCTGAAGGCGACGTGGTGTTCGACGAGCGCGTGGCGGGCGTGTTCGACAAAGGGCCCAAGGGCGCGATCATTCTCGTCGAGCGCGAAATTCGTGATCCGAAGTCACACCAGAAGCTGTGCACGCTGGTGGCCACGATCGTGGCGCGGGGCGACGGCGGGTTCGGCGGGCCGAGCGAGGGTGCCCCGGAACCTCATGCGCTCCCTGCCCGCGCGCCTGACCACATCCATCAGGCCGACACACGGCCCGATCAGGCGTTGCTGTACGCGTTGTCGGGGGATCGCAATCCGCTGCATCGCGACCCGAATTTCGCCAAGATGGCCGGGTTCCCGCGTCCCATTCTGCATGGCCTTTGCACCTACGGCACCGCCTGCCGGTCCGTGCTCACCAGCGTGTGCGATTACGACCCGGCGAAGATCAGCAGCTTCGATGCGCGCTTCTCCGCGCCTGTGTTCCCCGGCGAAACCATCGTGACCGAAATGTGGGTGGACGGATCGGTCGTGTCGTTCCGCTCCAAGTTGAAGGAGCGGGATGTCATCGTGCTCAACAATGGCAAATGCACGCTTGCTGCCTGACGATCCGGTCGGCCGCTCGCGCGAGTTGATCGAGCAGGGCAGAGCCGCCGAAGCAGCGTTGCTGCTGCAATCATTGATCGATTCCGGCCGCGGCGGGCTGCTGGCACGCGTCGCGCTGGTGGACGCGTTGGTCGCAGCCGGCGAGTCGAGACCCGCTGTGGATGCGGCCCGCGATGCGGCATCGCTTTACCCAAATATATCGATTGCCGTCCTTGCGCTCGGCCGCGCGTTGATGGCGGCCGATGCGCTGCCGCCGGCGATCGCCGAAATCCAGCGGGCCTTGCGGCTTGATGCCGACAATGTCGAGGCGCGATGTCAGTTGGGACTCGCATGGCTGCAAGCCGGCGAGCCGGAGAAGGCGCTGGAGGAGTTCGACGAACTATCTGCCGAAGATGCGCCGGCGGAATTGCCCGGCAGAATTGCGGAAGCAAAGGCGATGCGTTCGGCGCCACGAGCGAATGCCAATTATGTGCAGCACCTGTTCGACCAATTTTCTGCCGACTACGATTCGCGCATGCTGGGGCAGCTCGGCTACACAGCGCCGCAAATCCTGCGCCGGCTTGCGGGAGCCGTGTTGGTCGCCGTACCGGAGCGTTCGCTGACCATCCTTGATCTCGGTTGCGGCACCGGACTGTCGGGAGCAGCCTTAGCCGATCTGGCGAAGCACCTCGACGGAGTCGACCTCAGCCCGGCGATGCTGGCGCAAGCGAAAGCGCGCGGCCTCTACCGCAACCTGCTGGCTGGCGACATCGAGACGGTAGAGGTTGGTCGCGACGCCTACGACCTGGTGATCTGTGCCGACACGCTGGTCTACCTCGGCGATCTGTCGCGCGCCTTTGCGCAGGCGCACCGCGCGCTGAAGCCGAACGGAATGTTTCTGTTCACAACCGAACGGCACGATGCCGATGGCTTCGCGCTGGGGCCAAAGCGGCGGTGGCGCCATGCGGAATCGTACTTGCGGGCAGAAGCGGAGCGCGCGGGCTTTGAGGTTGCGGGGCTGTTAGAGTGCGTCCCGCGCCATGAAGCCGGTGAGCCGGTCGCCGGCTATGCGGTGGCGCTTCGCAAGAGGGAGACGCCATGAGCCGCATCGGAATCCTCATCTTCGACGACGCCGAGGAACTGGACTTCGTCGGTCCGTGGGAGGTGTTCACCATGATCAACGAGGTTCTCGCGAGGCAGGGCGAGGAACGGCCGAACGATGTGAAGCTGATCGCGGAGCGTGCCGATCCCGTCCGCTGCGCCAAGGGCATGGGGGTGCTGCCGGATAGCACCACGGCGCAATGCGAAGCCCTCGATGTGCTGCTGATCCCCGGCGGCATGGGCACGCGCCGCGAAGTGAAGAACGAAGCGCTGCTCGCATGGATTGCCGCCGTATCGGCGCGCTGTCAGTGGATCACAAGCGTGTGTACCGGGGCGCTGTTGCTCACCGCGGCCGGCCCCGCCAAAGGCAAGCGTGTCACCACCCATTGGGGCTTCATAGAGCAACTGCGGGCCCGCGGCGAGGCGGCCGAAGTTCTCGAGCACGTTCGCTATGTCCGGGACGGCAATGTGGTGACGGCAGCCGGTGTGTCCGCCGGGATCGACATGGCCCTGTGGCTCACAGGCCAACTACACGATGCGGCGACGGCGCGGCTCGTGCAGCATGCGATGGAGTACGATCCCGCGCCACCTTACGCGGCCGAGGTCTGAAGGCCGCACCGCCCTTGGTTTCGGCGCGGCAGATGTGCTTCTATCCGCGCCGGCACAAAGCAAGGGAGTTGGTGGCATGCTGGTTCGCGCGGGAATTGTGGCTGGATTGCTGTTGGGTGCGTCTGCGGTACCGGCACTCGCAGTCGATTCCTGCGGCAGCATGCCCATCGCGCCGGCGTTGCCCTCGGCAGCCGATATGCTCAAGCAGCCGGCTGCCACAGCGGCAAGCACCAAGCATGACGCCTTCGAGGACATCAAGAATTGGCAGCGGGATCTGAAAACCTATCGGGCCTGTCTGGCAAGCCTGCAGGATCAGGACAAGCTGCAGCTGCAGGGCAAGGATCCCACGAAGGATGCCGACAAGATCAAGCGCCTGAAGGACGACATGGACGCCCAAAGTCACGGCTATGACCAGACAGTGGATTCCGAGGAGCGGCTCGTGAATCAGTGGAACGCCATGTCCACCGCCTATTGCAGCCGTTCCGACGTCGACAAATCCAGCTGCCCGAAACACTAGGCATCCGCTCGCCGAATCGCATTAGTTTGTCCGCATGGGAGCAGGCGCCAGTCTGCAGCGATTCGAGCGGCGCTCACGTCAGCGCGAGGCATCGAGGAAAGCCATTCTCGATGCCGCGCGGCGCGTGGCGGCGCGCGAAGGTGCGCGCAATCTCTCGCTGCGCAGCGTCGCCGCGGAAGCCGGCTTCGCACCGGCTGCGCTCTATGTCTATTTCTGCGACAAGGATGAACTCATGCTGGCGCTGGCGGCGGACGATCTCGCGGCGCTGGCCCACGCGATGCGTGATGCCTCGCGCCGCGATGCCACCGGCAAGGGCTTTTCGGCCGCCGCGGCGACCGCGGTCGAACTGCTCGCCAATACCGAGACGTTGGCCGCAGCATGGGGCGCCGTCGCGCCGGAGGCGAACGGCAGCGACGCCGGCCGGCTGTTCAACGGCCGGCTGATTGCGGCGCTGACCGCTCTTTCCGCCGCGGCCGGCGAAACTGCGCGGACGCGGGAATCGCAAGGCGACGTCGTTCTGCTGGCGGCTGCATTGGCCGGGCTTGCGCTGTTCGTTCGCGGCGGCCGCCTCGAAGCGCTCGGATTCTCCGAAGAGGAATTGCTGGCGCGGCTGGAGAGCCGGATTGTACCTGCGACCTAGTCAGCGCCTGGGCGGGAAAACGAGAAGACTGGGAAACGCAACGCGACGGCTCTTGCTGGCCTTTTTGAAACGCCGAACGGCCGCGCGGGCCGCTTTGACTGCCAATTGAGCATCTGACAGTTTGATTCTCGCCAATGGGTCATAGTCCGCAGTGTGACGTTTCTCCTGCAACTCTACAACGGCGGCTGCGAATGCAGCGATGTTCGGGCCGATACCTGTCGTGGGCACGTGAGCTTTATATTTCGTTGGCAGCGTCGGCTTTTTCAGATCATCACATAGATCCCAGAGAGCCTTGTGATTCACGGACCGATACACACGCCCGTATTCGGTCGTGTTGCGTTTCGTCTTGCCGACCCACCGATCTGCAGCTTCCGTCATGATGAAGTGGAACACGCCATAGTAGGCTGCGGAAATCGCTCGCCTAAGATCCGCCTGCTTCGGCGGACCTGCATGCTGAGATGATGACAGCTGTTCGGCCTGTTCGAATAGATGCTCAGGATTTACTGTCGGCACTTTCTTTCAATTCCTCATCCGTCGCATATTCAATGATTGCCGGACGTTCTTCGCCTTGTTCGAGAAGCCGCGTCTGAATTTGATAGAGCGTGTTTAGTATACTGTCTCCTGCAAATCGCGGGAAATCCTTGCGATCGACAACGATCGTGATGCGCAGCGCGTCGTGTCCCTTGGAATCAATTGTGGGCTCGCTGGTTGCGCGACGTACGGCCTTCGCGCCAAGATTCTGGGTCGCGGCACTCTGCGCTATCTGATTGATCTTCTCTGATTGAAGCATCATTCGAAAACGATACAGCGCCCGCTAAAATCCATCAACCCGGAAAAGCAGGCTGCCTATTGCGGATTGTCCAGGCTGAACATTGCCGATTCGTCGTCATAGGCGAACAGTTCGGCGAAGCGGCCCCACGCGATGATTGCACGCAACGTGTCCTCTGCAGCGTCCGCCGTCATGTAATCTTCCAGTTCGTCGAGGAAGCGGCTCTTCGGTGCGGTGTGGCTCGCCCGCTCGTCCAGCACGCGGCGAATGTGAGCGGCGAGAGGAACGTAGCTCACCAGCGAGCGGGAGAAAATTTCCTTGCGCACATTGTTGTCTTCTTCGGCGAAGCGCTTGCCCATGTGCGTGAGACGGATGTCGCCGCCTTCCACTTCGGCGAGCCGCAGCATCTGCATGGTCTCGGCGACTGGGAACAACTCGTCCACTTCCATCTGGAGGTCGGCTGTCAGGTCCGGCAGGTCGGCACGGCCATCGTAGGGGTGGGCCGACACGGCCTCGATCAAGCCGGCTATGGCATTGACCGAAATCGGCGGCAGGAGCGTGCCGATGCCGCTGCCCGGGAACCGCTCGCGCCGCTGGGCCAGAGCTTCGGCGCGTTTCGCCGTCATCTCCACATAAATGCGATCGACGATCGAGATGAAGGCCGGGTCCTGCCGGTCGCGCGGTTGGCGCAGATCGATCTTGATTTCGGTGACGATGCGGCCCGGATTGGTCGAGAACAGCAGCACCCGGTCGCACATCAGCACCGCTTCCTCGATGTTGTGCGTGACCAGGATGACGCCCTTGATCGGAAGATGGCCCTCTTGCCAAAGATCGAGAAAATCGGTGCGCAGATTCTCCGCCGTCAGCACATCGAGCGCGGAGAACGGCTCGTCCATCAACAGAATGTTGGGATGCACGACGAGCGCGCGCGCAAACCCAACGCGCTGCCGCATCCCGCCGGAAAGCTCGCGCGGATAAGCGGATTCGTAACCGTCGAGTCCGATGAGATCGATGGCAGCAAGCGCGCGCTCGCGGATTTCCTTCTGCGGCAGGCCGAGCGCCTCGAGACCGAGCTGCACATTCTCCAGCACCGTCAGCCAGGGAAACAGCGCAAAGCTCTGGAACACCATGGCGATGCCGTTCGCCGGCCCCTGCACCGGCTGGCCAAGATATGACACCGAACCTGCGCTTGCCGGCGACAATCCCGAAACGATTCTGAGCAGGGTGGACTTGCCCGACCCCGAGCGGCCGAGCAGCCCGACGATTTCCCCCTGCTTCAAAGTCAGGTTCACGTCATCGAGCACGAGCAATTCGCCGCCGGAGCGTGCAAAGGCACGGCGCACGTGCTGGACGTCGAGCAACGCAGCAGTTTCCATGCCTTACCTCGTCTGGAAGCGGCGGTCAGATCTGCGCATGCACTCGCCCTGCGATCAGCGATACCGGCCCACGGTCGCGATTGTAGGCCGGATTGGCGATGAATTGGTAATCGGCGCTGAGGCTCAGCCAATCGGACAAGGCGGCGCTGTAATATGTTTCAAGCACGTTCTCTCTGCCATAGTGGGGGAGCTTGCCGTCGCCGATGAGAATGCCGAGACCGCCGGCGGCGAAGTAGTCGCGCGCCGGACGCGACAATCCATCGACGACGAACGCCGCGCCGACCGTGTCGCCGGCTCTGCTCCATCTATTGCCCTTCAGCGACAGACCGGCAGCAAGCGATCTGTTGATCTCGGTGAACTCGTACGCCTCCTTGCTGCCGTCATTGAAGCTCGCCCGCAGGAACGCGCCCAAATCATCGTCGATCTGCTGTTCTGCATTGAGCACAAATCCGGCTTTCGAATTGTAGCGCCGTACGAGCCCCGTATCGGCCAGGCCGCCGGTCTCGCGCGCAAGCCGCAATGCGTCGGCATAGGAGCCCATGCGCCCGCGATTGAGAAAGCCCATCAATTTGATCTTGCCGGCGCGGCCCAGCAACGAATGCCGTTCCTCGGCCTCGGCGACCGCTTCGAACTGGCTGAAATCGCGCTGCAGTTCGGTGGAGTTGGGCACGCGCGAAAGGTTGAACAGGCCTGCCCGCAAGGTCCACCAGCTTTGGGTCCATTCGAGCGCGGCGCCATAACTGTAGCCCCACGCATCCGCCGCATAATCGAAGGCGCCGGAGTCCACCACGGCCCAGTTCAGGAAGTCCGATTTGGGGTCGTGCGCGTAGCTGTTGGTGTCGAAGACATCCGTGACGGAGAATTTGCCGGCGGTGACCACCAGATTGTCGGCTGTGCGTGTGCCGCCCAGCTGATTCTGTGCGGGATCCACGTTCGCCGAGTCGCCGCCGAGATCGAAGCTCTGGCGAAAAAACAGGCGCTGCAGACGGAAGTAGGGCTCGGCTTTGCCGACCTTGTAGGCTTCAGCGCTGGGAAAGGCGGCCACGCCGACCGTGTTGCTCAGGCCAAACCCCTGGTCGATCTCTGGATTGACCCAGATCTCGCCGCCGTCCCATGGCCGCACACCGGCGAACAGCGTCAAATCGAAGGTCTCATCACCAACACTCTTGGGGCTGAGGCTGTTTGGCCCCTGATAAGGCGACCGGAATGCGGGGTGGTATTGCTCAACCAGCGTCGCCTGCGCGTGCAGCGCCCAGTCTTCGATCGTTGCCGGCTTGTCGTCCGCGCGCGCCGCGAGGCAAGGCAGGCTGCCGACGAGCACACCTGCAGCAAGCCACAGAGGATAGGGATGTCTCGCCATCAGGCCACCCTGAACCGCCGCTCCGCATAGACGTACAGGCGACGCCAGAACAGCCGGTTGATCAACGTGACGAGGAAGCTCATGACTGCAATTCCCAGCACGATCCGGTGAAAATTGCCGGCCGCGGTGGCGTCGGCGATGTAGGCGCCGAGCCCGTGGGCGTGCAAGGTGCGACCGCCCCAGCTTGCCACCTCCGCCACGATAGACGCGTTCCACGATCCACCCGATGCCGTGATCGCACCGGTAATGTAGAACGGAAACACGCCCGGCAGCGCCACATTGCGCCACCACAGCCAGCCGCGCACGTTGAAGTTGGTCGCCGCATCGCGCAATTCCATCGGCAAGGTCGAGGCGCCGGCGATCACATTGAACAGGATGTACCACTGAGTCCCCAGCACCATCAGGGGCGAGAGCCAGATGTCCGGGTTCAAATCCCAGATGACAATGGCGGAGACGGCAAGGGGGAACAGCAGATTGGCCGGGAAGGCGGCGAGAAATTGCGCCACCGGCTGCACGATGCCGGCCAGCCGCGGCCGCAAACCCACATAAACGCCCACAGGCACCCACACCGCGCTCGCAAGCGCGATCAGAACGAGCACGCGGACCATGGTGATCAATCCGGATTCGAATGCGCGGCGAATGTCCTTCAGCGACACGCCGTGCTGGGCGAAGCGGCCAATCCACCACAAGGAAAAGATCGCGATCGCGATCAGCACCGCGTTCCAGATCACGTCTGCCGTCCGCTCCGGCACGTGCGGGCGCGGCAGCATCCAGCGGCTTGCCGCGTCAGGGCTGCTCCGGAACGTCCGCCGCATCATGCCGGAGAAGGGCTCCGCGATGACAGCGATCAGGCGCGAGCGGCGGAACATGGTCAGCGCCCATGAATCCGGCTGCTCCTCGCTCTGCTGTTCGTCGAAGCGGAAGCGGTCGGCCCATGCCACAAGCGGCCGGAAAAGCAGCTGGTCGTAAATCAGGATCACGATCAGCATGGCGCCGATGGCCCAGAAGATCGCGGGCAGGCTTCGCTGCGCGATGGCGGTGGCGATGTAGGAGCCGATCCCGGGAAGCACAAGCGTAGTATGGCCGACGGTAATTGCCTCGGCCGCCACCACGAAGAACCAACCGCCGGACATCGACATCATCATGTTCCAGACGAGCTGCGGCATGGCGAAGGGCACTTCGATGCGCCAGAACCGCGCCCACGCGTTCAGCCGGAACATGCGACCAGCTTCCTCCAGCTCTTCCGGCACCGTGCGCAGCGACTGGTAGAAGCTGAACGCCATGTTCCATGCCTGGCTGGTGAAGATGGCGAAAACGGCGGCGAGCTCCGCACCGAAAATCCTTCCCGGCGCCAGCGACAGAAAGAACACCACCGTGATCGAAATGAAGCCGAGGATCGGCACGGATTGCAGAATGTCGAGAAGCGGAACGAGCAGCGCACCGGCGCGTGGCCGTTTCGCCGCCAAGGTCGCATAGGTGAAGGTGAACAGAAGCGATAAGCCCATCGCGATCAGCATGCGCAGCGCGGTGCGCAGCGCGTATCCCGGCAGGTGCGAAGGCGACAGCGAAATGTGGTGCGTCTGCAGGCTCGACAGTGGCTGCATCAACAGCCGGCTCGCGCTGGCGAACGCCACGATGAAGGTGAGGACGATCAGGGCCGCGAGCAGGTCCCAGCGGCTCGGCAGATACCGGCTCGCTTTGACCGAGATGGTAGGTAGGAACTGCATAGGGATTTGGCCCGCTCGCCCACAGGCGAAGTAACTGGGAATATCGGGAAAAGGTAGCCCCGCCTTCGTTGAATAGCTGTAATCGACCCAGTATGGTCCGCCGCCCATCGGCTGGCCTGATGGGGCGTCGCCAAGTGGTAAGGCACCGGATTTTGATTTCGGCATTCGGAGGTTCGAATCCTCCCGCCCCAGCCATCCTTTCGAGCCGCGTCCACAACCTTTTCGCCATAAGCAGCAAGTGCTTTGGTTGCCAGGCATCGGTGGGGGCATGCGCTGGCGGCAAGCTTGTGGGAAGATCGTTTTCGGATAGGGTATTTAGCTCTTGGGCGTGCAGACGGAGGGGGGGAATGTTCTTTTCGACAATACGATGGCCTGCGCTGGTCGCACTTGTAGTCGCCGGCGTCCTCTCTGTATCTCCTGCCTACGCATCGTACCACGTCATCTACTCGTTCTGTTCACTGGCCAATTGTGCCGACGGCTACGGGCCAAACGTCGGCGTAGTCATGGACAAAAAAGGCAATCTGTACGGCACGACAGACGGCGGTGGCGCCGATGGTCGTGGCACCATCTTTGAACTGGTGAAAAAGGAGCACAAGTGGGAGGAGAAGGTACTCTATAGCTTCTGCTCGCAAGCGAACTGCACAGATGGCGCCACTCCAAACGGTGAGCTGATCTTGGACACCTCCGGAAATCTCTACGGAATTTCCGTCGAAAGGGGCGGTCACGACAACGGCAATATCTTTGAGCTGCTCCCAAATGCGCGGAAAACCAAATGGACCCTTCGTGTGCTGCATGACTTTTGCGAAGTCACGTCCCCACAATGCGCCGACGGCACCTTCGCATTGGCCGGCCTCAGTTATTCCGGGGAGTCAACGGGCGCGCTCTACGATGGCGAGTCGCCGCTTTATGGTACCGCCACGAACGGTGGAACACAGGGCGGTGGCCTCGTCTATCAACTCAACCGCGTAAGGAGGAAATGGAAGGAAACGGCGGTTTACAATTTCTGCTCGGAGCCGGGTTGCGCAGACGGTGACGCACCGCAAGCGCGGGTAGTGGTGGACGCATCTTCCAATATCTGGGGGACCGCCGCTACGGGAGGGCCAAGCGGTGGTGGAGTTGTATTCCGGCTGACACCTAATTCCGGGGCATGGACAGAAAAGGTTCTATACAGCTTTTGCTCTCTGGCGAACTGCGCAGACGGCTCCTTTCCTTCTTCTCAGCCTCTTCTCGACAGTGAGGGTAATGTGTTTGGCACTGCGATGTACAAGGGCGCAGATAGTGAGCGTTGCCTGGATGGCTCCGATTGCGGAGTCATTTTCAAGATAGCGGTCGACGGCACGGAATCTACTCTGCATCAATTCTGTACGGTCGAGGCGTGCCCCGACGGAGCCGGACCTCAGGGCAGCCTGACGATGGATAATGCAGGAAACCTGTTTGGTACGACTGTCGGTGTTGATGGGCCCGGTACGCTCTTCAAGTTTGACGGCTCTTTAGAGGTGCTAAACACGTTCTGCAGCCAACAAAATTGCCTGGACGGGTACGAGCCCTTCTCCGTCAAGCTTGTTTCAAATAGATTCGGAACAATGTTCGGCACTGCGCGCGCAGGTGGGCCAGGTGGTGGGGGCGTGGTATTCGAATGGAAGCCATAATAGCTGCCGGTCAGGCGCACTAATTTTCGGAGATTCCGAGCTGCACCTACGCATCGTTCAAATTTTTTCTTGCGGGGGCCAGAGAATCGCTCTTAGACGAAGCATTTTGCGCGCTGAATCGACGCCGTCCTTGCGTCCGAAATGCCCCGCAGAATTTGCACGTAACTGACCGGTCAGTCAGCAAGCGTGACACCAGCGCGTATCCCGCGCGTCGGACCGCCACAGTCGCTGAAGCTCGTCTCGCGATAGTTCAGAGCGGAACCGGAGAGCCCACGAGCTCGTAGTTGCTGCCATGGGCGCGGAACGTCAGCTTGGAGCCCGCGTGGAGACCAGCAAGAGTCCGCAGATCGATCTCGAAGCCGCAAATCCCGCTTCGCGAAAAGCCCCTGTCCCTGGGTCGCATGCGGTAGCGGTCCGCCGGGATCGAGGCGATGGTTCGACCTTCGCACACAATGTCCACGGCAGCGATAAACTCGCGCGCCTTGTTGCACAGCCAGCCGGTGGCGCGATGGTCCGCGACAGCAACCCGGCCGATGTAGTGAGCGGCGACGGAGCTGTCTGCACCTGGGGCGACGTAGCGGCCACTGCGCTGGCCGCGGAGCCGTTCATACAGCGCGATATCCTCCTGGGATAAGTCCAGCAGCATCGTTCGATACCGTTCGCTTTCCAGCACCTCCGGATCGATGGTCCCATAGTTGCCGACATTGACCCTGCGCGCCGGCAGATCGACACCGAGATAACGGCGAAGGGCAGCCAGGCTTTCGTCGAACTCCTCCATGAACCCGACGAAGCCGAAGGTGTCGAAATCAACGCCGGAAAGCAGCATGGACATGCGGCGGCAGCGCTGGCGGCCGCGCTTGGTTGTGACGAATTCCTCGAAACCGGCGGTCCAGCCGCGGTGGTTCACGAAGTGGGCGAATTCGGAATAGACACGATCTACCGGGTGGCGCAGGAACGTGACGAAGGATTCCGCATTGAAGTGATCCCAATAGCGGGCGGCGCCGCCGTCACCCATTTTTTTGGTGTCTGGAAAATGGCCCGCCAGAAAAATCCCACGTTGCTTGTCGTTGAACTGTTCGCGAAATTCCAGAATGCGTCCTTCTTCGTAGATAAGGCGATAAAGTTCCGGCGTGGTTTCCGGTTCGCCGCCGTAGTCGCGAAGAAGAAGGTGATCCTGCTGCAGGGTCAGCTCGAGCGCCGAACGCAACGAAGTGCCGGCGGTTTTCGGGATATGCATGAACACGACGTCGCGGCGCGCGGCGGACGAGCTTGGCGAGTTGGATGTGTCTGTCACGGGGCTTTGTTGCATCAGAACCAGCGCATCCATCTTTGTTGCTGTGGCCGGCGGATGCAAGGACAGCAGTGACTGACCGGCGGATGACGCGCAAGCGCATCGATACCATGGCAGCCGGCGCGGCTTGCGGCGCCTTCTGTTATGCTCGTTCCGCCGCAGCGGGATGGTCCGTCTGCGCAACGTTGGGGGATTCCATGAGTCCGATCAAAACGATTGTGGCCGCTATGGCGGCAAGTTTCGCCTTGGCAGCATCTGCGCAAGCCGACGAAACCACCGTCGGCTACAATCTCGCTCGTGCGACATGCACCAAGCCGATCCTGGTCCCGGCCAATAACAAGCCAATCATCCTCGCCGGCACGACCATCCAGC
>DASYBT010000100.1:0-2378 GCA_036500585.1 Rhizomicrobium sp.
GCGCCCGATCTCGCGATGGATCGCACCATGATGTACCGCGATCTGTCCGATGCGGATTTCGTCAAGCGCTGCGAGCGGCACGTCGCCGCCATCAACAAGGGCATCGAGGGCATTCCGCGCGACCGCGTGCGGCTGCACATCTGTTACGGCAACTGGGAGGGCCCGCACATCCACGACGTTGCGCTCGAGAAAATCCTGCCGGCGCTCTATCAGGCCAAGGTCGGCGCGTTGTCGATCGAGTTCTCCAATCCGCGCCACGCCCATGAATACTCGGCGCTCAAGCGCGCGCCGTTCCCGAAGGACATGGTCCTCATTCCCGGCGTGGTCGAGACCACCTCGAACTTCGTCGAGCATCCCGAAGTGGTGGCGCGGCGGATTGAGGAAGCGGTCGCGACCATCGGCGACCGCGAGCGCGTCATCGCATCGAGCGATTGCGGCTTCGGCACTTTCACCCGGCGCGAATGGGTGATCGAGCCGGTGGTGTGGCTGAAACTTAAGGCGATCCGCCAGGGCGCCGACATCGCCTCGGCCCGGCTGTGGGGCAAGAAGGCTGCCTGATTGAATATTTTTACCCGGATAATATTGACTACGTTTTTATCCGGGTATAATTAACCTGCCTGCGTGCTGAAATCCCCGGCGTCATTCAGGAATGAGCATGTCCAAGACCCCAAACATTGTCGCCTTCGCGGGCGATGTCTGCATCGCAGCAGGCGATTTATCCTGCGTCGCGCTTGCGGCGCAGAAGGCCATAGCAGCCGGCATGGCAGCCGGCATGGCGGCCGAGCGCCACGATCCGGTGTTGTTGTTTGATGCCCGCACCAGCGAGCCGGTCGAACTCGATTTGCGCGGGTCGCGTGACGATGTGCTGCGCCGGCTGCCGCCCGCCGCGGCGCCTGAACAGGAAGTTTCGCGCGGGCCCGGCCGGCCGAAACTCGGCGTCGTGCCGCGTGAGGTGACGTTATTGCCCCGCCACTGGGATTGGCTTGGCAGCCAGCCCGGCGGCGCTTCGGTGGCGCTGCGCAAGCTGGTCGAAAACGCCATGCGCTCGAACACCAGCAAGGATCGTATGCGCGCGGCGCAGAATGCCGCTTACAAATTCATGTCGGTGATGGCCGGAAACCGGCCCGGTTTCGAAGAAGCGTCGCGCGCGCTGTTTGCGGCCGACGCACAGAAGTTCAGCCAGCTGATTTCAGCGTGGCCGAAAGACATTGGCGATCATCTGAAGACACTTGCGGCCGATGCCATGAAGGCCGAAGAAAGCGCAGCATGAGCGAACTCCTTCTCTACGATTTCGGTAATTCAGTCTGCTGCCAGAAGGTGCGGATCACGCTGCGCGCCAAGGGCCTGGATTGGAAAGCAATCCCGGTGAATCTGTTCACGGCGGAGCAATACGATCCGAAATATCTCAAGCTCAATCCGAAAGGCGTGGTGCCGACGCTGGTTCATGATGGCAAACCGGTGATCGAGTCGACGCTGATTTGCGAATACATCGACGCGGCGTTCCCGCACGAACCGAAGCTGATCCCATCCGATCCGTGGCTGCAAAGCAAAATGCGGCTGTGGAGCAAATTCGTCGACGAGGGCCTGTTCGACGGCGTCACCGAGCTCAGCTTCTCGGCGATGTTTCGTGAACGGATGCGCACAATGCCGGAAGAAATCCGGCAGAAAAGATTCCGCAACGTCGGCGATCCACGGCGCACCGATCGCTTCAAATCCACCTACGAGCATGGCGTGGAGTCGCCCTTTGTCGTGCACGCGGTCGCGGCTTACGAGCGCGCGTTCAAATACCTTGAAGCCACGCTGGCGGAAGACGGCGGCCCGTGGATCCTGGGCCGTGATCCGTCGCTCGCGGACATCAACCTGATGCCGTTCGCCGCGCGGCTCGATTGGCTAGGCCTGCTCGATCTGTGGACCGCGGGCCGGCCGCACGCCGAAAGCTGGTGGAAGCGGGCGCAGGCATGGCCGCATTTCAGGTCCGGCTTGAAGGACCTTGTCACGGAAGCCGAAATCGCCGAAATGCAGACCCACGGGCCGAAGATCCGCGACGGCATCGCCGCCCATCTTGCCCGGCTTCGGTCCGAAGCCGAGGCTGCTAAAAGCGCCGCATAATTTCTATCGTTACGTTACAGAAACCAGCGAGGAACCCCACCGTGATCGATCTTTACACCTGGACCACGCCGAACGGCCGCAAGGCGTCCATCGCGCTTGAGGAAATGGGCCTGCCTTACACCGTCCACCCGGTAGACATCGGCAAGGACGAGCAATTCAAACCGGAGTTCCTCAAGATCAGCCCGAACAACCGCATCCCGGCCATTGTCGATCGCGACAACGGGATCAGTCTCATGGAATCCGGTGCGATCCTGATCTATCTCGCCGAC
>DASYBT010000101.1:0-43255 GCA_036500585.1 Rhizomicrobium sp.
CCACCGGTGGTGGAATAGCGCACATGGCCGAGCGCATTCATGCCCCTCAGCTTCTGTGCATGTACGCTGTTCTTGCCGAAGATATCGCCAACGAGTCCCAGATGCCGCTCGGCGATGAATTGTGTTCCATCATAGGTGACGATGCCAACCGATTCCTGTCCGCGGTGCTGCAGGGCATGCAACCCGAGCACGGCCAATGCTCCTGCGTCATGATGCCCGAAGATGCCGAACACGCCGCACTCTTCGTGCAGCTTGTCGTCATCGAACGGGAGCGCGAACTGGGCCTGGGTCATCGATGTCCGCCGTTGTTCCCCGTGGCCTCGAACAGCCTGTCTAGCGCGCGACGTTCATCGGCGCCATAGCCCTTGCGGTGCGGCTTCTTTGCCTTGGCGAGCCGCGTAGAATGGTGCTTTTCCGCTGGCGACGGCCTCGGCTTCACATCCGGTGCAGGCGCGGCATTTTGTGCCGCCGCCGTGCCTTCGGTGTGCGCGCGTAAGTAATCGGCATGCTCCTCCGGAATCAGCGACAGGAGCACTTCGGCCGAGCCCTGCACCATCGGCAACAACTCCGCATTCTTGATCCACAGGGGCTGAGCCTTCACCGGCACGACCAGCGAGAAGAGAATGTAGGCGATGGCGACCACCGCAAGTCCGCGCAGGATTCCGAACGCAGCACCAAGCGAACCATCCAAGGTGCCGACCGATGAATTCTTGACGTTCTGCGAAATGCGATGGCTGATAAACGACAGCGGCAACAGCACCAGCAGGAACACGATGGAGTACGCCAAGATCTCCGCCACCAGCGGCGAAAAATGATCGCGCATCAGCGGCACGGCATAGCGGCCGAAGTACAGCGTAACGAACGCTGCCGCGAGCCACGAGAACACCGCCAGGGATTCGCGCACGAATCCGCGATAGGCGGCGAGAATGGCCGAGGCAATCACAACCGCGACGACGATCAGGTCCAGCCAGCCGACATGGAATCCGCTCATGATTCGATTTTACCACGCCGCGGCACGGAAGACTCCACGCCGCCCAAAAGTCCGATCAAATCCACCACGTCCTTCACAGGTTTGAGCGAGATGCCGGCAGCGTCGGCCTTGGTACTCTCCGGCACTACGGCAACCGAAAACCCGAGCTTTGCGGCCTCTTTGAGGCGCAGCTCCGGCTGCGGTACCGGCCGAACCGTGCCCGAGAGGCTGATCTCGCCGAAAAACACCCAGTCGCCGCTCAGCGGGATGCCCGAGAACGCCGAAATCAGCGCCGCAGCCGTTGCCAGATCCGCTGCCGGCTCGCCCACCTTCAGCCCGCCGGCCACGTTCAGATAAACATCGTGGCCCGAAAGGCCAAGACCCGCGCGCGCATCGAGCACGGCGAGAATCATGGCAAGGCGGCTCGAGTCCCAGCCCACCACCGCGCGCCGCGGCGTGCCATACCCAGTCGGCGCCACCAGCGCCTGGATTTCCACCAGCAGCGGGCGCGTGCCTTCGAGCCCTGCGAACACCGCCGTGCCCGGCGACGATCCGCTGCGGTCGCCGAGGAACAGCGCCGACGGGTTGGCCACTTCCGCCAACCCCTGCCCCGTCATGTCGAACACGCCGATCTCGTCGGTGGGCCCGAACCGGTTCTTCACCGCACGCAGAATGCGGAAGTGATGGCTCCGCTCGCCTTCGAAATAGAGGACGGAATCAACCAGGTGCTCGACCGCTTTGGGCCCGGCGATCTGGCCGTCTTTCGTCACGTGGCCGATGAGGATGAGCGCGGCGCCACTCGCCTTGGCGTAACGCACGAGGTCGAACGAGGCGGTGCGCACCTGTGCAATGGTGCCGGGCGCCGCATCGAGCGCGGAGGTCCACAAGGTCTGGATGGAGTCGATGGCGATGACACTGGGCGTGGGTGAAGAGTCGAGCGTCGCGAGGATGTCCTCCACGCATGTCGCCGAACCAAGCGCCACCGGCGCATCTGCCAGGCCCATACGTGCGGCGCGCATCCGCACCTGCGCCATCGCCTCTTCGCCGGAGATGTAGACGGCGGCCGTGCCGCCAAGCAGCGCATGCGCTGCCAGCGCCTGAAGGATGAGTGTCGACTTCCCGACGCCGGGATCGCCGCCGATCAGCACCGCCGAGCCCGGCACCAGTCCGCCGCCGCAGACGCGGTCGAATTCCCCGATGCCGGTGGCGCGGCGCGGCGGCAATTCATCGGCGGATTTCAAATCTTCGAGCGCGAACAGCCGCCCCTTCGGCCGCCGGGCTGCAGCGCCGCCACCGATCGGAATGGCCGCCGCTTCCTCGACGATGGTGTTCCAGCCGCCGCACGCTTCGCACTTGCCCGACCACTTGGGAGCAGCGGCCCCACATGCCTGACAAACGAAAGATGCTTGAGCCCGCGCCATGATTCGATTGTAGCACGACGGTCAAACGCGCTGAGAGCCGGTATTACGGCTTGAACAATCGCGGATCGAGCGACAAGGGAACGATATCGCGAATTCGAATCGCCTTCGCATCCGCTGTGCCATGGTTGATCAGCACATTTCGGTCGGGGATGTCGGCAATCGGCATGGTGGCTGATGGAACAAACAACAGAACCTCTACGCCGGAGGCGAGCCATTTGTCACCGATGTCCGCGTGTGGGTCTGCCGCTCTTTCCAATTGGCCGGCAGGTCCGCGAGCGCCACTGATCTCGACGAAATCCCGTCAGGCATTTCGTAACTGACCAGCACTTGCGGCGGCAGTAGCGCCGGATCAGCGACGTGAACCCGCTTTTCCAATGCCGTCAGCGACGCAACGGTACAGCAGTAGGTGACAGGCCGGCCGCGGGTGTTCCACCGGCCATCGTTGGAAATGCCATAGCCGCCGTCGAATTCGCGTGCGCGCCGTTCGCTCGAAAGCCGCCACAGAAGCATTCAGGCGGCAGCGCCCCAGTCGAGTTTGCCTAGAATCTGCTCGATCAAACGCGCACCGGCATCGGTGCGGGCGACGTCGAGCGGGCATTTTCCATCGAGGACGCCCAACGGCTGACGCAACCAAGTATTCGCCTTTGCAACGTCGCAGAATACGTCTTCCGCCAGAGCCTGTACTCGGGTGAGCCGGACGACGCGATCGGATTCTTCCATCGACAGGGATTCGTGCCGCGCCTCGCGATGTCGCAAGGTTCGCGCGGGGGATGATCAGCCGATCGATTTCCTGGCGCGAGAATCCTGCCTTCCTTACGTGGTCCAGGACACGCAGCCCCATGCCGTGATCCACAACGCGCGCGAGATCGGCTTCGGACGCGACGGGTCCGCCCAGAGCTTTTCGCCCCCCTAGCTTGCGAACAACGCGTTCGATCACGGGCAGGGACATGGCAGCAGACGACATTGGCGGCTCCATGGGCACGGCAATATGCCTAGGATATAGGAGGCAGATTGCCAAGCGCAAGGATATTGGCGGCGGGGGGATCTAGGCCCTTACTTCCATCTGGATCGGGCCGACGGCGGAGCCGTGGATGAACTGGTCGACATAGGGGTTACCGCTATGGTCGATCTCGGCGGTTGGACCGTTCCAGATGATCTTGCCCTTGTAGAGCATGGCGATACGGTCGGCGATCTTCCGCGCGCTGACCATGTCGTGCGTAATCGACAAGGTGGTGACGCCGAGGTCCTTCACCGTCGAGACGATCAGATCGTTGATCACATCGGCCATGATGGGATCGAGGCCCGTGGTCGGCTCGTCGAAAAAGATGATGTCCGGATCGGCCGCGATGGCGCGCGCCAAGCCGACGCGCTTCTGCATGCCACCTGACAATTCCGCCGGCGACAGCATCGCGACATCGCTCCCTAAACCGACCTTCGCCAGTTTCTCGATGGCGATGTCGCGCGCCTGCATGCGCGGAACGCCGCGGCCCTGGATGAGCCCGAACGCCACGTTCTCCCAAACTGGCAATGAATCGAACAGCGCCGCACCCTGGAACAGCATGCCGAATTTTCTGAGGTAAGCGTCACGCGCGCGCCCGCGGAGCCGTGTCACCTCCTCTCCATCGACGAATATCTGTCCTTCTTCCGGCCGCAGGATTCCGAGTACGCACTTGATCATTACCGACTTGCCCGTGCCCGAGCCCCCGATCACCACAATCGACTGGCCATGCGGGATTGTGAGATCGAGCCCGTCGAGCACGACCTTGGCGCCGAAGCGTTTCTTCACGCCGCGCAGCTCGACCTTCGGTGTGTCGCCGTTCGCCGACATCGCGCTCACTTGTTGAACAGCAGGTTGGTGAGGAGGTAGTTGGCGGCGAGGATCAGGATGGATGATGTCACCACGGCATTGGTCGTCGCATTGCCCACGCCTTGCGCGCCACCCTTCGAGTTGAAGCCGTTGTAGCAACCGAGCAGCGCGATGATGAATCCGAACACCGCCGACTTGATCAATCCCGACGAGACATCGTCCCACGTCACATTGTTCATCGTGTTGTTCATGTACACCGAGCCGTTGAACGCGAGACTCTCGACCGAAGCGACGTAGCCTCCGAACACGCCGATGGAATCGGCAATCGCCACCAGGATCGGCATGCAGATCACCGCCGCCACCAGTCTGGGCACGACGAGGTATTTGATCGGATTTGTGGAAAGCGTGGTCAGCGCGTCGATCTGCTCGGTCACCCGCATGGTGCCGATCTCGGCGGCGATAGCGGCCGCCACCCGTCCCGCCACCATGAGGCCCGCAATGACCGGGCCCAGCTCGCGCGTGATGCCGACCAGCACGACGACCGGCACGAAGGATTCGGCGCCGTAGCGTGACGCGCCGTTGTAAATCTGCAGAGCCAGCACGCCGCCGGTGAAGAAGGCGGTGAGGCCAACCACCGGCAGCGAATAGAATCCGATGCGCATCATCTGCTGCGCGATCAGCCACCAGTAGACTGGCGGACGGACCACGCCGGTGACGGAAGCCGCGCCGAAGATCGACAGCCGCCCCGCCTCTTCGAAGAAGCGCAGCACAACGCGGCCAATGGTGGCGAATGGATTCATGCCGGCTCGTACTCGCGGTGCATACGGGAGCCGAGCCGCGTCAGTACTTCGTAGTTCACCGTGCCGGCGTTGCCCGCGAACTCTTCCAGCGCAATCGTATCGCCGAAGAGCTCCACTTCCGCGCCGATGGCGAGCGCTTCGGCCGGAACGTCCGTCACATCCAGTGTAACGAGGTCCATCGACACGCGCCCCACGACAGGCGCGCGCATGCCTGCAATCGCGCCGTGCCCGTTGTTGCCGATGGCGCGCATGAGACCGTCCGCGTATCCCAAGCCTAAGGTTGCGAGCGTCGAAGGCCGCCCGGTAAGGAAGCTGGCTCCGTAGCCAACGCCCTCACCGCTGTCAACGCGGCGGAGCTGCAGGATTCTGGCGGAAAGCGTGACCGCTATCCGCATGGGGTTGGGCGGGCGGTTCTGCGGATTTCCGCCGTACACGCCAATACCGGGGCGAATGAGATCGAACGCGTAGTCGCGGCTGAGCAGCGCCCCGCCGGAGGCAGAGAGCGACGCCGGTGCCGAGGGGAGTTGGGCGAGCGCGGCCCGGAATCGATCGCGCTGGGTCGCATTCATCGTCGAATCGGGATCGTCGCCGCAGGCGAGATGACTCATCCACAGCACGACATTCAGGTGCGCAAGCCGCTGTGTGGTTTCCGCGGAAAGAATCGCCAACTCCTCCGGCGGCAGGCCAAGCCGATTCATGCCCGTGTCGATGTGGATGGCGCAGTCAAGGGTGGTGCGCCGCGCGCGGGCGACATCGGACCAGGTCTCGATCTGCACCAGCGAATTCAGCACCGGGATCAGGCGCTTTTCGGCAAATGGTGGCTCTGTGCCGGGCGACACCCCATCGAGGACGAAGATGCGGATCTCCGGCAGCATTTGCCGAAGCGTGATGCCCTCGTCCATCCGCGCAACGAAAAACGTGTCACAGCCCGCGCGTGACAATACGGGCGCGATGTTAGCCATGCCGAGGCCATAAGCGTCGGCCTTCACGACCCCAGCCACGCGTGCGGCAGATGCGATTTCGACAAAGCGGCGATAGTTTGCCGCGATCGCGCCAAGCCGCACGACCAGCCGCGCCGTTGCCGTTGGGTTCTTCATGTGGCCGCGACAATGGCAGGGCAGTGAGGCGGATCAAAGCCCCCATACAAGGGCGCCCGAGGTGCTAGTTCAGCCAGCCCTTCGCGCGCTTATTTTCGCGATGGATCAAATCGTCGCCGCGAAGAATGTCCACGGCGGCGAACTTCAGCTTCAGGATCGAGCGGGCGATGGCCTTGGCGTGCTCGTCGCTCACGCACTGGGCGAACATAAAGCAGGCTGGCCTGCCGTTCTTCTTCAGGAATTGCAGCTGATAGGTCATGTTGGCCCCTGACCTGGCGGCGTCCCGCATTAACGAATCTTGCCGGCCCGGCCGTCAAGTCCGGACTGTACGATGGCGAACAATCTTCGACGTTACGCGCGGTCAAGCCATTGCATTTGATGCTAATTTCGTGTCGCCACGGCTTTGAGAGGGAGGGGCCGGCGCCGTTAACCGGTCCGGCAGAATCGTCGGGCATTAAGGCTCCGGCTGTCCCAAACTGGGGCGAACACCAATGAGACTTCGCCCATGCGTCTGGCAATTGCCGCAACCACCCTGCTCCTATGCTTCGGCCTCATGTCGTGCAACGACGACGGCGACGGCAAGCCGATCGTTGCGCCATCGCAGGCTTGCAAGTGCAAACCCGGCGAGCAGGGCGCTCCGTCGCTGAAGCCGCAATTCACCGATGACCGCAAAGGGAAAGCTGGGCGCGCGCATCTTGAACATCGAGGCTATGCGGGCCGGGGCCATGCGCCATGGGCACATCACAGAAGCCGCGATGCGCATCATCGGCCTTACGCGGCGCGCGAGGATCGGTATCGGGCGCATGGCCGCTTCGCTGCACGTGAACACTTCCGGGTTCACCGCGAGGCATGGCGCAAGCACTACGCCGCGCGGCCGGAACACGCGCGTCGCTGGCGCTATGCGGAACGCTGGACCACTTCCAGCCAGGAATATGCATCGCAGCCTCTGCCGTACAATTACATGAGCCGCTCACGCCGGACCTTCTACGACTACAGCGGACGCGAGGACTATCGCGGTCATTGTCATCGCAGTTGCGACGGCCACAGATACACCGGCTATCCGGACGGATACCGCGCGCCGATGTCGATCAACGATCCCGCCGCGCTAGATCCGTGGCACGGCTACGGTGAGGACAACGGCTTCAGCGACTGGTAATCGCGCCCACACGGCTGAGCCAACACGCGAGCCGGCGCGCGCGGGGCGTTGCGCGGCACCGGCTCGCGTTCTCACGCAAGGCCGCACAGGCATCGGGGGGCACGCGCGACCTCAACATAGGGACGCGACGAACCCGGCGCCTATTCCACCGCAAGCTTCTCTCATGTTGGCTATCACACGGACGTGACCGTCAGGTCTGGTCCGTCGCCAGATTCGAGAACCGCGTGAAGCGATCGTCGAAGAACAACTCGACCTTGTTGGTTGCCCCATGGCGGTGCTTTTCGATCAGCAGTTCGGCGCGGCGGTGGCAGCGCTCCATGCGCTCCATCCATTTGCCATGCTCCGGCGAGCCCGGATCGGGCTCGCGCGATTTCAGGTAATACTCCTCGCGATAGACGAACATCACCACGTCGGCATCCTGCTCGATCGAGCCGGATTCCCGCAGGTCGGACAGGACAGGCCGCTTGTCGTCGCGCGCGTCGACACCGCGCGAAAGTTGCGACAGCGCAATCACCGGCACGTCCAGTTCCTTGGCAAGGACCTTCAGACCCTTGGAAATCTCCGTGATCTCCTGCACGCGGTTCTCAGCGCGTCGCGACGGCGCGACGAGCTGGATGTGATCGATGATCACAAGCCCGATCTTCTTTTCCCGCTTCAGCCGGCGCGCCCGCGCAGCAATCTGCGCGATCGAGATGCCGCCAGTATCGTCGATGTAGAGCGGCAGGGTGGAGAGATCCTGCATGGTGAGGACGAATTTCTCCCACTCGCTCTCCGCAAATTTGCCGTTGCGGATCTTCCACATCTCGATTTCCGTCTGCTCGGACAGAATGCGTGCGGACAGCTGCTGCGCCGCCATTTCGAGCGAGAACATAAGGACCGGCGCGCCGCGAGAAACGTCCTGGCCGGCTTCCGTATCCTCCACATAAGCGCGCGCGGCATGGAACGCCATGTTGGTGGCAAGCGATGTTTTGCCCATGCCCGGACGGCCGGCCAGGATGATGAGGTCGGACGGCTGCAATCCACCGAGCAGGGAATCGATGTCGGTGAAGCCAGTGGCCACACCGGAAATGCGTCCGCCGCGGGCCTGCGCCCGTTCGGCCAGTTCCACCGTGCGCTTCAGGGACTCGGAGAAATCCAGCGGACCTTCGCCGTAGCGCGCGGTATCGGACAGCCGGTACAGCGCCTTTTCCGCCTCATCGATCTGGGTTTGCGGCGGCCGCTCATGCGGCGCGTCGTAGGCCGCATTGACGATGTCCTCGCCAATGTGAATAAGGCCGCGGCGCACCGCGAGATCGTGCAGGATGCGGGCATAGTCGCGCACATTCGGCATGGCCGGCGCCGCCCCGGCGAGGCCGGCGAGATAGGCGTGGCCGCCGACCTCGACGAGCCCCGGGTCGGCCTTCATCGCCGCGTTCAAAGTCAACGGCGTGATCACCATGCCGCCGCGATCGAACTGCGCGTGCATCACCTCGTAGATGCGGGTGTGCAGCGGGTCGTAGAAGTGCTCCGGCTTCAGCGTCGACGAAACGCGCTCGAGTGCCGTGTTATCGACGAGAATGGCGCCAAGGAGAGCCTGCTCGATCTCGATGTCGTACGGGACGTGGCGATAGACTTCCTGTTCCATAATGCTCGTGGCTTCTCGCCGGGCGGTTGTCGTGCGAAATGATGCGGCCCGGGATCGGGGGAGACGAATCAACCGGCGCACGCGCGTTGCTGCAAGTGTATTCCCGATCGATGCACAGGTTAATCGGCGCGACCAGTCACCTCCCCGCATAGGCGGAGGTGAGTCCCAACATCGAAGTCCGGTGACTAAGCCACCCGTGCGGGCTTTGGCATGTGGTCGATGCCGGCGAAATTCATGGTCCGCTCGGCTTCCAGCATGTAGTCGCGCGTGAGCGGCAAGGTCGCGACCCGCTTTGTCAGCTGGATCTGGAAGTTCACCTGGCAATCGTAGCGGAAGGCCATCTCGGCACCGGCGAGATAGAACTCCCACATGCGGCAGAAGCGCTCATCGTAAAGCCGCGCGATCTCTGCGCGGTGATGCATGAAGCGCTTGCGCCATTCGGCCAGGGTCTTCGCGTAATGCAGCCGCAGGATTTCGATATCGGTGACCATCAGCCCGCTCTTCTCGATGGCGGGCATCACTTCGCTGAGCGCCGGCACATAGCCGCCCGGGAAGATATATTTCGCAATCCAGGGATTGGTCGAACCGCCTTCATCGGTGCGGCCGATGGTGTGCAGCAGCATCACGCCATCGTCCGACAAGAGATCGCGGCACTTGTTGAAGAACGTCTGATAGTGCGGGAGGCCGACATGTTCGAACATGCCGACCGAAACGATCCTGTCGTAGGTTCCGCTGAGCGCACGATAATCGACAGGCTCGAAGCGGCAGCGGTCCGCGAGCCGCGCGGCCTGACTGCGCTCGCGCGCCACCGCAATCTGTTCGTCGGACAGGGTGACGCCAAGCACCTGCGCGCTTGTATCGCGCGCCATGTCGAGCGCAAGACCGCCCCAGCCGCAGCCGATGTCGAGGACCTTGAGCCCCGGCTTGTCGAGTTGGAGCTTGGCCGCAATGTGGCGCTTCTTGGCGATTTGCGCTTCTTCCAGCGTCTCGTCGCCGCGCGGGAAATAGGCGCAGGAATATTGCCGGTCGCGATCGAGGAACAGTTTGTAGAGCTCGCCCGAGAGATCGTAATGGTGTGCGACGTTGCGCTTCGCGCGGCCCATCGGATTGAACTGGTGCAGCGGCCGCAGGCCCTTCCGAACCCCGCGCAGGAACTTGAGCGCACCCGACGGCTTCGACAGCGACAGATTGTGCATCAGCAGCGCCAGCAGCGCAGTGACATCGCCCTCCTCCACCGTCAGGCGGCCATCCATGTAGAGTTCGCCGAGCTTCAGGTCGGGATGCAGTGCCAGTTCGGTCAGCGCGGCGCGGTCGTGGGCTTTCACGACGACATGCGGCTCGCCCGAACCGAACGTGTCGCGGCCGTCGGGCCGGAGGACGGTGAGACTTCCCTCCTTCAGCACGGAATTCAGCAGGTGCTTCAGCATGCCGTTCCTCCCCAGCAGCCAGCCTCGCGAGTCCAGCGTAGTTTGGAAATGCAGGATTTGAAACGAAAGTTCCCGGCCCGCCGCGGCAGCCGAGGCGCGCCGCATGCACCATCGCCCCGGTAGACACAAGCCAAGTTATTGGCGTGTCTCGGTTTTCCCACTCCGCGTGGACCTAGTGAGGCAATTTGTCGAAGGCCTGCGTGTCGCCCGCGCGGGTGAGGATGGTGACGTGCAGCCGGCGGCGAATGCCCATTCCCTGCCGCTGATAGAGCGCAATCGCCGAGGCGTTGCTGGAAAAGACGTGCAGCATCGGCTGCTCGCCGCGCGCCACGATGCCCCTGCCCACGGCGGCAAGCAGCGCCTGTGCGTACCCGTTGCCGCGGTGGCCGGGGTGCACGCAGACCGACGTCATCTCGACGAAGTTTGCCGGCCGCATGCGCTCGCCGGTGATGGCAACGAGGCGCCCGCCGATCCGGATGCCGAGGAACGTACCCAATTCGTGCGTGCGTGCGGCGAACGGGCCGGGATTGGTGAGCGCGATCAGCTCCGCCATCTCGGCCACATCCGCTGCTCCCAAGGTTACGATCTCGATGCCTTCGAGCTTCATGTCGGCAGGCACACCGACCATCTGCTCGCCTGTCGCCGCCATCGCGACGTCGAACTGCGCCGGCGGCGAAACGGGCTCAGGCGTGAACAGGGCCACGGGCTCACCCGGTTGCGTCAGTTCGTAAAGCGCGAGGAAACTCGTCTCCGAAAAGTCCTCCACATCGGCGAACGGTGCAATGTCCGGTGGATAACGCCGTGCCGGTCCGTTGATTTCAGCCAGGTGCTCCTGCTGCGTCGTCAGCGCGGTCCAGATGGGCCGGTCGAGCGGATGAGCCCCTGCCATGCCGAGGGTCAGTCGCCTTGCTCGATCGAATCGACGCGATCCGGATAGAAGGCGAGATGGCCCTCGATCTCTGCCATGGCCGGATGGGGGGTTTCATACGACCACACCGCATTCGCCGCGCCCGGCAGGCTGTAGTAGGACGCATCGCCCTTGTACGGGCAGTAGGTGGAGTGCTCGGTGCGGGTGAGGACCGACATGTCCGCATCTTCGCGCGGGATGTACTGCACGGCCGGATACGCCGCTTCTTTCAAGGTCAATGCGTGGCGCGTATCGGCGACCACACGCCCGCCGGCTTTGACCACAACACGGCCGCCCGTCGGCGCAATCGCGATCGGATGATCGGGGCCGGGAATTCTCACGGGCTTCGCCATACGCAACCTCGTTTCGGGCTCACAGGATCGGAGTTGCACGTCAATTTGCTCCGATGCCGCACATATTGCCGCGGTTCGAGAGGGAAAGCCATGCAGTTAGAATTGCGCTTGCTCGAACTGGTGCAGAGGAATCCCTCCAATTCAGGCGATGCGGCGCGCCAGATAGGTCCCGACGAACATAAAACCGATGCCGATCAGGCGCTGCGCGGTGAGCGGCGTCTTCAGCGCACCGAAGAGTCCGAAGTGATCGATGAGTGCTGCCGCCACGATCTGGCCGAGCAGAACAAAGAACACGGCGTTTGCCACGCCGATGCGCGGCGCCGTCCAGGTGATCGAAAGGATGTAGAAGGAAACCAGCAGACCGCCTGCATAGTAGAGCGGAGTCGCGCCGAACCAGCTCTGTTTCGGCAGACCCAGCACCAGCATTGCGATGCCGCAGATGACGGCACTCAGCACGCACAGGATGAATGCGGCAGCCCATGGGCTTTCGATTTCCGCCCCAAGCCGCGCGTTCCACGCCGCCATGACCGGAATGCCCACGCCGGTCGTCAACATCAGAAGAGAAAGCAGCAGATTGGTCGAACTTGTCGTCATCGCCTGGTGATCTCCCATAAAAATCGCCGCAGTCTTATCAGCAACGGCCCGTCACCGGCCACTTGCGTGACATTGTTGCGAAAGCGATCTGCCGACTGTGCACGCAAGCTTTGCCGCCTGGAATTGGCAATAAGAGTCGCCGGTCGAGCCCTCTCGGATCACGGCAATTGCTGGATCACGTCGCCCAATTTACAATCGGCGCCGATCCAGCGTCCGGTACTCACGGCGTCCATGGTCATGGTCTGCGTGCCGCGGGTCGTGACGGCATGCGTGGTGGTCGCAACCGCATCGGGGCTGGATGCCCATATCCTTTGTCTCGTGTCTTCCTTCATGCCGCGAGATTCGCTGCGGCAGAGCGAGCGGATATCGAAGGCTTTGGCCGTGTTCGTCGCCACGGTCCGCGTGCAGCCGGGGAAATTGAGCGATATTCTTTGCTCGAATTTGGCTTCCGTGATGCACTCCCTCTCCTTGTGAGGCTGCGTCATCTCCTGCCGCGCCTGTGTCACAAATTGCGCGCGCTGCGCCGGCGGAACGTGCGCCAGCATCGTATCGGCGACGATCGTGTCGCCGGCCACCTTCGTCTGATCGGTGAACTCCCACAGACCCGGCTTGATCTGCAGCACGACATGGAGACGATCCGCGCCAAGCACGGGCGCCGTGACCGAGGCAAGCGCCACGAACGCAATCCGCAAGGTCTTTGACATGGCTTCCCTCCCGCGATCGGCACACTCTGCCATCGCGCGGTTGACAGAGCCTTGCCGTCGACCCGCCAGTTTTAGGCATGGGACGCGCCTCTCCACGATGGAGCTGCCAATCGCGCAGAGGCGCCGCGCTTCCACGAAGCCCTATTGCGGATTCGCCACAGGCACTGGAATGCTCAGACCACGGAGCGTCACCCTCAGCGCCTCAATCAGATGGGTGTGTGGCTCCTCGCCCAGGAACGTCACGAGCGCACGATTGTCGAGCCGCAGAGGATGCTGCCAGAACGTTCGCATCTCGATCATCTCCCGCATCGTCGGGTTGAATGGCGCGAGCAGCGGCAGAAGCGCCCATGGCAGACGGCGAACCTTGGCGCGCGGATTGCCTGCCGCTTGGCGGATCGCGCCGACAAACTCGGTGCCATCTGCGTCCCAATAGCCCTCGAAATGGAATCGCGCCTGATCTGGCAGCTCCGCCTCGCGGTCGAGCAGACGCGCCAAGGTTTCGCCGACATCGGGCAGATAGGCCCAGTTGTGGCCCACTCCCTTCGCGCCGGGGTAGAGAATCGAAGTGACCGGCTTGCCGGGCCTCACCATACCCTGGCTGAGCCAGCTGTTGCCGGGTCTGGGGCCGAAGAAATCGCCAGCGCGCAGCACGAGGCTCTTCACATCGCCGAGGCGTCGCTCCATCTCCACGCGGATCTTACCTTTGCGCGTGTTGGGATGCTGCGGTGAGCTTTCCACCGCCACCGGCGTCGTCCGCGGATCATAATTGTAGATCGTGCCCGGCAACATGACGCGAGCACCGACTGCACGCGCAGCCGCAATGCTGCTGTCGAGCATCGGCAGCACGAGCGCGCCCCAGTTGCGATAGCCCGGCGGATTGACGGCATGGAGGATCGCCGTCACACCGTCCGCCGCGCGCCGCACGGCAGCCGCATCGAGTGCATCGCCGACGGTCCATTCAAGCCCGTCCGCCTGGGCCATCGGGCGACGCGCGAGCGCGCGCACTTTCCATCCGCGCGCAACGAGAGCCCGCGCGGTCTCTCCGCCGACGCCGCCCGTCGCGCCCAGGACCAGCGCCACCTTTCCCATCCCGCTCTCTCCGGAATTTGAGCCCATGATAGGCTGTTCTCCGGACTGCCGTCGATTTCAAACGCGCGCCGCACCCGTATATCCTTAGCGCGACTGGCACCTGGAGCATTGATGAATTTCGAGCTGGCGATGCTGGCGGCGGCGGCGGTGTGGGGCTTCGTTCAGCTCGTCGCCGCAGCACAGGCGGCGAACGTGCAATACGGCTTGAAATGGGCGGCCAGCCCGCGCGATGCCGAGATGCCGCCGCTGAAGCGCATTCCCGGTCGCATCGTCCGCAACTTCCGCAATTATATGGAGACGTTCCCGTTCTTCGCCGCTGCGGTGCTGATTGCGCAGGCCGCAGGCGTTCACAACGCGCTGACCTGGTGGGGATCGATCGCCTATCTCGGCGGTCGCATCGGATACACGGCACTCTACATATCCGGCGTGCCGCTCATCCGCTCTCTGTTCTGGAACATCGCCAGCTTCGGCATGCTGGCGGTTCTCGCCGCACCGTTCATGCCGCATTGAGCGATGACGCGCCGGCGACGGATGCTATCGGTGACCCGCAGCTTGCAAGATGAGCGCGGCGATCGCCTCTGGGTGCGAGATGAGCGACAGATGGCTCGATTTCACCTCAATCGTCGTCGCCCCCATACGTTTGGCCATGAAGCGTTCAAGATCGGGATTGATTGTGCGATCCTCGGTCGACACCGCATAGAAGCTCGGCTTCGAGCGCCAAGCGGCATGTTTTGTCTTGCCCGTCAGCAATGCCTTGTGAAACGGCTGTTGCACGGCATAGAGCACCCGTGCCCGTTCAGCCGGCAAGTCGCCGGCGAAGTCGCGCAGGAACGCGGCCTCCGTCAGCCGGCCTTCGTCGCCGTCGAAGACAATGCCGGCGGACGCAGGCGGCGTGGGAAACCTCTTGGCCAGTGCCGCATAATCTTCGCCCGCATCGGGAGCGCGCGCGGCGACGTAGACAACGGCGGAAACCTTCGGGTCGATGCCCGCTTCAGTGACAATCATGCCGGAGAAGGAATGTCCCGCGAGGACGGTTGGACCGTCCTGCCGCGCCAGCACGCGCTCGGTTTCCGCAACTGCTTCCTCCAGCGTCGTCAGCGGGTTCTGTACCGAGGTGACGTTAAGCCCCGCCGTCTGCAGGCGCGGGATCACCTCCGACCAACTCGATCCGTCGGCGAAGAGACCGTGCACCAGAACGACGTTGCGCGCCTTCGGCAGAGTCCTCGCAAGCGCGGCGCGGGGCACGAGTGCCGTTAACGCTGCGGTGGCGGTTGCGGCGGAGAATGTTCGGCGGCTCATCATGGCGAGATCACCTTTCGAGCTGGATTATCGCCAAATCCTATGCGGCCTTCTCAGCCAAATGCCAGCGCCATCACGGCCGGAACAAGGTCACCGCGCCGATCACCAGCTCTGCCAGAATCAGGATGACGATCAGCAATTCGAGTCGCGCCGAGCGCGCAGTATCGATCAAATCTGCCAGGGTTTCCGCGGCACTGCCGACAACGCCGACTTTGCCGTTGAGCAAGGTGCCGCGCTCGATGATTTCGTATTCGTCTTCCAGCCGCGCATAGAGCCGCCCGAGTTCCGGATTGTCCCACAGCACGTCCGGCTTTTCGGCAAAGGCGATGCGGCCCGACACGCGATGCTGCGCCAGCAGCGCCGAGCCGATCAGCTGCAGCAGCGCCTTGCGCGCGCGTGGCAGCCGGCCGCTGATCGCAAGGGTGCTGGCCGCCGGTTCGATGGTGTCGAACACGGAGGCGATCTCGCGTTCGTAGCGGGCGAGCGCCACGCTCTTCGCCAGAATGTCCGCCAGCACCAGCGCGTGCGCGGTTGTCAGCTCGCGGATATAGAGGATGCCGCCGGCGGCGGCGCCCTCCTCCTTGTCGGGATGGATTTCAAAGGCCGCGCGTTCCTCTTCGATGATGGCAGCCTGCGGCGTGTCGGCGGAGAATTCATCGACGGCCTGTTCTTCCTCTTCCGCCGACAGCCCGATCAGCACCAGCGCCCCGTAGCGGAACACGGCCACGAAGCCGCCGCCTTTGCGGTAGCAAAACGGCGCCGCCGAAACGACGCCGGTATGTTTCGAGCGATCGACGGTCAGCCGGTCGCTGATGAGAATGGCGTGCGCGGAAAGCGGCGCGCTCATCGCAGCGCGCTCTTCACGTCGGTCTTGGCGAAATCGCGGCCGACATACAGCAATGGGCAGTTGTTCTCTTTCGCGACGGCATAGGCGAAGCAGTCGCCGAAATTGAGGCCCGCTGTCTTGGCTCCTCTGCCCCAACGCGCATGCGCATCGGCCACGCGGCGTGCCGCCGCTGCATCGATCGGTACGACCTCGATGCCGACACTCCCGATGAATTCCTGCATTTCGTCCCGAATGCCGCGGCCGCCTGCGACGATCAGCGCTTCCGTTAGTGTGCCTGCCGAGATCAGCGGCTGGCCATCCGCAATGAGAGTTGCTTTGCAGTCGCTGGCAAGCGCTTCTTTGAGCAGGATGGCCAGTAGCGCCGACGTATCGACGGCGATCACTTCGGCAATCCGTACTCGTCGTAGAGATAATCCTGGCTGCGCGCTGCGCTGGGACCCGGCTTCGCCTTTTTCAGCGCGCGCTTCTGGATGGCCTCAATGATGGCCGTCTTTTCCTCCGCCGTCGGCTTGGCTGCCGCCGGCACGAGCTTCACCGCAGGATGGCCGTGCCGGGTGAGCACGACTTCCTCGCCGGCTTCGGCCCGCCGCACCAGTTCGGTGAGCTGGCCCTTGGCTTCTGTAACGGTCACGCGCATGGCTGGAATTTAGACCATTCAGTGGTCCATTTCAACAGACCACCGACCGCGGAAGCCTGGCTTCCTTGCGGGTCTTAGGCGGTGCCGTTCCTTGCCCGCGTGCTTCGTAAACCTCTCACCAAACCCAGCACGATGCCGACCAGCGCAAAGACCGCCGTCAGGCCGAGAACGATTTCGAGTAGCCAGGCACGGCTGAAACCCATGCGGGCGACCATGCCGGTGGCGAGCAGCATGAAGAAGATCAGGAACAGCGCGATGGCAAGCATCACCGTCGCGGTCTTGTCGCGGCGCAGGAGCGCGTTGACCTTTTCGAGATCGGTGGGCTCATCCATGGCGGGTTTCCGTTCAGCAGCGGGTGAAAATCTCACGAACGGCGGACGGCCGCAAGTACGCTAATCGTACGAGTAGCCGGCGAAGAAGACCTGGGAGGGCTGGCCGTTGTCGTAGACCACGACATAGATGCCCTTACCGCGTTCGAGATCCTCGAACAGTTCGTCGCAATCTTCGACATCTTCGGCGGTCGGCTTTGTGGTGGCGAAGTGTTCCATCAGCGCCTCGTCGGGAAGTGGCGCCACGACATCGTAGTCGGGCTCGTCGCCGACGCGCGAGACATCAAGAATGGAGCGCGTGCCGTCAGCATCGGAATCCTCGCGCGCTTCGTCGATGGAAGAATGCTTGCAGCCCGGAGCATGGCTGAGGTCGACCGGAAAGCGCGGGAAATTCTCGGCCGGATTGTAGCGGCCAGCCCTGAATTCGCGCTGCCTCAAGCTCTCCAGAGAATGGGCGACGTCTTTCTCATACGAAACCAGATACCACCACGGATGCCCGCCCATTTGCGCCCCCTCGCGAAATTCGACGAGGGCCACTATCGCCGCACGAGGCTTTAAGACCGAATGAAAATTTGCGGGAGAAATCGAGAAGCTTTTGTGTCTGCATGGAAGCGATCGCATTTGCCGATGACATTCTTGCAGAACATCACCAAGACCTAGTCCTCTCGGCCGCTCAGATAACGGCGCACAATTGCACGCGCTATTTCGTGCGGGTCGCCGCCAGCGAAGGCGAGGTTGCCGCCGACAGCGAGAGATGCCGCACCCTGCAGCGAGGCCCAAAGCGCGAGAACGGCACGACGGCGCTCGGCGGCATCCGGAAATGTCGGCGCGATGACATGGGCCACTACCTCGACTAGGCGGGCGCGCGGCTCGGCATACCAATCCGGCGCCGGCACCGGAGGCGAGCGCTCGATCAGCGCGGCCCAAAGTTTGGGATGAGCCATCACAAAGGTCACATAGGCGTTGGCAATTGCCAGTGCGCCATCAACTCCTGGCTGCGCGTGAGCCGCAGCTTCCTCCAGTGCCGTCAGTAATCGCGTCAGTGTGTCCGCATTAACACGAAGCAGCACATCGTCGATGTCGCCGACCGCGTTGTAGATGCTGCCCGGCGCGTAGCCGATGCGGGCGGCGATTCCACGCATTGAGACCCCACGCCATCCCTTCTTCTGCGCGATTGCACGGGCGCCACCAACTACCATGGCGGCAAGCTCATCTCGGGAATGATCGGACCGACGCGCCATCTGGCTCTTAAGAAGATATTGAACTGTGTTCAAAATAATGCAAGATTCTGAACGAGGTTCAATATACTGGCATGAGGTCACTATGTCGAGGTCTGAACTTTCGCGACCTACGGTTACTTTTCAACCGCCCGGTGCTTTTGCACGCGACGTGAATTGGCGCGCCAGCATCGCACTGGCCGGTGCGCCCAGGCATGGCGATGCCGCCGAGGCCATCTGTGCTGTTTGTGTCCTGGCTCTTGGGCTTCTTGCTTATGGCACTTTGCTGCTCGGTCTGGGCGGATGGCTGTGCGGGGCCGTATGCATCGGTATCGCTGCCTTCTCCGCCTTTTTGTTGGTTCTGCAGATCGGTCACAATGCTTCGCACTGCTCGGTTACCGGCCGGCCGGCTATCGACAAGATGCTCTTGTTCTGGACGTTTGCGATCGTCGGGGTAGATGGCGGACAATGGCGCGAGCGACATCTCAAGTTACATCACCGAGTGGTCAACCTACCTGGAACGGGGATTGATGCGGATTCGATTTCACTCGTTCGGCTGGCTCCGGACAAGACGTGGCATTGGTGGATGCGGTTGCAGCCCCTCTATGGCCCCCTGATTTTTGCGGTTGGGCACATCAGCCTTGTTTGGCTCGAAGACTTGGCGAACTTTCACGGCGTAAAGGCGTGGCGAGCGCGAACAAGCTTTGTCGCCGGCAAGGCGGTGCATGTTGTGTTGTTCCTGCTTGTGCCATTGATCGTGCTGGCACCCACTTGGGCCGCGCTCGTGCTTGGCTATCTCGAAGCGAGCATTGTGATTGCACTCTGCTTCTCGGTACTGGTGATAGGCACCCATATCTCCGATCTGGCCGAGTTTCCGCAACCTGACGCGAATGGCCGGCTTGGTCACGACTGGGCCACGCATCAGGTGGTTACCTCGGTCGATTGGTCGCCAGAGAGCCGATGGGCCACGCTCCTCACCGGCGGTGCCAATGCACATGTCGCGCATCATCTATTCCCGGGATACAGCCATCGTCATGCACCGGCACTATCAAGAGCTATTGCAGATGCAGCCGCGGCCAACGGAATAAACCACCGCGTTACGAGTTTCCCAGGCATGGTCGCAGGGCAATGGCGGCATCTGCTCTCATTGAGCCGGAAGAGCACATAGCAGCTGACAATGCGGCGGCCCGCACCACCGAAAGTCAGCCGGTGGCACCCGGCAGGATCGCCGAAAGTGTGTCGCTATCCTGTCGCCGCCGTTGTGGCGTCCTCACTCGACGGCAAAGAGGTTGCCGGCCGTCGTTCTCAGTTCCAGGGGGCGAGGCTCGCATGCACCGGGGCAAGCGCGCGCGGAAACGCGACGGCGTTCTGCGGAAACACTTCGAGATAGACGCCCTGCATGCCGGGCGGCGTGCCGGCCGGGCCCTTGGGATAGACCCCGCGGAGCAGCATGCGGCGGAACTCGCGCGCGTTCGCGCAGGCTACGGCGTCTGCCGGCGAAGAGCCTTCGCACGCGGCACCGCCGCCGGGATAGTTGCCGAGCAGCTCGTTCGTCTGCCAGCCGGGGCGCGCGTTGGCGGAGTCCACATCGGCGAAGAATTCGCGCTTGCTGTGCCCATAGGATTTGTCCGTCGGCGGATGCTTCAGCACCAGCGAATCGAACCCGAGCGCAAGGCGCCCCGGCATCGCGGCGCCGGCGTCGTTGTACAGGATGGCTGAGAAGCGTGCCGAAATGCGCGCCGCCTGCTCCTCGGTCGTCGCCACTTTGCCGTCCGCGGCAATGCCGGGGAATGCGTTGAAGCCGATGAATCCGATGTTGAAGGATTTCCGCGGGAATTCGTCGAGATAGTCCTGCAGCATCGCTTTCCAGGCGGTCTCCATGTTGGCCTGCGTGTAGCCGAGCGAAATCCAGGTCTGCACCGCATCCACGCTGCATTCGGTGAGCGCCGGCACGCGCAATTCGTCGGTCGTGGTGGTGATCCCGAAAAGTTTCAACATGCTGAGATGGCCATACGCGCCGGTTGCGCGCAGATGGGCCGAAAGCTGATGCAGCAGGTTGCGGAACGCCTTGAGGTAGGCGCGATCCCACGGCGCGGCCATGGTGAAGGTGGTGCAGGTGCCGCCGACCGGAAGCACATCGAACGTCGCCGACTTGGCGCCCAGTCCTTGCGGCGGCGGTGCCGTTACCCAATCGGGCAGTGCGGCGCCGGTCACGATGCCGATCTCGGAACGCTTGTGCGCTTTCACCGCGACCTGCACGGCCTGATCCAGCGCGGTCCAGTCATACTGCATCAGGCTTGGGCTGATATCCTTCCAGCGCAGGTGGATCAGCAGCCCGTCGACGCCGGGGTTGCGCAGCGCCTTGCGGGCGATCGGGTACTGGTCCGCGGCGCTTGCCTCGATGATCGCGTAGATGCCGCCCGGCGGCGGCGATGCGCCGGCCGCGCCGGCAGCGAAGATCGCAGCGGCGCACGACACGGCGCACAAGAGACGAAACGGCATGGGCCACCGCGAACTTCGACGCGGCCACTATCGCCGCACGAGCCTTTAAGCCGGATGAAAATTTGCCGGCGATTCACAGCGGGGCGACCGACGCGTAGAATCCCTTCGTCGCCGGACATGCATCCAGGGTGCGCCTGTAGGCGTCGCGCGCCGTGGTGCGGGCCATATAGGCTTTCTCCGCCTCGTCGAGAACGATGCCGCCGCGCCGGATGGCCAGGTTCAGGGTGTAGGTCACCGAAATGTCGGCGGCGGTGAACGCATCGCCCGCCATATACGGCGCGCGCGCCAGCTGCCGCTTCACCAGTTTCATGCGGCTCAGGAACTGATCCCGCGCCCAGCGCGCGCCCCAATTGTCGCGCTCGCTCTCCGGCGCGACAAAGCCGCTGACGACCACCACCTGGATGTTCGCCCCAAGCCCCGCTTCGCCGAGATGCAGGAATTGCTGATACGCGGGGAACGCCGGATCGCTCGGCGCCGGCGCCAATGGTGTGGGGCCAACGCGCGATCAGGTATTCCATGATCGCAATCGACTCGACCATGGTGGCATCGCCATCGACGATCGCCGGAATGAAGCCGCCGGGATTGATGGCGAGAAACTCCGGATCGTTCTCGGCGCCGGCCAGCAGATCGACCGAGCGGAGCCTGTACGGCAGGCCCATCTCCTCCATCAGCCAGATGACCCGGAAGCCCCTGCCCTCGCCATAGACGGTGATCATGGTGCGCAATCCTTCAATCGCGGGAACGCCTGGAGCATCTCAGGCGCGGGCTCCATGTCCACTTCGTCGTCGTGCGACCAAAGGCGCACCGCGATTGGTTTGGCGTTCAAAGCTACAGGTGGGTGGTGCAAATGCGCGCGACGCAAGCACTTGATTGTTGAAGTCGCGCTCGCAGACCCCCTCCCCCCCGCCATCCGTATTTTCGGCGATAGCCATTCGGTGCATAGCCTCTCTTTGTTGCGTGAAAGATGCCGGAATCGCAACGGAATTGTTCGGTTTGTTCGCAAAAAAATAAGGAGGGGGGGCCCCTGCCCCATCGGCGACGTCGCCGAAGCCGGCCACGGGCGCGTCCGCGGCGGGCGGCCGGGCATGACGGCCGTGCTTCACCGCATTGCGGTTGCCCTTCGGCGCACCACGCCGGCGCGGACCTTCAGATGCTTGCCGAGTGGCTCCTGCTTCGCTCATGGCCGGCATTATAAGGCCGATTCGGTCAACGGGAACAAAACGGGTGCAAACTATTTTTAATCGTTTACTTGCAATGGCTTACCGGAACGCGCCGCTCGCAATTCGGAGAAGAAAGCCCTCCTGGCTGATAGGCCGCCGCCGGAATCCCCGAGGGATTGGCGCCATGGCGATCACTCGCGAAATTGCCGTCAACAACATGATCGGAACGGTCGAAGACGCGGATCGCGGCAGGTGCACTGGGCAGAGTTGCCGCCGGAGATGCGAGGCACGCCCTCGACGCGTTTCGCATCCGGCTCGGGGAGGCAATCGATTCGGTGTGGTGAAGCGCGCTCTCGACCAGGAAGTGCACGAACGCGAAATGCGCTTGGATTGAACATCAGCGGAATTGGAATCCCGTCACCCCATTCCTCTCCGAATTCTTCCCCGGCTCAGCGATGATCACAGCAGAAGCTATTTGCCGCTTTTCATGATTGCGGCACGTACAATCGAGCGATCAGGCTCCTTAAGGATTCCTAACGCCATCTCCATGGCTGCACCGGGAGGATCCTTGTGTCCGAGGTCCTTCCGGATTGCACCGAGTAGTTCTGCCATCCATTTCGTAGCCGCCACCGGTATTCCAGAAGCGTCGGTAGCGAGACTTCCCATCTTGTCGAACGTTAGGAGCGTCAAAGAACTCCCCCAAATCACAAGCTGGGTTCGAATGCTTTGAAGCTTTGCCACAAGGGCCGGCTGGCCTTCAGATGTGGCCTCGACAGCCTTTTCGTGAAGCAATCCCATAATGAGGCCGATTAGGTTAGTGTACGCGGCTTGCTTTTCCGAAAAGAGCCGCGCATCAGTCTCCTTGTCCTTCGCCTGTCTGTACTGGATAGCGGCGACGATGATCGCAGCAGCAACAGGCAAGACACCCAAAATGAATGCTGAATTGGTGTACCTAAAGATAGCGACTATCGCGCCGACAATTGCAACGACCAGGACAGTAAGGGCAGCCAGTCCCGACAAAATACCATCCGTACGCAATCTGCATTCTCCGGCAGCTCGTTTCAAAACTTAGCTTAAGCCGATTCGGTTATCGCCATAGATACCGATCTGGTTTCTCTGTGCGTATAGTCAATGCAGCAGTTGTGTTAAGGCTGGCAAGAACGGCGCGATGATCGCCACGTGCGCGCCCAGCGACGCGATAAATCTCTGATATTTCGACGTGTAAGTGCCGTCCTTCGTACCCGCTGCCATTTCGCTGACTAGTCTAAGCAGCAACTCGCGATCATCGGCATTTGTTACAGCTGCCCTGAGCGTATCTGCCAAGTGTCGGAACAATTCATCGGAATTTTGGTGAGTGATATTCTGAGAATTGTCGACTGCGTTCATATTAACTCGGGCGTTGTTCCCAGAGACGTTATTGATGACGGTATGTGGTTGCCGAGGCGGAGCATCACTGCGGTGTACTCGCATCTGGTAACTGGCAGGTATTCCATGCAAGCCACTGTGGTAGCCGGGATCATCAACGACAAAGTACTCGGTTAAGCCGTTAGGTAAGTGACGGGCGATCTTATCCCCTGGTTCAATGGGAATGTCCGTTTGCGTCGTGATTATTCTACCGCTTTGCACCGAGGCCGGGAAATCCTCGCGAACGATGGTACCATCCTTCTTAATGAGCGTAACCTTATCCTTCAGTAAACTCTGAATCGGCATTACAGCACCTCCTGGTAAGAGCGCGCCCCCGCAATAGATTGCCTTCAACTCACTAGCCCGGGATTCGATATCAGCAGCTTGACTTCCAAGCCACCGTCCTAAGTCCTGCCGCTTCGGAAAGTGAATTCCATTCCCGCGCAAGATGCGATCTCTTTCAATCGCCTCCTCCCGAATCCGTCGAGCGAAAGCGCCGACAAGCATTCTAGCCTCATTGAGCGCAGCGGCTCGTACCACGGGAGGGTATGATGTTAGTTGCGCCTCAACCTCATCGAAAAACTCGGAAATCTTCTTTCGCAGATACAGCTGAATGGTGTGCCAGTAAACCTCGCGTGCCGAGCCAGAGAAGCGGATTCCGCTGTAGCAAATAGGCTGCGCCCGGAAACTCGCGATCTGTACAGGTTTCGGACCACCGATGTGGTGCCATCTGAAAAACCATTGGTTGGCCATCCATGTGTATTCGTCCTCCAGCCGGATAGCTAACCTTGAGCCAATTGGCGTTCGACTAGGCATCTTACTCCCACTCGATCGTGCCCGGGGGTTTGCTGGTCACATCGTACACCACACGGTTGGGGACTCCGTTGACGATGCGGGTGGAGACGGCTGCGAGGAACGCATGCTCGAACGGATAATAGTCGGCCGTCATGCCGCCGGCTGAGGTGGCGGCCCACACCATGCACATCCGTTCGCGTCCCATTTGCGTTAGCCGTAGGTGAAGTCCGGCTTGCTTTGGCCGACTTCGATAATATAGCCGTCGGGATCGCGGATGTAGCAGCGCGTTTCGCCGTACTTGTCCTTCGGCTCGGTGATGAAATCGGCGCCGCGGCTTTTCCACAATTCATAGCAGGCGTGGATATCGGCGACGCGGATGTTCATGAAGCAGCTTACCTTGTCGGGATCGGGCGGGACGCTCAACGTGACTGTCGGCTTGTCGGGAGTCGGCCCACCGCCGACGTTGACGATGAGCCAGGTGTTGGCGATCTGGATGTACCCCGGCGCGCCCTTGCCGTCGCCGCGGCTCAGAGTGCGGCCGCCGAACACCGTCTCGTAAAATTTGGCCGAGCGTTCGATGTCGGCGACGGTAAGAAAATGCGCGATGCTGAATCCATCGCGCGGCGGCATCTCGTAGCTCTTCTGTCCGATTTGTGCGCTGCTCATTTGCGGCTCACTTCGATAGAGGCCCCATCGGCGATTAAACACCCTGGATGCGGCGCATAACACCTTGTCCTCGCCCCGCGACGACGTGAAGCCGCGAATGTGGGCCGGGTTCAAGCGCTAGTAAGGCGGGGCTTTCTGGAGGCGCTCGTTCCGCGCGGCCGAGGCCCACCACGCCAGGTCATCGGCGACGCGGTGGAATGCCTTCTGCGTCAAGCGCCCCGCTTCGCCGACCGGCGCGCCTTGTGCGTCGAGGGTCTCGGCTATGGGCCCCACGGCCACCGTGCTCGAGACGACGACCATGCCCATCTCCGACAGGATGGGATGCCACGCCGAACCCGCGCGGGCACCGGACAGCCGGCCCGGCGAGTAGCTGACGACGGCGGCGGGCCGCCAGTACCACTCTTCCAGAAAGTGGTCGGTGAGATTCTTCAGACCCGGTTGCGGTCCCCAGTTGTATTCGCCGATGACGAACACAAAAGCATCCGCTGCGCGGATTTTCCGGGCGAGATCCTCCATCGCCTTCGGCGCCGACCCTTTGGGAAATTCCTTATACATCCGGTCGAGGATCGGAAGCCCGATCTCACGGGCGTCGATCAGCTCCGGGAGAGCGCCGCGGGCGCGCAGCTCGTTGACGACGAAGGTCGCCATGCGGATACCGACGCGCGTGGTGCGGTAAGAGCCATAGAAGACCAGCAAATTGTCCGGCATCGCTCACTCCCACTCGATCGTGCCCGGCGGTTTGCCGGTGATATCGCACACCACGCCGTTCACGCCGCTGACTTTGTTGTGTACATCGACTCTGACCTATTTGTTCTCTCTACACCCGCTTGAAAATTCGCTTCAACCCCAGTAAATGAATAGTGCTTGCATGATGGCTGAGCCATCAGTTCTGGCTCAGTCCAGAGCCCCGTCCTCCGATCGAAAGTCGGCGGTTAACCGGCGAGCCCCGCGAGGGGCTAGCCAATGGGCACCTCTCCGCGGGTTTCGCAACCCTCAAACAGGAGAGAAGTCAATGAACAAACGTAAATCCCGATACAGCCAAGCGGAACATCAACTCGCGCAGAAGCTTTTCGCGGAAGCAAAGGTTAGCGGCACCTTGAAACAACCGCGCGCGATTGCGACCTTGATTGTCAGCAGCGGTTACACACAGTCTGTCACGGCTTCGGCAGTTACCTACCTGGATTACCTGCCGGAGGCCCGCCGGCACCGCCGGGCTGCATAAGCCGTATAGAAAGCTCTACGGTTGAAACTCGGGCGGCAGGATTTCGGAATCTCATTCCGTTTCTTGTCACCCGTCTTTCACAGGCCTATCTACTGGTCCTCTGCTTTGGCAATGACCACAACGCTCTCTGCCGTCTCCAAACGGACGTTGACCGGAGTGACGTTCAGAGGCAATGTCGAGGGATTCCGGAGAATAGAATGGAAGTTCAGCTCGTTGCTGACACGAATCTCTATTTCGAATGCATGACGCTCGAAGAGCTGCCGTGGCACGAGCTGAGATTCGACCCAATCGTGGTCTTGCTCACGAAGCCGGTCCTGGATGAAATTGATAAGCACAAAAAGGCGAATGGCCGGACGCGAAAACGGGCGCTGGAAATTTTCCAACGAATACGCGCCATGCTCGCCACGTCTGCAACCGAGACGGTGATTCAGGAGCATTCGCCGCGGGTCATACTCCGGCGCTCGCCTAACGTCGTCCCGGACACCAGCCTCGTCGGAACCCTCGACTACACGAGAAACGATGACCGCTTGATTGGGATCGTTGCTACGCTGAACAAGGAAGCATCGGCTCCAAAAATCATGCTGTTCACGGATGACACCGGACCAGCCGCGGCCGCGGATGGCCTCGGTTTGCCCTTCACAATGATCCCCCAAAGCTGGCGACGCCCTGAACAGCAGTCGACTGAGGAAAAAAGAATCGTCGATCTCGAAAAGGACTTGGCGACGTATCGGTCTCAAGAGCCGAAAATTTCGATCGATCCTTGCATCCCGGCTGATGATTCGGAAACCGTGACTGTGACGAGGAGGATCGCCGAACCGCTCACCGAATTGGAGATCGAGGAGCTGCTTTCTGCCCTCCGACTCAAGCACCCGATGAAAACGGAATTCACTCCGACGGTTCAACAAAACGAACAGTCTCAATTCGGCGCCGGAGACACGGTTCGATTCGACCCGCCGGACGAGGAGGAGGTCAAGAACTATCAAGACGCGTTATATCCCCAGTGGCTCGACAAGTGCCGTAAAATTCTGGCCGATTTACATCAAGGGCGGGACGAACCCGAAGAACCCGTCATTCTTCGGTGGAGAATGTCGAACGACGGAACTCGTCCAGCATCACAGGTGCGCGTTCAGTTCGAAGCCCAAGGCCCGTTGAAGATTGCACGCCTTCGAGATGTGGATGAAGAGCCGACCGCGGACGAGACGCCGGCGGCCGCTGACGCCACCGATCCAAACTTTCCTTCGCCGCCTAGGCCCCCGTCACTTAAGCGGGTCGTTACCCAAGCGCCTGTCGCGCAGGGCGTTGCCCGCCTTCCTTCCGCCGATATATCAGTCTTGGGCACAGCGGGATTCCTGAAGCAGTTCGAGGGACTCGACGCGGCGGCGCGTGCGTTTGGTAACGTCGATCACCTGTTCAGCGCGTCGAGAATGCTCGAGCAGGCTGGAGGGATTTCGCATCTTCTGGCTCAGCATCAGAGAGTATTCGAAACACCCGGTATGGAGGCGATTCTTCGGTCCGCCGTTTCACGACCTGAAATCGATATTCCGATAATACGGCCCTTCATTCCGCCCGCGCATGACGCCGAAGCATTTTACTACGATGACTGGCCGACAATGAGACCCGTCAAAAGGGGCGCCCTGACGTGCGATCTTTGGCGGCACCAGAACAGCGAGGAGGTCTTCGAGTTCGGAGTGGTCTTTACGAGTGAAGGACAGGCCCGTGGTTCGGTGCTTTGCACCGTGCATGCGGAAAATCTTACTAGACCGGAAACCTCTAGAATATCAGTCGTTCGTAAGGTTGAAACATTTAAGCCGCTCAATTTGGCCCATGCGATGATCGAACGCTGTTAGGTGGCGTCCCACCAACTCCTCGTACACCACGCGGTTGATGCCGCGGACTTTCAGCACAGCCCGCATCACCTCTTCCACGCCTTCTTGGTCGCCTTTCTCGTGCGCTTTGGCGTAGGTGGACGGCGCCTCTGCTTAGGCTTTCGGGACGGCATCAGGAGAGCCACGATGCGGTCGCCGGATTTGATACCGACCAACGGCGGCAACCGCCGCATTTTCGCATCGGTCAGCTTCTGGAATTCTTCGATCGTGATGTGACCCATGAAGCTTATGGTTGTACGAATGTCGTTCCTGTCAAGCCCCTACTCCCATTCGATCGTCCCGGGGGGTTTGCTGGTGATGTCGTACACCACGCGGTTGATGCCGCGGACTTCGTTGACGATGCGGGTGGAGACCGCCGCGAGAAAACTGTGCTCGAACGGATAGTAGTCGGCCGTCATGCCGTCGGTGGAGGTGACGGCCCTGAGCGCGCACACGTGATCGTAGGTGCGGTCGTCGCCCATCACGCCCACCGTCTTCACCGGCAGCAGCACCGCGAACGCCTGCCAGATCTTGTCGTACAGTCCGGCTTTGCGGATTTCCTCGAGATAGATGGTGTCGGCGCGGCGCAAAATCTCCAGCTTCTCGCGCGTGATCTCGCCGGGCACGCGAATGGCGAGCCCCGGCCCCGGAAACGGATGGCGGCCGACGAACGCCGGCGGCAATCCCAGCTCGCGGCCGAGCGCGCGCACCTCATCCTTGAACAATTCGCGCAACGGCTCGACCAGCTTCAATTTCATGTAGTCGGGCAGCCCGCCGACATTGTGATGCGACTTGATGGTGGCGGACGGCCCGCCGGTGGCGCTGACGCTTTCGATCACGTCCGGGTAGAGCGTGCCCTGCGCCAGGAATTCCGCGCCGCCCACCTTGTGCGATTCCGCATCGAACACATCGATGAAGGTGGCGCCGATGATCTTGCGCTTCATCTCCGGATCGGTGACGCCTTCCAGCCGCGTGAGGAACAGCTCGGCGGCTTCCGCATGGATCAGCGGAATGTTGTAGGCGCCGCGGAACAGCGACACCACTTCGTCCGCTTCACCGGCGCGCATCAGGCCGGTGTCGACGAAGATGCAGGTGAGCTGGTCGCCGATGCCTTCGTGGATCAGCACGGCGGCGACCGAGGAATCCACGCCGCCGGAAAGGCCGCAGATTACGCGCGCCTTGCCCACCTGCTGGCGGATGCGCGCGATGGCGTCGTCGCGGAAGGCGCGCATGTTCCAGTTGGGCCTTATGCCCGCGATGTTGCAGACGAAGTTCTTGTAGATGGTGGCGCCGCGCGGCGTGTGCACCATCTCGGGGTGGAACTGGATGCCGTAGAGTTTGCGCTTTTCGTCGGCGATCACGGCGAACGGCGAATTCTCGCTGGTGGCGACCACGTGGAAGCCGGGCGGAATGGCGGTGATCTTGTCGCCGTGGTTCATCCACACCGGCTCACGATCGCCGATGTGGCCGAGGCCCGCGAGCAGCGGCGATTCGCGCTCGATCACGATGTCGGCGCGGCCGAATTCGCGATGGTGGCCGCCTTCCACCTTGCCGCCCAATTGCGCCGCCATCGTCATCTCGCCGTAGCAGATGCCGAGCACCGGCACGCCCAGCTCGAACACCGCCTGCGGCGCGCGCGGCGTGGTGTCGGCCGTCACGCTGGCCGGCCCGCCGGAGAGGATGATGGCTTCCGGCTTGGCCTTCGCCAGCGCCGCCTCAGCCTGGTTGAACGGCACGATTTCGCAATAGACGCCGGCCTCGCGCACGCGCCGCGCGATCAGCTGCGTCACCTGGCTGCCGAAATCGATGATGAGAACGGGAATCGTCATGGCAGGATGTAGCCGAGAGGCCGTTGTGCTGTCCAGCTATCGAGGCTAATTGGAACAGGGGAAAGAGAATCGATCATGATCAAGGAAGAAGACGTGTTGGCCGCGTTGGACAAACCCCGGGCCCTCTATCCGCTGCAGCTGCGGCTCGATCCCAGCAACAAAAACACCGATGCCCTGCAGGAATTGCTGCTGCGAATGCGGGCGGAGGGCAAGGTCAAATTCGACATCAATTCCGGCAAATGGCGCAAGGCCTGATGCCGCGGCCCCAAGCACTGCGGTTCTTGAGCTTCACTCTTTGCGCGCAAGCACTGAGGTGAAGAATCCGTCGGTGTTGGTGGACAGCGGCGATGCTTTGAAGAAATCGGCGAGCCCGTGCGGCGGGTGGGTGCCGATGGCTTCCGGCCATACCGCGCGCGTGGGCACAATCGCGAAATTCGGATGGCGCGCGAGGAAGTCTTCGATCTGGTCCTCGTTCTCGGAAGGTAGCAGCGAGCACGTGGCATAGATCAGCCGTGCGCCGGGTTTCACGTGATGCGCGCCGTCCTCGAGCAGCTCTTTCTGTGTGTTGCGCACTTGTGCAAGCCGCTCTGGTGTCAGCCGCCAGCGCAATTCCGGCTGCCGCCGCCATGTTCCGGTGCCGCTGCACGGCGCATCGACGAGCACGCGATCGAACATTGTTTCTCCCGCGCCCCCGCCAAGCGGGGGAGAGGGAGTATCGACGATCGTGGCACCGGCCCGTTCTGCACGGATCGCAAGCTGGCGGAGACGGCCAGCATCGATATCGGTGGCGACGATCTCGCCTTCGTTCTGCATCGCCGCCGCGATCGCGAGCGACTTGCCGCCGCCGCCGGCCGCCAGGTCAAACACGCGCATGCCCGGCTTCGCATCCACCAGCAATGACGCGATCTGCGAGGCTTCGTCCTGGAATTCGAACGCGCCGGATTGGAACAGCGCCGTCTTGTCGAGGCCGGTTACGCCGGGCTCCAGGCGAATCCCGAATGGCGAGTATTGAGTGAAGTTTGTTTCATAGCCTTCGCCACGAAGCGCACTGAGGACATCGTTGCGCGCGGCCTTCAAGGTGTTAACGCGCAGATCAATCGGCGCACGACTTTGCAGCGCCACCGTCTCATCCAGCAGATTGGGACCGAACGCGCGCGTCAGCTCGGGCTGCAACCATTCTGGATATCCACCCTGCACCCACGGTGGTGGATTGCCCACTGGCGGCAATTGGACCACCGCGGTCTCTTCATCCGTCAGCGGCGTTGGCCCATACCCTTCGCCATAAAACACCGCAGCGACGGACTCAAGATCGCCGCCGTCGCGCAGCAAGGTCCCGATCACCAGCGCGCGCGGGCTTTCGCTGCGCATCCGCCACGACAGGAACGCGCGATGCCGCAGCACATCGAACACGCAGCTCGCAACGGCCGCACGGTCCTTCGATCCGGCATAACGCCGCCGCCGAAACCAGTCGCGGATGAAGCGGTCCGCCGGCAGCGGCGACCGCTCAAGTCCGGAAAGAATGTCGATGGCCGCCTGTACCCGCGCCGCCGGAGTCATCACACAGCACTCTGGGTCTCCCCCCGTTTACGGGGGGAGGGTCGCCGAAGGCGACGAGGGGGGCGGACGCTTCCGCCCCCTCCACCACGCCTTTGGCGAACACGCTCGCGCGTGCTTCGCCTGGCGTGGTCCCCCTCGCCCGCTTCGCAGAGGAGGAACCAACGGCTCCGATTGCTCATCTACTGCGCGCCGGGATAGTTGGGGCTTTCGCGAGTCACGATCACATCGTGCACGTGGCTTTCGCGCAGGCCGGCGCCGGTGATGCGCACGAACTGCGCGCGCTCGTGGAAATCGGCGATGCTCTTCGCGCCGGTCAGTCCCATCGCCGCGCGCAAGCCGCCAACGATCTGGTGCAGCACGTTGGCGACCGGCCCCTTGAACGGCACTTGTCCTTCAACGCCTTCCGGCACCAGCTTCAGCGCGTCCTGCACTTCGGCCTGGAAGTAGCGATCCGCCGAACCGCGCGCCATCGCGCCCACGCTGCCCATGCCGCGATAGCCTTTGTACGAGCGGCCCTGGTAGAGGAACACTTCGCCGGGCGCTTCTTCCGTGCCGGCGAGCAGCGAGCCCACCATGCCGGCCGCCGCACCCGCCGCAATCGCCTTGGCGAGATCGCCGGAATATTTGATGCCGCCGTCGGCGATGACGGGAATGCTCTGCGCATGCGCCGCTTCCACCGCATCCATCACGGCGGTGAGTTGCGGCACGCCGACGCCGGAGACGATGCGCGTGGTGCAGATCGAACCCGGACCGATGCCGACCTTCACCGCATCGGCGCCGGCATCGATCAACGCGCGCGCGCCGTCGACCGTGGCGATGTTTCCGCCCATGATCTGCGTGTAGTTCGACGCCTTCTTGATGCGCGTGATGGTGTCGAGCACGTTGCGGGAATGGCCGTGGCTGGAATCCACCACGATGACGTCGCACTCGGCTTCCACCAGCGCCATCGCGCGCCTGATGCCATCTTCGCCGACGCCGGTCGCTGCCGCGACGCGCAGGCGACCGCGCTCGTCCTTGCAGGCGTTGGGATATTTCTGCGCCTTCTCGATGTCCTTCACGGTGATGAGGCCGACGCAGCGATAGGAGTCGTCCACCACCAGAATCTTTTCGATGCGATGCTGATGCAGCAGCCGCTTGGCCTCGTCGGCGTTCACGCCCTCGCGCACGGTGACGAGCTTGTCCTTCGTCATCAGCTCGCGCACAGGCTGGCGCGTATCGGACGCAAAGCGCACATCGCGGTTGGTGAGGATGCCGACAAGCTTACCGGCGCCCTTCTTGTTGGGGTTCTCCACCACTGGAATGCCGGAGATCGAGTAGCGCGCCATCAGCTCGAGCGCGTCGGCGAGCGTGGCGTTCGGCCCGATGGTGACCGGGTTCACCACCATGCCGCTCTCGAATTTCTTCACGCGGCGGACCTGTTCGGCCTGCTCCTCGATGCCGAGGTTCTTGTGGATCACGCCGATGCCGCCGGCCTGTGCCATGGCGATGGCGAGGCCCGCTTCGGTCACCGTGTCCATGGCGGCGGAGATCAGTGGAATGCCGAGTTCGACGGTTTTGGTGAGGCGGGTCCGGGTGTCCACCTGCCCCGGCAGGATTTCGGACGCCGCGGGCACCAGCAGGACGTCATCGAACGTCAGCGCCTCGCGGATGAAGCCGCGCGATTGACCGTTGGAATTCGGGGACTGGGGGGGAGCAGAGTGCCGTTCCATGGCGGGCCATATCAGCACGCGCCCGATTCTGCAAGTCCCGCGGAAATGACAAGGGGAGAACCGGAGGAAACCCGCTCCAAAAAGAAACTAACTCGCCTTCACAATTCTCCGCTCGAATGCCGCAACGAGCGCCGCGCGTTTCTCCGGCTTAAGGGCAGACCATCGCCTTCTGGCCGGTTCGCTGAGACGGATTGAAACCACCTGCTTCGGGTTCGCCAGTTTCGGCCTGCCACGAAGTGCTTTGATCGCTTGTGCCATGCCTGGCGTGACGTCCTTCATGGGCCGCATCTTCGCGAACATCTCCGCTGTGATCTCTGGGGACTCCGCATCCGGCACGCCCACTACTTTCCTAGCCATAATTTTGCTTCCTTCTCCGTTGCAAGCCTGAGACTGATGACGCGCCATCCCTTCTTCGTATCGGAGTAGAAGAGAACGACTAGCTTGCCGCGCATCAGCCCAATCGAGATATAGCGCGGCTCCCGATAAACGAATTTCGGATCGACAAGGCCACGTTTGTCTTCATGGGTGACCGCGCTCGCGCTATCGAAATCGGAGACATGCGCAAAGTCCAGGCCGTGCTTTGCACGTTGGACCGGCGCTTGGCCTCATCCCATACGAGTTTCCTCATCACGAATTTTCGTAATACGAAAACAGAGTGCCGTCAATATTCGTAATACGAGAATAGCCATGGCAGGCGTTTATCGCGCATTCCGCATCCGCGGCTTTCAGCCCCGGTCGGCGGCGCGCACAGCAAGGGCACGGTTCCGTCGCATTAGCGACTTGGTCATCTGCGCGCTAGTCTAATGCGGCAACTGCACGAACAGGGCGCCGATATAGACCGCGAGGAACACGAATGTCAGCGGCGCGATGATCTTGTGAACGCGGTCGCCGGAGCCGATGAGGCCCGCCAGCGAAACTGCCGCGAACGCCACGTGTCCCACAAGATCGCCGCTTTGCATGCTTCCGGACAGCATCAAATTCTTTGCGACGCTGAACGCCAGCAGCGCGAGGCTGCTTGAGAAAAACCAGCGCGCCTCGCGAAAGTAGAGTTCGCGCAGAATGAGATGCTCCGTGCCCGCGGCGTCCGGGGTGATGAATGCCGCCATCAGATAGGCGGCGACCGCCTGCCCCAGCACCACGAGGAACAAGCCGAAGGTCCACACGCGCACTTCGCGCAGCCCGAACATCGACCACCACACGACAACGGCGATGAGGAACACCACCGCGATCTGCACCGGCACCGGCCAGTACATGCGGATGCGCTTGCGCGCCCGTACCAGGCCGGCGAATCCGGTCAGCAGCTGCGTAATGCCCAAGCCCAGCACGATCGAGATGAGAACGGAGAGGTAGTCGAAGGCGTTCATCGAGGGACCCAACCGAGTCGCTGGCGGACTTCGGCATAGGCGGCGGCGATCAAATTGCCGAGGGCTTTGGCGTTGAGATTTTCGCCGGGGCGCAGCTTCACATGCCGCATGCGCTTGCCTTCGCCCGCGAGCAGACGCGCCGGATCGGGCAGCAGCGCGCCGCGGAAGAATCCGACGCTCGCGTGCGCCTTGAACGCGTTCACATAGCCGAACGGCGCATCGCCCACGCAGACGATCGGGCATCCATCGTGGAAAATCTCGCGCACATCATCACCGCAGCCGCGCATGCGCCCGAACCACGGCCGCACCATCAGCCGGTGCGGATCGCCCGCGGCAAACCACGCCGCGATCCGCGGATCGCACCTCACCGCGCCGTTCAGCCTAAACAGATCGTCCATGCTCCGCCCCAAGCGCACCGTTATAGCATGAACGAACGCCCGGCCGCCGCGCCGCGAACAGAATTGGGGCCGCAGCGCCGAATCGCGTATTCTCGGGACGATGACTGCCACGCCCAACAAGCTGCTCAGTTCTGCCGGCGCCACAACTGCAGACCCCAAAGAGCGGTTGCCGCTGTTCGCGCGCATGTCGAACGAGGTGGCGCGGCAGGCCGGCAAGCCCATCACCTTCGCGCTGTGCTGCTTGACGATTGTCGTGTGGGGGGCCACCGGGCCGGTGTTCCACTACTCCGACACCTGGCAGCTCATCATCAACACCGGCACTACCATCGTGACCTTCCTGATGGTCTTCCTCATCCAGAACACCCAGAACCGCGATGGCGCCGCGTTGCAGGCGAAGCTCGACGAGCTGATTCGCGCCACGCGGGAAGCGCGCAACGAACTCGTCGGCATCGAGCGCAAATCGGAAGAGAAAGTGCAAGAGCTGCGCGAGGAAATCAGCGCCGAAGCCAGCAACGGCGAGTAGTGGGGGAGCTACCCCTCTTTTGCCGGCATGGGTGTGCAGCGCCCCCTACTCGCGCCAGCGCGCTTCCTCGGCGACCCTCCGGCACCGATGCCGTCGAACTCAGTGCGCGGCGCTCACGCGCCAGACCGTGTTGCCGGCATCGTCGGCGATGAGCAGCGCGCCGGTCTTGTCCAGCCCAACGCCGACCGGGCGGCCATGCACGGTTTTGTGGTCGGCCGCCAGGAAGCCCGTCACCACCGGCACCGGCTTGCCTGAAGGCATCCCGTTGACGAACGGCACGAAGATCACCTGATAACCGTTCAGCGGGTCGCGATCCCAGCTGCCGTGCTCGCCCACAAAGGCGCCATCCGCGAATTGCGGCGACAAGGTCTCGCCCTTGCTGAAGGTCACGCCGAGCGCGGCGACATGTGAGCTCAGCCCATAGTCGGGCTTGATCGCCTTAGCCACCATGTCGGGGCGCTGCGGATGCACACGGATGTCCACGTGCTGGCCCCAATAGCTGTAAGGCCAGCCGTAGAAGGCGCCCTCCTTCACGCTGGTCAGATAATCCGGCACGAGATCGGGCCCGATCTCGTCGCGCTCGTTCACCACCGCGAAGAGCTTGTGCGTATCGGGATTGATGGCGAGATTGGTGGGATTGCGCGTGCCCGAGGCATAGATGCGCTTGGCGCCGGTCTTGCGGTCCACCTCGTAAATGGCGGCGCGGCCGGCTTCGACAGCCATGCCGTTCTCGGTGATGTTGCTGTTGGAGCCGACGCCGACATAGAGCTTGGAGCCGTCGGCGCTCGCCACAAGCGCCTTGGTCCAGTGGTGATCGATGGGGCCGCCGGGAAGATCCGTCAGCATCTTGCCGGGTGCGGAGATGTGCGTGGCGCCGGTGGTGTACGGGAAGGTGACAATCGCATCGGTGTTGGCGACGTAGAGCGTGTCGCCCACCAGCGCCACGCCATAGGGCGAATGCAGATTGTCGATGAAGACCGTCTTCAGCTCCGGCTTGCCGTCGCCATTGGTGTCGCGCAATAGCGTGATGCGGTTGCCGCCTTTGGCGCCGGCGCCGGCGAGGTTCTTCACCTTGCCCTGGATGTAGTCCTTCGGGCGGAACGGCTCGGTGCCGGGGCTGTTGCCTTCGACCACGAGAACGTCGCCGTTCGGCAAGGTGTAGACGATGCGCGGATGCTGAAGGCCGTTCGCCATCGCCTGGATTTTCATGCCGGCGGGAACGGTCGGCGTTTCGCCCGGCTTCCAGCCCACAGCGTCCGGCACGCTCATCGGCGGCAGCAGATATTGATGCGGCTCCGGCAGGTAGGGATTGGGCCCGTATTGCCGCGCGGGATCGCCGCCTTTTCCATCGCACGCCGCAACGGCCACGAGCGCCAGCAGCGCGGCGCCGCCACGAAGGTACGCGCGGTTCATGGCACATCTCCCGGATTGGCGATTGTCGTCACACGCCAGCCGCGGAAGCCGGCCACCAGCAACAGAACGGTGACGATGGCCGACAGCACAATCCCCTCCGGCACCACCGAAGTCCACGCATCGCGCGTGTGCACCAATTCATTGATCACCGACAGCAGCGCTGCCACCGCGACCAGGATGAAATCGAACCACGCGATCCGCCCGGCCCGGCCGGTGATGAAGTCGATCACCAGCAGAATGGCGGCGAGCAATGCGAGGATTAGCCCGAAGACGATCAGCCAGGCGGAGAAGTTCGCCCACTGCATCAGCGCGTTCTGAGAATACATGAAATCGGTCACGAACGCGGCAATCAGCAAGGCCGATCCGGCGGCAACGAAGCCGGGATGAAACAGCGCAGGCGCCCTGCGCCCGTCGGTCCACTGCACCATTGCTGCCCTCCTCCCCGTTGCCCCGCGAGAAGTCTACCTCGGAATGGCCGCGCAGAGAAATCCACCGTGTCCATTGAATCTCCTCGCAGGGGCCGCCGCCGGACGCACCAGCGCCTCGTGCGGGTTTTCCGCCTTCTTCAAAGGGTCCGCACGCCGAACTGATAGGAGAGCGCCGCCAGCTGATTGACGGCCAGCCTGCGCAACATGGGTACGGCCGGAAGCTCGAGGCCATCCAGCGCGGCCAGCAGATCCAGAAACCGCTGCCGGTTCAGCATCAGAATGACATCGAACGCCTCATCGATATCGGAGAGCTGCGCAGACTCCATCGCCTTCCGAAACGCACCCTTTGGCACCCGCGGGAACTGCTTGTGACCAAGAAGAAGATGGCTCACCAGGATTCGGTCGTCTTCCACCACAACCTTCGGCACGAACGGCATCTTCTCATTGTTGAACTCACGGCGAATGATGAACTGCTTTCCTCCAAACTCGCCCCGCATGGGCAGGCTGAACGCGGTGTCTTCGCGCGGGGCAAACATCCAGCTGGCAAACATCTCGTAGGGATCGGCGGGCTCGCTGTAGCGCACCAGCACTTCGCCATCGAAGGTCCCGTTCAACGACACGCCCTTCAGGGAATCATAGCGTGCCGCGCCGCCGTGGTTCGCCAGTTCAACGATCGGCATGATCACATCGCGGCCGAACGAGCGAATGACGCGCGTGCTGAAGAACCATTTCTGAACGACAGGCGGAGAGATGGGCTGGAAGAACGCGCGAAGCGACAGCTGCGTGGCGAGAAACTCTTTCAGGCTCTCGGGCAACTCGTTCATCATGTGGAGAAAGCGCTCGGTCTCGGCGCGGCCGGGACCCCAGGAAAATTCCCGCTCGTACCGCTCGATAAACGTCCGTATGCGAGGACTTGCGGCGGAGCTTCCGGCGACCTGGAGTTCATCCCGTTCGAACACAATGTTCTCGAGCGGAATGAGCAGGTATCGGGGAATGAAGATATCCACGGGGTGCTTCGGATCGATGGGGAACAGCCCGCGGCCAAACGCGCCTTCACCCAGCCGCACATTGTTGGCGACGCCGCCAAGCGCGCGGAACTCGTCAAGCCTCTCGTTCCAAAGGGTGTCGTCACTCATTTGTCTGTGGCGTTGCTGTGGCTGCGTGAAGGCGTCCGCAGATGGGAACAATGACGCCAATCCTGTCAAGCGGGGCGCGCTTCAGAGGGAGTCAGTGCAGCAACATTCAAGGCCACGGTACTGTATCGTGTCCCGCTATTTCCAAGGCCGTTCGATGCGCAGGGTTGGGAGCGCATGGGGATCGGGATGCGTATCCCGTCCCCAGCCCCCCTATTTCTACCGCAGCCGCACTCGGCGGCGAGCCATCGACTCTCCTACCTATTTCGGTGTCAACATGACGACCGCGCCGCAAACCGAAGGTGGTGAGTCGCAAGACGTGCTACCGTCGCCGCCCGTACCCGCAAGGTAATAAATGTTGTTTAGGACGATCGGACCGCCGGTCGGACCGTACATGGCGCCACCGCGGTTCGACGCGCCCCAATCATACATGTCCGTGAAATTGCCCTTGCGGTCCAATTCGAAGGCGTAGCCTTCATTATAATACCCGCCGCTCGGCGTACTGCCGTACAGGTTGCCGCTCTCGTCCAGCCACATCGCCGAAAGCGGCGAGTCTCCTGTACCAAAACTGAAGAGCTGCTTGTATTTGCCTTTGTTTGTGATCTCGAAAATCGTACCGCCGCCTTGGCTGCCGCCATATTGCGTTGTACCGAAGAGATTGCCGCTGCCATCGATGGTCAGCCCGCCTTCGGGCGCTTGGCCGTCGAGCCCACCCTTGAACCTGTAAAGCACACTGAATTTGCCGCCGTTCGCCACCTCGAAGACCGTGCCGCAGCCGCTGCCATTACATGCATTCATGTCGCCGGCCCCATACGCGACCCCGTACAAATTTGCGTTGCCGTCGATCACCAGGCCGCCCATCGGGCCATAGCCGTCTGTCGTTCCGTTCATGCTGTGCAGCACATATTCGTTTCCGCCGCCATCTATCTCGAAGATGACCCCGGCGGATTCCGTGCCTCCGCCTGCCGTGGTCCCATAAACGTTGCCCTGCCGGTCCTGAACGACGCCGCCGTACGGAGTGGCGCCGTCATTCGGCCCGCCAAAGCTGTAAAGGAAGTGTTCTTTATAATTTCCCTTCTTGTCGGGCGTCAGCTCGAACACTGTACCCCATCCGCCGAGCGTGCCCCCTCCACCTGTCGTCCCCCAGATATTCTGGGGATTCGAAATATCGAACCACAGCGTTCCCCACGGAAATTGGCCATCGGCGCCGTTGAACGAGTAGAGGATCTTTTCGGGATAATGGTGGTGAACGTCCGCGTTCGTATCGACGGTGAACACGGTGCCGCAACCGTTGTAACCGGCGCTGCTGCAGTTGGGTGAGTTGCCGCCCCACATCGTGGTGCCATACAGCAAGCTGTTGTAGCCGCCAGCCAGATTTCCGAACGTCTCGGGATGTTCACCGTCCTTCGGATAGCCTTTGAAATTGTACATGAAGGTCTGGCCCCACTGGGTCCTGGCGGCGCTCGGGCTTGTGCCCCCGATTACCGCCAAAACTGCCCCAGCGAGCAGAATCGATTTTGCAGACAAAGCTCCGCCGCCCATGGACCATGGGCGAGACTGAATTGGCATGAGGTGCCCCCGAAAGTTTCGCCATTATTGCGGGAGAATTTTCCTCTCTGCAAGGTTCTGCGGGATCATGAAAAAGATGTAAGTCCGTGCACGGACAGCTGCAACAATTGGCGACAATCTCGTCTATCACTTAGCTGAATTCGGCGACGCCATATCCATTGCGTAATTGCGCTACTCCATATCCGGATAGGGGCCCTTGCCGCCTTCGGCGATGAAGCGGTCGATGCGCTTGGTCAACACCGGCAGCGGCACCGAGCCCAACTCCAGCACCGTGTCGTGGAAGGCGCGGATGTTGAACTTCGGCCCCAGCACCTTCTCGGCTTTGCGCCGCGCATCGAGGATCGCCATCTCGCCGAGATAATACGACAGCGCCTGCCCGGGCCATGCGATATAGCGGTCCACTTCGGTCTCCGTCTCGTGCACGGGCAGCGAGGTGTAATCCTGCAGGTATTTGATGCCCTGCAGCCTCGTCCAGTGCTGGCTGTGGATTCCCGTATCGACCACCAAGCGGGCGGCGCGCCAGATCTGCCAACCGTACATTCCGAAGCGGTCGTACGGCGTTTCGTACATGCCCATCTCCTGGCCGAGCCATTCGCAATACACTGCCCAGCCTTCGCCGTAGGCCGAAATGTAGTCGTGCTGGCGGAATTCGGGCTGGCCCTTGTGCTCGAGCGCGATCGGGATCTGGAACGCGTGCCCCGGCGCGGATTCGTGCAAGGTCAGCGCCGTGAGATTGTACAGCGGCCGGTGCGGCAGGTCGTAGGTGTTGACGAGGTAGATGCCGAGGCCGCCGCGCCCGGACGTGTAGAACGGCGCCATGTCCGGCGGCACCGGCTTGATGGTGAAGCGGGCGCGCGGCAGATAGCCGAAATACTGCGACGCCTTGCCGTCGAACACCTTGGCGATCCACGCCGCCTTGTCGAGCAGCTCCTGCGGAGTCTTGGCGTAGAATCTGGGATCACTGCGCAAGTATTGCAGGAACGCCGGAAAGTCGCCTTTGAATCCCGTCTGGTGCATCACATCGATCATCTGCTGATGCAGGCGCGCGACTTCGGAAAGCCCGATCTGGTGGATCTTTTCCGGCGCGAGATCGAGCGTGGTGAACTCCTTGATCTTCTGCTGGTAGTAGGCTTTGCCGTCGGGCAGATCGGTGGCCGCAAGCGTGGCGCGCATGTGCGGGATGTAGTCGTCGCGCACGAACTTGTAGAGTTCGGCGTAGGCGGGGAGCACCTGATCGTGAATCACGCGCACCGCTTCGGCGCGCAAGGCTGCCTGCTCGGCCGGCGGAATGCCGGCGACGAAATTCTTGAATGGCGTGTAGAAGAGCGAGTCTTCCGGCCTGGCATTGACGACGGCGGCGATGGAATCGTCGCGGCCTTTCATCGTCACCTGCGGCGGCGTGAAGCCGCGCGCCAGCCCGGCGCGCATGTTGGCGATCTGCTCGCGGAAATAGCGCGGGATATCGCGCATCTGCGCGATCCAGTTCTTGTAGTCCGTCAAGGTGCGGAACGGACGGCGTGCCGTGTAGTTGAAATCGGTCCAGAAGGCGGAATCGGAATTGGCCGGCATCTCATAGTCGCGAAACTTCTGGTCGGCGATGAAGTTCTCGATCTCGGGCCGGTACACATCGTAGTTGATCTGCTCTTCCTGCGAGAGCTGCGCGCGGTTAATCCCGTCCAGCTGATGCAGTACGCCTTGCCAATGCTGCAGCCGCATTTGCTGAGTGGCGGGATCGACTTTCGGCAGGCGATTAGGCAGCGGCTTGTGCGGATCGTCCTGATCGGGGAACTGCTGCTCGCGCCATTTCCATTCCTCTGTGTAGATGGCCGTGAAGCGCCGGTCGGCGGCGGATGGCGCGGCGTTGGCGGCAGACGGCATCGCAAACACTCCGGCAACAGCGGCAATGAAAGTCAGTGTACGAATCATGCAAAGCCCCTTGGGAACGCCGGCACCCTAGCCCTTGAATCCCCGCGCGACCAAGTAGAGCTCGACCGATTCCGCGCGGCTGGCCGGAGGTTTCACGTGGCGTACCTCGCGGAAGCGCTGCTTGATGCGCGCAAGCACATCATTGGCAGCACCGCCGCGGAACACCTTGCCGACGAATGCGCCGCCGGGCTTCAGCATTTCCTCCGCGACATCGAGCGCGGCTTCGAACAGCGCAAGCGTGCGCAAATGGTCGGTGGCGCGATGACCGGTGGTCGACGCCGCCATGTCCGACAGCACGACATCCGCCGGCCCGCCCAGCGCCTCTCGCAAATCCGACTCGACCGCGCGATCGGTTGCATCGCCTTGGAAGATGGCGACGCCGGCGAGCGGCTCAATCGGCAGGATGTCGATGGCGACAACCGCGCCGGCCGGTCCCACCTTCTTCGCCGCCACCTGGCTCCAGCCGCCCGGCGCGGCGCCAAGATCGAGCACGCGCGCGCCTGGCTTCAGCAGATGGAATTTCCGGTCGAGTTCGATCAGCTTGAACGCGGCGCGCGAACGATAGCCCTTCGCCTTGGCCTCCTTCACGTAAGGGTCCTTGTGCTGGCGCTCGAGCCAGCGGCGCGACGATTCCGTGCGCGGCTTGGAAGGGTTCGGTCGCGAAGGTTTGGCGGGCATCGGGCGACGCTAACAGATTTTCGCAACTGCGCGTCATCGCAGGCGGAATTGACGACGTGGCGGTCTTTCGGGCTATAACGCGCCCCGCCGTTGGGGGATCGTCTAACGGTAGGACTGCAGACTCTGACTCTGCCTATCTAGGTTCGAATCCTAGTCCCCCAGCCATCCTGCTTCGGTATTATGGCGCAAACGCCGGAAGCACTCGCCTCTCTGCCTTCCCACATCTAGTGGCGGAGAAGGCAGAATGAGTGCTTTATCCGGGAGCGCCCCGGCGCATCGGCAATTCGCCTGTTGGGCTCCACCTAAACGGAGTCAACAGGACGTTAATTTGCGTCGTGTTAAGGCGGGCTTATGCAGCCCTCGCCGCCTCCGACCAGATTGGAAGTCCGGCTGGTTCGCGCCGGTCGGGATTTCTGGAGCAACGCCAGAGATCATACGATTGGATTCACTGTCGCGTTCATCGCGGCCATCCTTGCGGTCATGCTCGCGTCGTGGACGATGGACATGAGCCACGACATTTGGATTCTGATCCTTCAAGGGTTCATTGGCCCCGTCTTGCTCGGCATGGGTTATCTCACCTACTGCTACATCCGGGCTGGTGACCAGATCATCGATGAAAAGGATGCGGAAATCAGCCGCCTGAGTCGCCTTGCTGGGGAGCCGGTTTCGCAACCCAGCGAGCCTGCCATCCTCGCCGGGCTGGGTGAGCATCTACGTCGGAATGGTGGAAGAATTGCAGTTCTGTTAGCAGGGATTGGGCTCGCGTTCTTCGTTTACAACTCTATTCAGGGCAAACACCAAGCGACACTCGCGAACAAGAAGCTCGCAGTCCTGAT
>DASYBT010000102.1:0-2353 GCA_036500585.1 Rhizomicrobium sp.
TTTACCTTCGACGGCAAGGTCGTCATCTGCGACGGCCGCTCGATCTTCGAAATGGAGCCACCCTCGGATGAGTGGTGTGCGTCGCTGCTCGGTTTTGGCTGGCTGTGCCATTTGCGGGCCGCGGATTCCGCGATCTCGCGCGCCAATGCGCGCGTCCTGGTCGATGAGTGGATCAATCTGCAAGGCGCATGGCACCCGATCGGCTGGCGGCCGGACGTGCTGTCGCGGCGGATCATTTCATGGCTGACCCAGGCGACCCTGGTGCTGCAGGATGCGGACGCGCGGTTCTATCACCGCTTTGTGCGCAGCCTGGTGCGCCAGGTTCGCTACCTCCGCCACACCGCAGGTGATGCGCGCGGCGTCGCCAGCTTGCAGGCCGTGATCGCGTTGAACTACGCGGCGCTCTGCATCGCCGGCCAATCGCGGCACGTCAAATCCGCGACCGAGCGCTTGCGCGTCGAGCTGCAGCGGCAAATCCTGCCCGACGGCGGTCATGCCGGGCGCGATCCGTGCGCCATCATCGATATCCTGCTGGAATTGTTGCCGCTCAGCCAGGTATTCGCGTCGCGTAACATCGCGCCGCCACCTGCACTGTTGAACGCGATCGATCGTATGATGCCGATGCTGCGGTTCTTTCGCCATTCCGACGGCACGTTCGCGCATTTCAACGGCATGGGCGCGACGCCGATCGAGCAATTGATGACGTTGCTGGCCTATGACGAAAACCATGGCGCACCGCTGTCGAATGCGCCGTATTCCGCTTATCAGCGGATCGAGGCCAATGGCGGCGTGCTGATCATGGATACCGGCGGAGCGCCGCCGATCGAGCTTAGTCTCGAGGCTCACGCCGGCTGTCTGTCGTTCGAGTTTTCGACGCCGAAGCACAGTCCGCTGGTGGTGAATTGCGGCATGCCGCCTTCCGGCCGCGACGACTGGCTGCACTTTGCCCGCTCAACCGCGGCGCACTCGACGGTGACATTCAACGACGCCTCGTCAGCGCGCTTTCTGGAAAGCGCGGCATTTCGCCGTGTGCTTGGCGGTGCGCCGATGCTCGGCGGGCCGAACCAGATCAACGTCACGCGCGAAGACAAGAGCGACGGCATCATGCTGCGCGCTTCCCACGACGGTTATGCCGACAGCTTCGATGTCATCCACGAGCGAACCGTCGTGGTGTCGCACGACGGCAACAAGCTCGAAGGCGAAGACTTTTTCATCAGTGCCAAAGGCGGGCAAATCCGCAGCAAGCTTGATGCCTATGTCGTCCGCTTCCACCTGCACCCCTCCGTGAAGGCATCGCGGCTCACCGACGGCCATGGCGTCATGCTGATGACCGCAAGCCGGGATGTTTGGACATTCAGCGCTCCCGATCAACGCGTGGAACTCGAGGACAGCGTGTTTCTCGGCGGCAGTGAAGGCCCGCGCCGCAACACCCAGATCGTTATCCACGGCAATGCCCGGACCACGCCGCGCGTGGTGTGGACTTTCCAGCATACCGGTGCTTCGAGCATGGCGGCGGCGACCCGGCAGCGCGTCCGCGCCGACGAGCCCCGGCTGCCGCTGTAAGAATCATCCTGCCCCGCGATAGCGGGGAAGGGGGACCATCTTGCGGTGCAAGATGGTGGAAGGGGCGCTTGCGGCGAAGTATTTTCGGTGTTGAAGATGAAGCTGGGGCTCAAGCGCCCCCTCCACCACGCTTCGCGTGGTCCCCCTCCCCCGCTTCGCGGGGGCGGATTAAGGAAAGCCGCCATGACCAACGAGCATCTCCGCCGCGCCGCGCGCGCCCTGATCTCCGTTTCCGACAAGACCGGTGTGGTCGAATTTGCCCGCGCGCTCGCGGGCTATGGCATCGAGCTGGTTTCAACCGGGGGCACCCGCAAGACCTTAAGCGATGCGGGCCTCAAGGTGCTCGACGTCAGCGATCTCACCGGCTTTCCGGAGATGATGGACGGCCGGGTCAAGACGCTGCATCCGGCGGTGCACGGTGGCCTGCTCGGTATTCGCGGCAACGCCGCGCATGCCGAAGCGATGCGCGCGCATAAAATCCAGCCGATCGATCTGCTGGTGGTTAATCTCTATCCATTCGAAGAGACCGTCGCGCGCAGCGCCGACTTTGCCGACTGCATCGAGAATATCGATATCGGCGGCCCGGCGATGATCCGTGCCGCCTCCAAAAATCACGACGATGTCGCGGTGCTGGTCGATGCTGGCGACTACGCGGCCGTGCTCGATGAATTGAAGCAGCATGGCGGCCAGACCACACTGGCGCTGCGTCGCCGGCTCGCCGCCAAGGCCTATGCGCGAACCGCGACCTATGATGCCGCGATCAGCGATTGGTTCGCCGGCCAGCTCGGTG
>DASYBT010000103.1:0-10939 GCA_036500585.1 Rhizomicrobium sp.
CGGCGACCGCCGCGATCGCGATGGCGGAAAGCTACCTTAAGGACAAGAAGCGCGTGCTGCCCTGTGCGGCGTATGTGAACGGGTCCTACGGCATCAGCGATCTTTACGTCGGCGTGCCGGTGGTGATCGGCGAGAAGGGTGTCGAGAAGATCGTCTAGCTGAAGCTGACCGATGAGGAAAACGCGGCGCTTGCAAAATCGGCTGGCGCGGTGAAGGGCCTGATCGACGCCTGCAAGAAGCTCGAACCGAAGCTGGGATAACACGACATGCGCATCGGTGTTCTGACAGGCGGCGGCGACGTTCCGGGGCTCAATCCCTGCATCAAGGCGATCACGCGCGCGGCCCTTTCGCGCGGCTGGGAAGTCGTCGGATTCAAGCGCGGCTGGGCCGGTCCATTGCGCTACAATCCGGATCAGGCGGAAGAGAGCGCGGCGGAATACCTGATCCCGCTCGATGCCGAAGCCGTGCGCAAAGTGGATCGCACCGGCGGCACCTTCCTGCACACCTCTCGTACCAATCCGGCCAAAGTGAAGCCGAAGGATCTGCCGGATTTCCTGCACGGCAAGCTCAAGGCGAACGACAAGGGCCTCGTCGATGCCACGTCGCATGTGCTGCGCGTGCTCGACTCGCTCGAGATGGATGCGCTGTTCGCCATCGGCGGCGATGACACGCTGTCCTATGCGGCGCGGCTGCATCAGGAGAAGTTCCGCGTCATGGCGTTGCCCAAGACAATGGATAACGATGTCTTCGGCACAGACTACTGCATGGGCTTCTCCACGGCCGTCAGCCGCTCGCTCGAAATGATCGAAGCCCTGCGTACACCGGCCGGGAGCCACGAACGCATCGCTGTCGTGGAATTGTTCGGCCGCAATTCCGGCGAGACGGCGCTGATCTCCGGCTATCTCGCCGATGCCGATCGCACCTTGATCGCCGAAGTGCCGTTCGAGATCGAGCGTCTGGCCGAGCTCATCAAGGAAGACCGCACCCGCAACCCGTCACGCTACGCCATCGTCTGCGTCTCTGAAGGCGCGCAGATGAAGGGCGGCGAGATCGTCGAAACCGGTCCGGAGGATGCGTTCGGTCACAGAAAGCTCGGCGGCGTCGGCGAGCACATTGGCGCTGAGCTCGAGAAGCTGACCGGAATCGGGATTCTGAATCAGAAGCTTGCGTACCTCATGCGCGCCGGTGCGCCGGATGCGCTCGACCGCATGGTTGGCTTCAACTACGGCAGCATGGCCGTACAGCTGATAGCCGATGGCAGATCCGGCTTGATGATGGCCATCCAGGACGGCAAGTACACCACCGTTCCCGGCGACACCTGCATCAAGGGCGAGCGGCGGGTGAATGTGCCGGAGATGTACGACGCGGAGAACTACACGCCGCGCATCCGGAACATCCCCGGCAAGCCGATGTTCCTCTACTGATCGGGCCCCCCGTGACTCGCTTGTTCTGCGCGTCGATTGGCGCCGCCTTTTTGCTGTTCGTCGCGCCGGCGCTTGCGCAGCCCGCTTCCGCAACGTTGATCGTGAAGGTGGAAGGCGTTTCACCCAAGGGCGGCGACATGCGCGTGGCGCTCTACACCGCCGACACCTGGAAGGACGACACTTCCAAGCCGGTGATCGACGGCGTCATCCCGGCGGTCGCACCGGAAACGATCGTGACATTGCGCAACGTTCCCCCGGGAACCTATGGCCTCAAGGCTTTCCAGGATTACAACCGCAATGGCGAGTTCGACTTCACCGCATTACATTTGCCGGCGGAAAAATACGGCTTCTCAAGGGATGCCACCCCGTTTTTCTCCGATCCCGCGTTCAATCGCGCCAAGTTCAATTTGCCGCCGGGCGAGACTACAATCACGATTCATTTGCGATGAGCCTTTCCATGATCCCGCGGCTTCAAACCGAACGCCTGCTGATGCGCGAGTGGCGGCACGGCGACCTCGACGAGTTCGCGCCGTTTCTCGCCGACGAGTTGGTGGTGCGCTACCTCTCCGGCACGACGTCCGATCGCAACGAATCCTGGCGCAACATCGCGGGCTCGGCCGGTCATTGGCTGCTGCGCGGCTACGGCACCTGGGCGGTGGAACGCAAATCCGATGGTGCGCTGATCGGCAAGGTGGGGCTCATCAATCCGGAAGGCTGGCCCGGGCTGGAAGTGGGCTGGACCTTGGGCCGTCCCTATTGGGGCCACGGCTACGCGACAGAAGCCGCGCGCGCGGCGATGAACTATGGCTTCCTTACGCAAAGCGTCGACAAGCTGATCTCGCTCATCAACATCGACAACGTCGCCTCTCAGCGTGTGGCCGAACGCCTGGGCGAGACGCGCGGGCCGGAACACAACCTCGTTTTCCAGGGCAAGACGCATCGCTGCAACATCTGGAGCATTGCCCGAGAGGAATGGCGCCGGCGCGCAATCCTGCCATGAGTGACCCAACCGTGGTCTATCGCGGCCGCGATTTCGCCAGCTATCTCGTCAGCCGGTTCTTCTCCACGACCGCATTGATGGTTCTATCGGTCGCGGTCGGCTGGAACATCTACGACATCACGCATACGCCGCTGTCGCTCGGCCTCGTCGGGCTGGCGCAATTCGTGCCGATGTTCCTGCTGACCTTGCCGGCCGGCGACATCGCGGACCGCTTCGATCAGCGAAAGGTCTACGCGCTGGCGCTCGGCGTTGCGGGTTTGAGCGGGGCGCTGCTTGTGGCACTGGCGTGGCTGCATGTGCGGACGGCGCTACCGTTCTATCTCGTGCTGATGCTGTTCGGCGCGGCGCGGGGATTTACCGGGCCGGCGTCGCAATCGCTGCTGCCGTTCCTGGTGCCGCCGGAGCGTTTGCCGAAATCGATCGCCTGGGGTTCGTCGGCGTTCCAGACGGCCGTGATCGCGGGACCGGCACTCGGCGGCTTCCTCTATGCCCTTGGGCCTTTCGCGGCATACACGACCTGTGCGCTCGGGTTCTTTGCGGCGGCGATCGGAATTTCGACCCTAGGCGGACGCAGGCTGGTGCGTCAGCAAAGCCGATTGAGCGGCATCGAGCGGGTGAAGGAAGGAATCCGCTTCGTCCGGCACCGCCCCGTCGTGCTCGGCGCCATCTCGCTCGACCTGTTTGCCGTGCTGCTGGGCGGCGCGACGGCGCTGCTGCCGGTTTATGCGCGTGACATTCTGCATGTGGGGCCGATCGGCCTTGGGGTGCTGCGCAGTGCGCCGGCGCTGGGCGCTGCCCTGGTCGCGGTCTCGCTGGGCCGGCGGCCCCTTGAGACGAAGACCGGAGCCAAGATGTTCGGCGCCGTCGCCATCTTTGGAATCGCCACCATCGTGTTCGGCATCTCGACCAATTTCTTTTTGTCCCTGATAGCGCTGTTCGTGCTCGGCGCTTCCGACATGGTGAGCGTGTTCATCCGTTCGGCGCTCATTCAGTTTGCGACGCCGGACGCCATGCGCGGGCGCGTCTCGGCAGTGAACATGCTGTTCATCGGAGCCTCGAACGAGCTTGGCGAATTCGAATCCGGGTTGACCGCCGCGTGGTTCGGCACCGTGCCATCGGTCGTGATCGGCGGCATCGGCACCTTGCTGGTGGTCGCGATCTGGATGAAGCTGTTCCCGCCGCTGCGCACGGTCGATCGGCTTGCCGACGTGCAGGTGCCGGCCTAGCGCTCGTACGTTCCGGTGACGGAAGCGTGTGCGAGCGATGCCTTCGTCAGCGCCTTGTCGATGTCGTCGGCCGTTGCACCGTGCGGAAATGCGATTGTCGCCGCAGAAAGCGCCCAGACCGTGAAAACATAATGGTGCACGCCGGAACCGGGCGGCGGACACGGACCGTCGTAGGCGGCTTCCCCGAAGTCGCTCGGCAGGATTTGCGCGCCGGCCGGCGGCCTTGCACCTTTGCCGAGTGATGTGGTTGTGGGCGGCACGCCGACGACAACCCAGTGCGTCCATTTGTGCGGCGGCACGTTCGTGTCGATGGCGGTGATGGCGAAGCTCTTCGTGTTTGCCGGCGCACCGCTCCATGACAGCGCAGGCGAAACATTGCCGCCGCCACAGCGCGTGTAGACCTGTTCCTTGGCAATGGGCGCGCCTTCGCGAACGTCGGGACTCGTAAGGTCCATCGCCAGCGCCGGCGTTGCCGTGATCAATGCCGCTGCCGCGACCGCCGTCGTCTTCCGCATGCTCGCCTCCGTTCCGTGGCAAAGCTTGCCTCGGAACCGCCTTCAGGGCAAACGTCGTGCGACGAAAGGTGAGGCGATGAAGAAGGTTTATGCGGACGCCAAGAGCGCACTCGACGGGCTTCTGTTCGACGGCATGAGTGTGATGTCCGGCGGTTTCGGACTTTGCGGAATCCCGGAGAACCTGATTCTCGCGCTGCGGGATTCAGGCGTGAAGGGGCTGACGATCATTTCCAACAACGCCGGCGTGGACGATTTCGGTCTCGGGCTCCTGCTGCAAACGAGACAGATTCGCAAAATGATCAGCTCCTACGTCGGCGAGAACGACACCTTCGAGAAGCAGTATCTCTCCGGAGAACTCGAGCTTGAATTCAATCCGCAAGGCACCCTGGCCGAGCGCATTCGCGCCGGCGGCGCCGGCATTCCCGGCTTCTACACCAAGACCGGTGTCGGCACGTTGATCGCCGACGGCAAGGAGACCAAGGAGTTCGACGGTGTCACCCACATTCTGGAGCGCGGGCTTGTTGCCGATCTGTCGATCGTCAAGGCGTGGATGGGCGATGCCGAAGGCAACCTCGTCTATCGCAAGACAGCGCGGAACTTCAATCCGATGATGGCGACGGCCGGTAAAGTGACGGTCGCGGAAGTGGAGGAGCTGGTGCCGGTGGGTTCGCTGGAGCCGGACGGCATCCACACGCCGGGCATTTTCGTCAGCCGCATCATCAAAGGTGCGCATTACGATAAGCGCATCGAAAAGCGCACGGTGCGGGAAGCCTGATCCTGCGCTATACTCTACAGGTGACGGAGAGATGCCATGAACGATCTTCTGAAACGAATCCACCTGGACCCGAAAGTCATGGTCGGCAAGCCAGTGATCCGCGGCACACGCATCACTGTCGAGCACATCATGAACGAGCTCGCGTCCGGCATGAACGTCGAAGATATACTCCGGGAATATCCGCACCTTAAGGAGGAGGACGTTCGTGCGGCCTGCGCGTACGCTGCGGCCAGTCTTGCGGATGAAAGCTTTGAATTCCTTGCCGCGGAATGAAGATTCTGGCGGACGAAAATTGTGGCGCGACTCTTGTGTCGGCTTTGGCCGCGGCAGGACACGACGTGAAGTCGATCGTCCGTACGCAACCAGGAGCAGGCGATGAAATCGTGTTCGATCTAGCATGCAAAGAAGGGCGAGTACTGCTCACATACGATCGAGATTTCGGCCTCCTCGCCGAAATTGCATCTGAGCGGCCGCCCGCCATTCTGTTAGCACGTCTGAGGAAGATAAGTTCAAAGGCGCGCTCACAGATCATTGTGCAAGCGATCGCTGGCTTCGGCGATGCACTGCTGGGCCATTTGACGGTCATCGAACCGCATCAAATTCGCAGCCGGCCATTCAAGGACTGAGGATCATGCCCTGGACACGCGATGAGATGGCCAAGCGCGCCGCGCAGGAATTGCAGGACGGGTTTTATGTCAATCTCGGCATCGGCATTCCCACCTTGGTTGCCAACTACATTCCCGAAGGCATGGAAGTGACCTTGCAGTCGGAGAACGGCATGCTCGGCATGGGCCCATTCCCGCGCGACAATGAAGTCGACCCCGATCTCATCAATGCCGGCAAGCAGACGATCACCGAGCTTCCGAAGACGGCCTATTTCTCATCCGCCGATTCCTTCGCGATGATCCGCGGCGGCCACATCGATCTTTCCATCCTCGGCGCCATGGAGGTGAGCGAGAAGGGCGATCTCGCCAATTGGATGGTGCCGGGCAAGCTGGTGAAGGGCATGGGCGGGGCGATGGACCTCGTCGCCGGCGTCAAGCGCTGCATCGCCATCATGGATCACACCGACAAGGCCGGCCGGCCCAAGTTGCTCAAGCACTGCAGCTTGCCGCTGACCGGCGTTGCCTGCATCGACCGCATCATCAGCAATCTCGGAGTGTTCGATGTTACGCCGCATGGGCTTACGATTGTGGAGGTCGCGCCGGGCACCACGCGCGAAGAAATTCACGCCAAGACAGAAGCCGCGATCGTCTAGCGTGCTTTCAGGAACAACCCAACCGTCAGCGCCACGCCGATGGTGATGACGACGATGCGCAAGTATCGCTCGTCGATCCGCTTCAGCATCATGCCCCCGGTCACGCCGCCGATAATGGCGCCCACGCAAGCAATCCCCGCCTGCAGCCAGCGCACCTCAGGTGAGAAGGCGAAAATCGCGACGGCCGAGGCGTTCATCACCGCGCCAAGCACGTTTTTCGTGGCTCCGGCGTTACGGATGACGAGGCCTGCTGCCGTGAGTGCCGCCAGCATCAGAAATCCGATGCCGCCGCCGAAATAGCCGCCATAGACCGAGATGAGGAACTGCGCGCCGGCCGCTCCCCAGCGGCCGAGCGGCGCGCTCTTGCCCTCGCGCTTCGGGCCGAAGCTGCCCCAGGCGAACACACCGGTCGCGAACAACACCAGCCACGGCACAAGATGGGCGAAGAACGATGGCGGCGTGATGAGGAGCAGCATGGCACCCACTGCGCCGCCCACAAGGCTGATCGCGACCAGCACCCAGAACGACAGGCCGGCCGCTCCGGTCACGTGCGCGCGCCCCGTCAGGCCGGTTGCGATCTGTCCCGGGAACAGTGCGACTGTGGAGGTGATGTTGGCCGCGCGCGCATCCATGCCGGTGAACATCAGCGACGGCAAAGTGATGAACGACCCGCCGCCGGCAAGCGCATTCTGTGCGCCTGCCCACATCGAGGCAAAGAACAGAATCACCAGCGCGATCAATTGGAGATTCCCCTACCGGAACGGAAGCGATGCTCGCCCGAGAGCGAATACACCGCTTCGTGCGGAATTGCGAACATAAGGTCCAAGCTGCACACTGATGCAAGATATCCCGCGTCATCGCGGTGGAGGATGAGAATGGCGAAGTTCGTCAAGTCGATGGCGTTCGAAGGCTTCATGGAGCCGGCGCGCTTCGAGGCCGACATTGCCGATTGCGAAGTGGAGGGCGAAATCCCCAGCAGCATCGACGGCGCGTTCTTCCGCGTGCATCCCGATCCGCAATTCCCCGCGAAGATGGGCGAAGACATCTGGTTCAACGGCGATGGAATGGTGTCGCAGTTCCGGTTCAAGAATGGCCGCGTCGATTTCAAGCACCGCTGGGTCAAGACTGACAAGTGGAAGCTGGAGCACGACGCCGGCAAGGCGCTGTTCGCGCACTATCGCAATCCCATCGACGATGATGCGAGCGTCAAGGGCCGTTACCGCGGCACCGCCAACACCAATGTGATGGCGCATGGCGGCAAGCTGTTCGCCCTGAAGGAAGACAGCCCGCCGGTGGCGATGGATCCCAATACCCTGGAAACGATCGGCTATTGGGATTTCGGCGGCCAGATGAAGTCGCCGACGTTTACCGCGCATCCCAAGATCGATCACGCGACCGGCAACATGGTGGCGTTCGGCTATGCGGCTAAAGGGCTGCTCACGCGCGATGTCGCCTTCTACGAGATCGACAAGGCCGGCAACGTCATCCACGAAACGTGGTTCGAGGCGCCGTATTACTGCATGATGCACGATTGGGGCGTGACGCAGGACTACGCGGTCTTCCACATCGTTCCGTCGATCTCCACGCCGGAGCGGCTCGAGCGACGCATGCCGCATTTCGGGTTCGACACGACCTTGCCGGTCTATATCGGCGTGCTGCCGCGTCGCGGCGACGGAAAGGACATCCGCTGGTTCAAAGGCCCGAACCTGTTCGCCAGCCACGTGATGAATGCGTTCAACGACGGCCCGAAAATCTATTTCGACACGCCGGTCGCCAGGAACAACATGTTTCCCTTCTTCCCGGACGTGCACGGCAAGCCGTTCAATCCGATGGAGGCGCAATCGCGGCTGACGCGCTGGTCGATGGACATGGAGTCGAACGAGGATTCGTTCCAGCAGGAGCGGCTGACCGAACTTGTTGGCGAATTCCCGCGCATCGACGATCGCTACGCCACGCAGGCCTATCGCCACGGTTATCTGCTGGTGAGCGATCCGGAGAAGCCGGCCGAGTTCGGCCGCGCCGGACTGTTCATGAACACGCTTGCGCATGTCGATCTGGCGACCGGCAAGCAACAGACCTGGTGGTGCGGCCCGGTGTCGTCGCTGCAGGAGCCATGCTTCATCCCGAAATCGCAGGACGCGGCGGAAGGCGAGGGCTATCTGGTGGCGCTCGCCAACCGGCTGAAGGAGATGCGCTCCGACCTGCTGATGTTCGATGCGCAGCGCCTCGATGAAGGCCCGATCGCGACCGTGCGCCTTCCGTTGCGCCTGCGCCCGGGCCTGCACGGCAACTGGCACACTGCCGCGGAGCTTTCGAACTAGACTCCCCCTCCCCTTGCGGGAGGGGGCAATCCGAAATGAGCACAGCGAATGAGGATTGGGGGAGGGGTGATGCTCGGGCGCCCCCTCCCCCGAATGCTTCTCGCTACGCTCGCAGCATTCGCCCCCTCCCGCGAGGGGAGGGGGGCAGCTAAGTTGCGTTGCGACTCGCGGGGGGAAGTTCATGGCGGCGCTGGATGCGTTGAAGGGCTGGACGTCGGCGCAGAAGCACGTGGTGGCGGCGAGCTATCTCGGCTGGACCCTCGATGCCTTCGACTTCTTCCTCATGGTGTTCGTCATCAAGGATGTGGCCAAAGCCTTCGGCGCCGGCACCTCCGATGTGGCGTGGGCGCTGACGTTGACCTTGGCGCTGAGGCCGGTCGGCGCCTTTGTCTTCGGGCGGCTGGCGGATCGCTTCGGCCGCCGCCCCGTGCTGATGGCCGATGTTGCGCTCTACTCCATTCTCGGCTTCGTCACAGCGTTCTCGCCGAGTCTCATCACCTTCCTGATCCTGCGCGCGCTGTTCGGCGTTGCGATGGGTGGCGAGTGGGGCATCGGCGCCTCGCTCACCATGGAGACCATCAAGCCGGAAGCACGCGGACTTGTCTCCGGTCTGCTGCAATCCGGCTATCCCACCGGCTATCTGCTGGCTTCGCTTGTCTATCGCAACGTCTATGAACCGTTCGGTGCCCTGCTTGGCGTGGCGCCGTGGCGCAGCCTGTTCGTCATCGGCATCGTGCCGGCGCTGCTGATCCTCTACATCCGCCGTCACGTTCCGGAATCGCCCGGCTGGTCGCGCGAACATGCAAAGACCGGAACAGTGTTCAACGTTCTCAAGCAGCACTGGCAGTTGGCGATCTATGCCATCCTGCTGATGACGGCGTTCAACTTCTTCAGCCACGGCACGCAGGACATCTACCCGACCTTCCTGCAGGTGCAGCACCATTTCGATGTGCACACCACCGGCAACATCGCCATCCTCTACAACATCGGCGCGATCCTCGGCGGCCTCGTCTTCGGATTGTGGAGCCAGAGCCTCGGCCGCCGCCGCGCCATCGTCATCGCCTCGCTGCTGGCAATTCCGGCTGCGTGGCTGTGGGCGTTTTCCGAGACTGCCGCGATGCTGGCGTTCGGCGCGTTCCTCATGCAGTTCTTCGTGCAGGGCGCGTGGGGTGTGGTCCCGGCGCACCTGAACGAGCTGTCGCCGGCGGATGCGCGCGGCACATTTCCCGGCACGGTCTACCAGTTGGGCAACTTCATCGCGTCGTACAATGCCGTACTGCAAACGAAGATTGCCGCCCACATGCACCAGAATTATTCGGTGGCGCTGGCCAGCGTTGCGGTTGCCGCCGCCATTGCCATTGCGATCCTCACTGCGCTCGGCCGCGAGGCGCGCAACGTGAACATGGCCGAACAGCCGCGTGCGTCACCCTGATTTTGACGCACCGACATAGATATCGACGCGGTCCGGCTTGCCCTGATCCTCGGTGCCGCCCATCGCACGCACGTTGATGCGATCCGCCGGGACGCCATTGTCGATCAGCAGCTGGCGCACGGCCAGCGCGCGGCGCAAAGACAGCCGGCGCGCATCGGAGGATTTGTCGCCGGGCGATCCTCCGAACGCGTCGACCTCAACGCCGGCGGCGCCGGATTCCAGCGCGGTGTTCAGCGAAGCGGCCAGCGTCTTCACCTGCTGGTAGCTCGCCGCATCGGGATCGGTGCCGCCGCTCGCGAACAGGATTTCGCCCTGCTTCATCTGGCCGGCGTGGGTGGCGGCGTGCGGCACTTTCTCCGGCTTTGCATGCGTCGGCGTTTCGGCCGGGGCGCGTTCCAGCGATGCAACCTTGGACGTGCGGGAGGGCTTCCGCTCGGCAGATTTGCCCGGTGCGGCTCCCGCCGGCGCGGCGTGCTGTGCATCGGGCGCCTCGAACGAGAACGGCATATCGCCGGAATCGGATGAGGCAGCCGGCGCGCCTGCCGGCGCTGCTTCTAACGCCGCGCGCCGTTCGGCACGGGTGGGCTTCGGCTGTGCGGCAGCGGCACGCGGTCTCGTGGATTGTTTCGCCGGAATGCGCGGCGGAGCAGCGGATTGTGCCACCGGCGACTCCGCGCCCCAGCTGAATTGGTCGGATGCGGCTTTTGTTTGCGCCGGCGGCGGCGCCGCGGTTGCGACACTTGTTTTCGGCTGCGGGGCTGCCGCAGCGGGAGCGGTGCTCTCTTGTTTCGCCACGGCTGCGGCATGGCGCGCCGCGTGATGCGCGCGCGGCATGTGCAGGTGGATCACGCCTGGACTGTCCGGCGGCAAACCATGCTTGGTGTGATGATGGAGCATCGGCCGCCCGATCGCGCTCGCGTTCACCTGAACATCGTCGCCGGGGTACAGCTGCGCCAACGCCGGCGCTGAGGTCATCAGGGCGATGAGG
>DASYBT010000104.1:0-23171 GCA_036500585.1 Rhizomicrobium sp.
AGCGAAGCGTCTGGAAGGTTTTACGATGCGGTTTTTACCGCGCTGGGCGGCGAACGAAAGTTCTTCGACAGCGGCTGGATCGGATACGGCAAGAAGGGCTCGGATCATCACGAAGTCTATGTCTGTCCGCCGTTCGACAAACAGGCGGCGACGCATGGCAACGGCATGATGATCGCGTTCAAGGCCGACGCGAAATCCAAAGTCGATATTGCCCACGCCGCCGGTTGCGCCAATGGTGGCCACTGCGAAGGCCCGCCGGGATTTCGCCCGCCGGATAAAGACAGCTGGTATGGCGCGTATCTGCGCGATCCGGTCGGCAACAAGCTCGCTGTGTACTACAAGCCGTAAGCGACGGCAGCGTGCACGCCTACTCTGCCGCGCCTGCGTCCTCGGCCTCCTCGATGTAGTCGGACGACACGTCGTCGGTATCGGCCTCGCTTCCTTGCCGCCGCGCCCGCGCCTGGACCTTGTGTTCCTTGCGCGCGGCGGCGGTTTCAAAGCGCTTCTTGAGTTTCGGATAGCGCCGCGTCAGCGACACGAAATCGGCGTGGGAAAGCGTCAGCACGCGCAGCGACGAGCGCGCGACCACGGTCGCCTTGTACGCTTCTCCCGACAGCAGTGCCTCTTCGCCGAAGAAATCGCCCGGGCCGAGCGTGATCGTGCCGCGCTCGTATTCGGCGCGCGCGGATCCCGAGACGATGAAATACATTTCACCGCCCGAATTGCCGGCAACCGCCACCTGCATGTGCTCCGGAATCATGCGCGAGCGCAGCACGCTCATGACGTCGCTCACCAGAGCGGCGCTGAAGCTCTCGAACAGCGGCAGGTGCGAGATCATGCTCCAGGTGACGACGAAATCCCGCCGGTGGATTTCGGTGACGAAGTTTGTGGCGACGATGCCCACCGGAAGCGCGAACAGAGCAAGACCGAGGATCATGGTGACGCCTGCGATCATGCGACCGGGCGCGGTGACCGGCGTGATGTCTCCGTAGCCCGTCGTCGTCAGCGTGGTGATCGCCCAATACATCGCCTTGGGGAGTGAATCGAAATTGGCCTGCACCGGGCCCTCGACGAGGTACATCATCTCCGCCGAGATCACCATGCAACACAAGAGCAGCAGCAAGGTGCCGATCAGCGCGCGCCGCTCTGCCGCGATGACTTCGACCAAAGTTGCCATCGCCGGCGAATAGCGTGCGATCTTCATCAGCCGCAGCAGCCGGAACAGCCGCAGCACCCGCAAATCCACGGCCGGAATGAAGAAGCCGAGGATGCTGGGGGCGAAGGACAGGAAGTCGATCAGCATCGCGGGGCTGAGCGCATAGCGGATGCGCCCACGCAGCGGCCCCAATCGGCGGTAGCGCGGGTCTTCCATACAGGCCCAGATGCGCACGCAATATTCGACGGCGAAGATCGCCACCGAAGCCGCTTCGAACCAGAAGAAGAAGGGCAGATACGCGTCCCGGATTTTCGGCACGCTCTCGACCGTCACCGCCAGCACATTGGCGATGATGAGGATGATCAGGCTGGCCTCGAACAGCAGCACACGCCAATCGGCGATGTGGCCGGCCTCGATGATGCGGAAAACGGTATGACGCAGCGAATCCGGCGGCGGCGCGCGCCGGGCTTTCCTGTTGCCCCGTGTCCCGCGCGCCATGGCTATGCCGCGGACTCGAGACTGGCGAGCCGCTCGCTGATGGCGTCGAGCGCGGCCTGAGCCTGGGACGTCTCGGGCCCGCCCGCCTGCGCCATGTCGGGCCGCCCGCCGCCGCCTTTGCCACCCAGCTTTTCCGCAGCAATGCGAACGAGATCGACGGCGCTGATGCGTTTGGTGAGATCGTCTGTCACGCCGACCACAATTGATGCTTTCCCATCGGCAACGGCGGCAAATGCCACGACGCCGGACCCGATCTTTGCTTTCGCCTCATCGGCGAGGCTCTTCAGATCCTTTGCCGATACCCCTTCCACGAGGCGCGCCGCAAAGTTGACGCCCGCGATCTTCTTCGTCTCGCTGGCAGCGGCCGAGCGCGACGGACCGGCGAGCGCCAGCGCCTTCTTGGCTTCCGCCAGTTCCCGCTCGAGCTTACGGCGCTCGTCGGCGAGCTGCACAACACGCGCCGGGAGATCGGCCACGCTTGTCTTCAGAGCGCCCGCGGCTTCACGCGCGAGGTCCGCCTGGTCCTCGAGATATTGCCGCGCGCCTTCCGAGGTCAGCGCCTCGATGCGGCGCACGCCGGCTGCCACCGCACTGTCGGACACGATGGTGAAGAGGCCGATGTCGCCGAGCCTGCGCACATGCGTGCCGCCGCACAGTTCGACCGAATAGGCTTTGGAGTGCTCCGGATCATGGCCCATCGTCAGCACGCGGACTTCGCTTCCGTACTTCTCGCCGAACAGCGCTTCGGCACCCGCTTTCATCGCCTCTTCTGTTTGCATCAGCCGGGTCGAGACGTCGGAGTTCTGGCGGATGATTGCGTTGACCTCCGCTTCCACACGGTCGAGCTCTTCCGCGCTCAGCGCCTTGGGGTGTGAGAAGTCGAAGCGCAGGCGGTCCGGCGCCACGAGCGACCCCTTTTGCGAGACATGCGGCCCCAGCACGTGCTTCAGCGCGGCATGCAAAAGATGGGTGGCGGAGTGATTGGCGCGCGTGGCGCGGCGGCGCTCGCCATCGACCTTTAGGTCGACCGTATCGCCGATTTTGAATTCACCTTGCGTGATGCGGACCACGTGCACATGCACGCTGCCGAGCTTCTTTTCGGTATCGATGACGGCGCCGATCGCGCCGTTGCGCGAGAACACAGCGCCCTGGTCGCCGATCTGCCCGCCCGACTCCGCATAGAACGGCGTCTGGTTGGCGAGGATGCGAACGGTGTCGCCCGCGCCGGCACTGGTGACCCGCTCGCGATCCTTCAGCAGCGCGAGGATCACGCCTTCGGCTTCTTCGGTGTCGTAACCGAGGAATTCGGTGGCGCCGACCTCTTCCTTGATCGCAAACCACACGCCTTCGTCGGAGGTTTCACCCGAGCCCGCCCAGGCCTTTCGGGCCTCTTCGCGCTGGCGCTGCATGGCCGCATTGAAACCGGCGATATCGACCGCGATGCCGCGCGCCTTGAGCGCATCCTGGGTCAGATCGAGCGGGAAGCCGTAGGTGTCGTAGAGCTTGAATGCGATCTCGCCGGCAAGACTGTCGCCTTTGCGCAGGTTGCCTGCCGCTTCGTCCAGCAGCTTGATGCCGCGCGCCAAAGTTTCGCGGAAGCGGATTTCCTCCAGCTTCATGGTCTCGGTGACCAGCGCTTGCGCGCGCGCAAGCTCCGGATAGGCGGCGCCCATCTCTCCGACCAGCACCGGCACCAGGCGGTGCATCAGCGGGTCCTTGGAACCGATCAGATGCGCGTGCCGCATGGCACGGCGCATGATGCGCCGAAGCACATAGCCGCGACCCTCGTTCGACGGCAGCACGCCGTCCGCCACGAGGAACGAGCTCGCGCGCAGGTGATCGGCGATCACGCGATGGCTGAAGCGCGCCTCGCCGGTGTTCGCAGCGCCGGAGGCTTCGACCGATGCCGCAATCAGGTGTCGGAACAGGTCGATGTCGTAATTGTCGGTGACGCCCTGTTGGATGGCGGTGATGCGCTCAAGCCCCATGCCAGTATCGATCGAAGGTTTCGGCAATTCGAGGCGGGTGTTCTCGTCCACCTGCTCGAACTGCATGAAGACCAGATTCCAGAATTCGAGGAAGCGGTCGCCGTCTTCATCCGGCGTGCCCGGCGGACCGCCGGCAACGGTGTCGCCCTGGTCGTAGAAGATTTCCGAGCAGTAGCCGCAGGGGCCCACCGGACCCATGGCCCACAGATTCGATTCATGGCCGACGATGCGGTCGTCCGGCAGGTCGGCGATCTTCTTCCATAAGGTGCGCGCCTGCTCATCGCTCGGATAGACGGTCACCCACAGCCGATCCTTCGAAAGCCCCGCGACATTGCGGACGTAATCCCAGGCGAACTCGATCGCGCGTTCCTTGAAATAGTCGCCGAACGAGAAATTGCCCAGCATCTCGAAAAAGGTGTGGTGCCGCGCGGTGTAGCCGACATTGTCCAGATCGTTGTGCTTGCCGCCGGCGCGGACGCACTTCTGCACCGTTGCGGCGCGCACATAGGGGCGCTTCTCCGTGCCGGTGAAGACGTTCTTGAACTGCACCATGCCGGCATTGGTGAACAGCAAGGTGGGATCGTTGCGGGGGACCAGCGGCGACGAGGGCATGACCTCGTGTCCGCGGGCGCGGAAAAACTCGAGAAAACTGGAACGAATGTCGGCCAGACTGTTCATGGGAATCGTTGTAGCGGCACCCCCGGAAAAGTGAAGGGGCGGCACTTTCGCACCGCCCCTTCGGGAGTCGTTCCCCATGCCAAAAGGGAACGAACAGGTATGGCGCGCATCAGTCGCCGCCGTCCGAATCGCTGCCATTGGCGAGCGCTGCGCTCAAGAGTCCGGCATTCTGCCGGATCTGGGCCTCGATCTTCGCCGCAGCGTCCTTGTTCTCGGTGAGGAAGCTGCGCGCCGCCTCGCGGCCCTGACCGATACGCATGCCGTCGTAGGAGAACCATGAGCCGGACTTTTCGACCACGCCGGCCTTGACCCCGAGATCCAGCAATTCGCCCGTCTTGGAGATTCCCTGGCCGTACATGATGTCGAACTCGACCTGCTTGAACGGCGGCGCGACCTTGTTCTTCACCACCTTCACGCGGGTCTGATTGCCGGTCACCTCGTCGTGATCCTTGATTGAGCCGATCCGGCGGATATCGAGGCGCACGGAGGCGTAGAACTTGAGGGCATTGCCGCCTGTCGTCGTCTCCGGATTGCCGAACATGATGCCGATCTTCATGCGTATCTGGTTGATGAAGAGGACGATCGTATTCGACTTGGAGATCGAACCCGTGAGCTTGCGCAAAGCCTGACTCATCAGGCGCGCCTGCAGGCCGGGAAGCTGATCGCCCATCTCGCCTTCCAGTTCGGCCTTGGGCGTCAGCGCCGCCACCGAATCGATCACGACGATGTCGACGCCGCCGGAGCGCACTAGGGTATCGGTGATCTCGAGCGCCTGCTCACCGGTGTCGGGCTGCGAAATCAGCAATTCGTCGATGTCGACGCCCAATTTCCGGGCGTAAGCCGGATCGAGCGCATGCTCGGCATCCACGTAAGCCGCGATGCCGCCTTTCTTCTGCGCCTCCGCCACGACATGCAGCGCCAGGGTCGTCTTGCCGGAGGATTCCGGCCCATACACTTCGATCACGCGGCCGCGCGGCAAACCGCCGATGCCGAGCGCAATGTCGAGCCCCAGCGACCCGGTGGAAATCGTATCGGCTTCGGTCGCTGCTTCGCGCTGGCCAAGCTTCATCACCGAGCCTTTGCCGAAGGCGCGGTCGATCTGCGACAGCGCGGCCTCCAGCGCCCGCTTCCGCTCCGAGTTGTCCTCTTTGCCGACCACCCGCAAGACTGCCTCTTTCATCACTGTCTCCTCCTTATTCCATGAGCCGCTCCGCCCCGGAAGGGAGAACCGGCGAGGTGCGACTGTGCATGTTTCGTTCTGAAATGCAATATGCCGCTTAACGTGCTGGCGAGATTGGAAAATATCTGCCATGTTCAATTGAAGTTCTCTCACCTTTTGGCACCCGTGCGACAGAGCTGGCGGGCGAAAACCCCTCGGTTCTAAGGCAATCAGGACGACAGAATCGGCAGGCCAAAGGCCGGCGGCATCCGGCATGGGCGAGGCTGGCAACGCCAGACGCAGGACGCACGCGAGGGTCGCGACTTCGCCACTCGCCCATGTCTCACCGCTTATGGTCCGCTCGTTGTGCAAAAGCGCGACGCAGTCGGCCGGGAACTGATCCCTCACCGCGCCGTTGTTTGGCTTCGAGAGGATATAACCATGCCAAGCCGAAAAAATTTGAACGCCATCGCGCTCCTCAAGGCCGATCACCGGACCGTGGAGAAATTGTTCGCCGACTATCAGAAGGCGAAGAGCTCCGACCGCAAGCAGACGCTCGCCAAGCAGATCTGTCTTGAGCTCACGGTGCATTGCAAGATCGAGGAAGACATCTTTTACCCGGCCTGCCGCGCCGACGGCGTGGAGGAAGACATGATGGACGAGGCCAATGTCGAGCACGACGGCGCGAAGGTTCTCGTCGCCGAGATCGAACAGGGAAAACCGGGCGACGAGTTCTTCGATGCCAAGGTCAAAGTTCTTTCCGAGATGATCAAGCACCACGTCAAAGAGGAAGAGAAGAAGCAGGGCAACATGTTTGCCAAGGCACGCAAGGCCGGTGTCGATCTTTCCACGCTCGGCGAGGAAATGGCGACGGAAAAGAAGACGCTCGTTGCGGAATACAAGAATGAGGGGTTGCCCAAGCCGCCAACGCCCACATTCACCGGGACGCAGCTTGCCTGAGCCTTTACGCGCACGGCGTGCAACCGATTTGCTGCCGCCGTTTGCTCAGAACGAGACGCAGTCCTCGCCGTCGACGCGCATCACCGATTGCTGGTGGAACTGCCGCTTATAGGCGGCGCGGATGGCGTCGACCTTGGCGTTGGCGGCGGCATCCTCGCTGCGCCAAAGCAGAAGAATGCGCGAGCGCTCCTTCACGATTGTGCCGTTCGGCGCCTGCCATTGTCCGTAACCATTGAGGACCGAGAGCCCATCTGGGAATCGCGGCGTCACCTCGCGGGCGAGGAAATGCTTCCACTGCACATCGCTCACACGCGCTGCCCCGAACAACAACTCCGTCCGTGCCATCGCCTTCGCAGGTGGATTGCACGCGGGATCGGCGCTTACATCATGCAGATTTGGCGCGCTTAGAATTGCCGCAAGGGCGAGTTGTCTAATCCAAAGCATCAAGAGATCGTGCCACTCGGCGAACCCGAAGCAAAGGCTGCACAGTCACCGAAAAAATCTCCCGACAGATCCAATCTGCACCTTGTCGGAATGCAAAACTCCGTTATCGTTTGTTGCCGGGAAAACGGGCAGGGGGTGTTCATGAAAAGAAAGACGCCATGGCTCCGTACGGTGGCATTTGCGTGCGCCGCCGCCATTGTCGCTGCTGGCACACCAGCGCATGCAATCACATTCCAGACGCTCCATGCATTCAAGAGAGACACTGAGGGCGTCAATCCGGCAGGCAGGCTCGTCCTGAATCACGGTGTGCTGTACGGCACCACACTGGGCGGCGGAAATGCCGATGCGGGCACGGTGTTCGAATTGAAGCGAAACGGTCGACTGAAGACGCTCTATCAATTCCAGTGGGGCAGCGACGGCGATGAACCGGCCGGGCTCATTCAGGACCGGATCGGCAATCTTTATGGCGTGACGGTTGACGGCGGCACGGTGTACAAAATCGGGCCTGACGGAACCTACAGCACGCTCTACACTTTTTTGGGCGGCAGCGACGGCTACAATCCGATTGGGCCGCTACTCAGAGACAGGAAGGCCAATCTTTACGGCACGACCAGCGAGGGCGGCGGCGGCTGCAATGGCAACGGGTGCGGCACGGTTTATGAGCTTGCGCCCGATGGCACGAAGACCATGTTGCATCTCTTCGCTGGTGGAAGCGATGGCGAAGAACCCGCCGGGGGCCTGGTGGCCGACAAGGCAGGCGATTTGTTCGGCGTCACCCGCCTTGGCGGAGCAGGCTGCGAAGGCTCAGTTTGCGGCACCGTCTATGAGCTCACGCCCAGCGGCCAGGAGAGCGTCGTCTATGCTTTCACTGGCGGCGCCGACGGACAAAATCCGGTGGGCGAACTGGTGATCGATACCCAGGGCAATCTGTTCGGCGTCGCCAGCGGCGGCAACTCAAGCTGCGGCGGCCATGGCCTCTATTGCGGTATCGTGTTCGAGATCGGAGCCGACGGCACCAAGAGCACGCTTCATGCCTTCAATGGCACGGATGGTTGGTCTCCTGCTGCCGGTCTGGCCACGGACGCGAGCGGCAATCTCTACGGCACGACCGCCGCCGGCGGCGATGCTGATTGCGGCACGCAAGGATGCGGAACTGTGTTCGAGATCACGTCGGATGGGAGCTACACCCTTCTGCATTCTTTTGCCGGCCGCGCGGATGGGGACGCTCCCGATGCGCCGCTCGTGATTGACAAATACGGCGACATCTTCGGCACGACAGTGCAGGGCGGCAGCCGGCAATGCTTCGGTTACGGTTGCGGCACGATCTTCGAACTCACCCCATAAGGGACATTAACCTTACGGCTTCTGGAATTTCAGGACGAATTGATCCGTTTGGAAGTGCATGCCGAAGATCTTCTGGGTGTGATCGTCGGAAGGATTGCGCAGCACGTCGCTCTCACCCGCCAGCTTGAACCCGGCGGCAATCACTTCCCGGATCACGGTCGCCTTCTCGATGCGATGCAGGGTGGGTGAATCGCTCGCCCCTGTCCCCGCGTTCGCCGCGTGATCGACGATGATGTACAGCCCACCGGGTTTGAGCGAATCGAACACATGCTTGTTGAACGCTGCCATATCGACATTGGCGTATTTCGGCACGTGCAGGTCGTGATAATTGTCGGTTGTCCAGAACACATCCACTTTCGCGGGCAGATTGAACTCACCCAGCGGCGAGACACCGAGCGTCGCATTGTGCAATCCGGCAACCGCTTTCTTTGTGGCTTCGACATTGTCGTTGCCCCAGGTGCTGGTCTCCAACGCGTAGATCCTGCCGGCTGGCCCCACCGCGCCGCTCAAGGTGCGGGTGTAGTAGCCGCCACCCGGCAGGTATTCCGCGATTGTTTCGCCGGGCGTGATTCCGGCGAACGCGATGACCTCTGCCGGCTTGCGCACCGCATCCATTTTTCTGTCCGCCTCCGGACGCGACGGATCGGCAACGGCTTTCGCGACATAGTCGGGTGGAGCCGCGGACGCTGCGACCGGAATGGCAAGCGCGAGCGACAGTGCGGCAAGGAATGCTCGGATCGGCATGATGTCCCCCGACGAAACGCGTGCCATCCTAGCCCGGCCGGTGCGGCAACGCGTACACGATTGCGTTAGCGCCTCGGGACGCCGGAAAGCACGTCCTTGACCTTGGCGGCCAGCTGCTTGAGGCCGAACGGTTTGGGCAGGAAGTGCAGGTCTTCCGCCTTCTCCTCGTTGCGGCGGAAGGCTTCCTCGGCATAGCCCGACATGAAGATCACATGGATATCGGGCCTCAGCTTGCGCGCCGCACGCACCAGGGTCGGCCCGTCCATGTTCGGCATCACCACATCGGTGATGATGAGCGCGATATCGTCGGCGCGGGCGCGCACGATCTCCAGCGCCTGCTCGCCGCCGGAGGCCTCCAGGACCTGATAGCCGCGCTGCTTGAGCGCGCGCGCCGCGAAACTCCGCACGCCGTCCTCGTCCTCGACGAGCAGGATGGTTTCCTCGCCGGTGATGTCGCGCAACGGCGCCGCTTCGGGGCGAGCGTCGACTTCGCCATGGTGGCGCGGCAGGTAGACGCTGAACGTGGTACCGCGGCCGACTTCGCTCTCGACGGAAATGAAGCCGCGCATCTGCTTGACGATACCGTAGACGGTGGCGAGCCCGAGGCCCGTGCCCTGGCCGGTCGGCTTCGTGGTGAAGAAGGGCTCGAAGATCTTGCCGACATACTCCTTGGGGATGCCGATGCCGGTATCGGCCACGTCGATGCGGACATAATCGCCCGGCATCATGGTCGCGGAGCCGATGGAGGTCGCATCCTTCAGCGTTTCATTGGCGGTGCGGATCGATACAGTGCCGCCCTTGGGCATCGCGTCGCGCGCGTTCACCACCAGGTTGATGATCGCGTTGGTCAGCTGCGCCTCGTCGGCATAGACCGGCCACAGACCTTCCGCCTGCTCCATGCGCAGATCGATGCCTTCGCGCAGCAGCCGCCGCAGGAGTTCGCCCAGCTCGCTCGTCACCACGCGAAGGTCGAGCACGCGGGGCTGCATCGTCTGCTGGCGCGAGAAGGCGAGCAGCTGGCGCACCAGGTTTGCGGCGCGGATGGCGTTCTGGTGGATGTCGTTGATCTCGCGGAAAGAAGGATCGCCCGCTTGGTGGCGCGACAGCAGGAATTCGGAATTGCCGATGATCACCGTCAGCAGATTGTTGAAATCGTGCGCCACGCCCCCGGCAAGCTGACCCACCGCCTGCATCTTCTGCGATTGCGCAAACTTCGTCTCCAACGCCTTCTGCTCGGACACATCGACAAGATAGAGGATGACCTTGTCCGCATCGCCATGCAGAGGCTCGGCATAGAGTTCCGCCATTCGCTCGGTGCTGCCGGCAGCGCGGATTTCCGGCGCGAGGCGCTCCGGTCCCTGCGTGCCGGAGAGAATCTGTACAAGCGCGGGGCGATCGGACCCATCGACGTGATCTGCGAGCGTACGGCTCGCCATGTCCTTGACCGCGAAGAACGCGGCAAAGCTCTTGTTTGCTTCCGCAACCCTGCCGGTTCGATCCGCAATGGCGATGCCGATCGGCGCATCGGCGAGCAGCGTCGCGATCGACACAGAAGTTGCCACCGCGGCCTTCGCCTCAGCGGTTGCCCCGACAGAGAGGACGGGCGTGAACCACCAGGCAGTGTGGCCGTCCGCCAGCGGCCGCACCATGGCGAGCATGTCGATGCCCGATGCGATGGTGCAGCGCTCTTCATGCGCACGGCCCGCGCTTGCGCTGCGTGCCAGCCGGTAGAGCATGGCGGCGGAAGTGTCGGTGGACAGCGCCAGCTCGGGCGGCGCGGCGGCTTCGCCCCTCGCGACGGCGGCTATCCGGCGATACGCTTCATTGCACTCGATCACCGCACCGTCTGAATTCGCGATGGCCCAAGCGATGTTTGCCTTGCTGGCGGCCTCGGCGACCCGACGGGATTGTGCCGATCCGCGCCGGGTGGCGGGCAACAGCACGAAAAGAAGCAGGACTCCCACTGTGCCCAATCCGCCAACGAGCACCAGACCGGCCCATCCGCCTGAAGCCGGGGCTGCGAGGGCCAGCAGTCCGCCAAGGCAGGCGATGAGCGCCAGAACGCCCGCCAGCCAGCGCCAGGGGCCTGTCGGAATTACGATTTGCGGCATGGGCAGGCGAGGGGCGGCGTCCATCGCGTAAAGATAGCCGAGTCGGTAAACGAATCGTTGATTTTTCGTAGCGCCACCGGCTTAGGCGGCGGGAACTCTCGAAAAATCTGGTTACCGCCGCGTCTTGCTGGCCGCCCGCATGATGTAGCCGATGATCTGCGCCACCGCCTTGTAGTGCTCCGCCGGGATGGTCTCATCCACCTCGACGACCGCATAGAGCGCGCGCGCCAGCGGCGGATTCTCGACGACCGGCACCTTGTGCTCCTGCGCCACATCGCGGATGCGAAGCGCGAGCGAATCGATACCCTTCGCCACGCAGATCGGCGCCGGCGTCTTACCCTGCTCGTAGCGCAGCGCCACCGCATAGTGGGTGGGGTTGGTGATGACGACCGTCGCCTTGGGCACCTCGGCCATCATGCGCTTGCGGGCGCGTTCGGCACGCAGCTGCCGGATGCGCGCCTTGATCGTGGGGTCGCCTTCCGTGCGCTTGAATTCGTCCTTAATCTCCTGCCGGCTCATGCGGTTGCGCTTGAGGAACTGGAAGCGCTGCAGGAGGAAGTCGCCGGCCGCGATCACGGCCAGCACCGACAGCGCCGCGATCAGGATGCGCATCAGCAGGTGAATCATGTCGCCGGCGATGTCGCCCGGCGTTTCGGTCAGGGTGGATTCGAGATGCCCCCGCATCGGCCACACGATCATCCACACTGTCGTGCCGACGATGACGATCTTGAGCAGCCCCTTGGCCATGTTGGCGAGGCCGTCGATGCCGAACATGCGCTGGAAGCCTTTGACCAGCGACAGCTTCGCCAGATCGGGCTTCAGCCGCTCGGCCGTGAACACCGGCCGCGCCTGCAACAGATGTCCGCCCAATCCCATGCCCATGATGAGGGCCAGAGGTGCTGCCAGCAGCATCAGCAGGTGGAAGATCGCGCCGCGAAAGATTTCCATGATCCCGCCGGTGGTGACATCAAGCTGGTCTGGCTGCTCGAGGAACACTCGGAAGGCGCTGGCGAACTGCTCCGCCGTCGCATGGCCGAACATCGCGATGGATATGGCGCCGCCGGCCAGCACCACGACCGTCGAAATCTCGTGGCTCTTGACGACATCGCCGTGCTGGCGCGCTTCATCGAGCCGCCTTTGTGTCGGCTCTTCCGTTCTCTGTGAGTCGTCGCGTTCCTCGGCCATGGGTCAGCTCAGGAAATGTCCCATCTGGTCGGCGTAGTAGTTGAGGAACACCGTCATCATCGAGCCGAGCAGCAGCATCATGAGAAAGAAGCCGGCCAGGATGTTAATCGGCATGGCGACGAAGAAGACCTGGAATTGCGGCATCAGGCGCGCCAGCAATCCAATGCCGACCGACACCGCAAATCCGAACACAAGAAACGGTGCGGCGAGCTGCAGTCCCAGCGTGAAAGAGCCACTCGTCAGCCGAATCGCCAGCTCGGCCATGTCGTCCGTCGGCAGGGGCGCGCCGGGCGGTATCAGCGTGTAACTTCCCTGGATGGCGCCGATGGCGAGATGATGCAGGTTGGTGGCGAAAATCAGCACCGCACCCATCAGCGCGAAGAAATTGCCGATGATGGCACCCTGGTCACCCATCTCAGGGTCGACGGTCTGCGCGTAGGCCAGACCGGTCTGCGTCGCGATCAGAAGGCCGGCCGTCGACAGCGCGCTCATGATGATGCGCGACATCGCGCCGATCAAAACGCCGGCGGTGATCTCCTTGGCGAGCAGGATCGTCAGCGCGATGGCCGACGTGACCGTCTGCCCGGCGTAGGTGTGCGACAAGGTCGGCGCCAGCGCGAACGATACTGCGAGCGCCAGCGCAAGCCGCACCCGCGGCGGCACGCCGGCCTCACCGACTGCCGGCAACAGCATGATCATCGCGCCGGTGCGCGCAAAAACGAGAAGGTAGACGAGGACCGCACCGGAGAGGTTTGCGAGATGGATGGTCACGGCATCAGTACGCGGCGATGCGCTGGGCGATGTCGGCCATGAGATTGGACATCGCCATACCGGCAAACGGCAGCGAGATCAGCAGTATCAGGAAGATGGCCATGATCTTTGGCACGAATACCAACGTCATTTCCTGTATCTGCGTCAGCGCCTGCAGCAATCCGATGCCGAGGCCGACCACCAGCGCCGTCAGCATCGCCGGTGCGGCGACCTCGATAAGGACCCAGATCGCCTGGCGAGCAAAGTCGATGGAATCGGCTGGCGACATTTTCGTTGTTCCAGGTTCTGAATCGGACGCGGCTAGATCGGCATCTGCATGATGCTTTGGTAGGCGGCGATCACCTTGTCGCGCACCGCCACCACGGTATCGAGGCTGAGCTCGGCCGCGTTCACCGCATTCACCACATCGACGACGTCCGCCTTGCCCGCCGCCTGCATCGCAGCCATCTGCTCGCCCTGATGCATGGCGCCGGTGGCATCCTTGATGGCGCCGGAGAGAAAGTCGGAGAAGTTGGACGGCGAGGCGGCGCCCGCCGTGGTGCCGGCGGACGCGGCGTGGCCGCCCATTTTGGCGACTGCGTTGTACGCAGAGGCTGCAGCAGCTGCAGAAACGGTCATGATCTACGCCCTCACTTCTTCAACAGATCAATGGTGCGCGCCAGCATCGCCTTGGACGATTCCATCACGGTCAGGTCGGCTTCGTAGGAACGCTGCGCCTCGCGCATGTCCATGATTTCGACCAGCGGATTCACATTGGGCAGCAGCACATAGCCGGATTTGTCGGCGAGCGGATTGCCGGGATCGTACTGCTTGCGGAAGTCGCTCCCATCGGCGACCGGCTGCCCGGGTTGCACCATGGTGGCGCCGACCTGGCGGTCGAAATCGCTCTGCATGGTCGCGATCTTGCGGCGATACGGGTCGCCACCCGGCGTTGTTGCCGTGGAATTGGCGTTGGCGATGTTCTCCGTGATGACACGCATGCGGTCTGTTTGCGCGCGCATTCCGGATGCGGCCACTGCCATCGATGTTGCGAGATCCATCCTGTTCTCCTTCATGCTCCGCCGATGGCCGTGCGCATCATGCCGACCATCTTGGAATAGAGATTGGCGGCAGCCTGATATTGCGCCTGCGTATCGGCGACCTTGATCATTTCCTGTTCCAGCGACACGGAATTGCCGGAGGAGGTGGTCTCCTGCTCGGTGATTTGTGCGTCGCCGATGTGCGACGGCCCGCTCGTTGATACGGCAATATGGTTTGCGTCCGTGGTGACGAGTCCTGCGAAATTGCTTGCGGTGCTTTGCTTGAGGGCGGATTCGAAATCCATCGGCTTCAGATCGCGCGCGGCATAGCCCGGCGTGTCGGCATTGGCGACATTCTGCGACAGCAAAGTCTGCCGCGCATTCAGCCATGACATGCGATCGCGCAGGATGCTGAGCAGCGGCATTTCCGGTAGATTCATTTCGAAGCGCTCGTGCAACCAATCGTTAGCCCTAACGAGCGGAAACGTTGCGCGCGAACGATTAAGCCGCGCTTAACGCAAGCGAATGTTTTTGCCCGGCAGATTCCTCCTGCTCTTAACTGCGGCTTAAGGTTGACAAGTCCATAACGCGTTCATGGACCTCGTCGATTTCGCGCGTTACATCGGTGCGCTTCTTCTCGTTCTGGGACTCTTGGGTTGCGCGTGGCTCGCCGCGCGCCGCTTTGGATTGCCGGGGATCGTGCAAGCGCAATCGGTGAAGCGATTGTCGATTGCCGAGACCTTGATGGTTGGTCCGCGCCACAAGATCCTGCTCGTCAAGCGCGACGGCACCGAACACCTCATCCTCATGGGGCCGCAAGGCGCCAGCGTCATCGAGAGCGGGATTGTTGCGCCGGTCGCGGCGAGCCCTTCCTCCAATCCTGTGCCCGCGGCGGCCAGCGAACCACAAGTCGAGGCCGCAGCGTGAAGACGATCCTTCTCGGCCTCAGCGTTCTCGCGCTCCTGATCATGATTCCGGACGCCGCCTCCGCCGCAGCGCAAGCCGCCGCGCCGGCAGTCAGTGCGCCGGCCGCCAACGCCGGCGGACTGAACATCGATTTCTCCGGCGGCGGACTCTTCACCGACCGCATGATGCAGATCATCGCGCTGGTCACGATCCTCAGCATCGCGCCGTCGATCCTGGTGATGATGACGTGCTTCACGCGCATCGTCGTGGTGCTGTCTTTGCTGAGGACGGCGCTCGGCATCGCGCAGGCGCCGCCCAACAGCGTCATCATCAGCCTGTCGCTGTTTCTCACGCTGTTCGTCATGACGCCGACGCTGACGGAGGCCTATCATGCCGGCATCGTGCCACTGGTCAACCAGCAGATCACGACGGAACAGGCGCTCGATCGCGCCAGCGTTCCGGTGAAGAAATTCATGCTGGCACATGTACGTGATTCCGACCTCAAGCTCTTCATGGACATGAAGCACGAGAAGCCATCGACGCCGGATCAGGTTTCGATCATGACGGTGGCGCCGGCCTTCATGCTGTCGGAGCTGAAGCGCGCCTTCGAGATCGGCTTCCTGATCTTCGTGCCGTTCCTCATCATCGACATGGCGGTCGCCTCGATCCTGATGAGCATGGGCATGATGATGCTACCGCCGGTGATCATCTCGCTGCCGTTCAAGCTGATCTTCTTCGTGCTGGTGGACGGCTGGCGGCTGGTGGCGGGCTCACTGGTGGAAAGCTACCTGCACTCCCCGCCGCCGAGCTGAGATCACTCCGCCGCTGCCTTGAGCGTCTGCGGCATGCGCGAGCGATGGTACGGCCGATCGCCCAAAATGGTGGCGCGGTGCATCAGACGGCGGTGCGGGAGGTAGTCGTTCACCGCATAGTGCTGCGTGATGCGATTGTCCCAGAACGCGATGGCATTGTCGTTCCATCGCCAGCGAACCTGAAACTCCGGCTTCTGGATGTGATCGAACAGCATGGCGAGAATTGCGTCGCTTTCCTTCCGGCGCAGACCTTTGATGCGCGCGGTGAAGCCGTAATTCACGAACAGCGAGTCCTCGCCGGTCTCCGGATGGGTGCGGATCACCGGATGGATCACCGGCGGGTGCTCTTCCACCGCGCGGGCATGCTTGTCGTTGCCGGCGGCCTTGGCGACGATGCCGCGCGCGGGGAATCCCCGGGCGAAATCATGCACCGCATCGAGGCCCGAGAGAAACGCCCGCATGGCCGGGCTCAGCCCCTCGTACGCCGCGCGCATGTTGCACCACAGCGTGTCGCCGCCCTCGGGCGGAATCTGCTTGGCATAGAGAATGGCGCCGAGCGGCGGGGTTTCGATGAATGTGACATCGGTGTGCCAGGCGTCATTGTCGGTCGGATGGCCGTCGTGATGATCGAGCACGAACAGCTCCGGCGCCTCCGGCACGCCGGGATAGAGCGGATGGGTGTGCAAGGCCCCGAAGCGCGCGGCGAAGTCGCGGTGCTGACAAGGCGTGATGTGCTGGTCGACAAAGAAGATGACGCGGTGCCTGAGAAGCGCCGCGCGAACTTGCGCGATCTGTTCGTCATCCAGCGGCCCTGCGAGATCGATGCCCTCGAGAACGGCCCCGATAGTTGGGGTAATCCGCATCTCACGAATTTTCGACATCCCACAACTCCCGTGGCGGAATGCTTCCCGGCCTTAGGGTACGCGCACCACCCCCCGAAGCGCCACATGTTCTTGGCGTTGCGGGCCGGACGAGCTCCTCGATTTCACACTGGGTATTCGTTTTTCATTTCGGGCTGATTTTTCGGCGCGGAAGGGACGGTAAGCCATTGATCTACAAGTGATATGTCCGCAGTTGCAAATGCCGCCAAGAGAACATACACAGAACGTAGAAATGGATCAGCGCTCTGCAAGGTGCACTCGGCTCATCCGGCCCATGCGAAAATTGCACTTCTCAACCGTGAGGTCAGTGACTATTGTTCTGAACGCTGAATGATGAAGGAGATGTTCACATGACCAAGTTATCATCCCTCGCCCTCGGGGCCGGAATCGCTCTCGCCTCAATTTCGCTCGCCCAGGCCGATCCCGTAACCGGCAGTTGGAAGCTGAGCGTCGGCGTAAACGACGATCCTTGCGTGGTTACCCTGGCAGCTGACGCCGGCAATGATACCGCCGGCACCGCAAGCTCCAGCGGCGACTGCAATGGCGTCGCCTTCCAGAACTGGAAGACCGTCGGCGAGCGCCTGCAGCTCCAGCAGTCCAACGGCACGCTTATCGCCTTCCTTCACCCCAAAGATGGCGGGTTCGAAGGCAAGCGCGTCTCCGACGGCAAGCTCGTGGCGCTGAACCGCTAATCCACTTCCTCCAGCATCCCCGTACCTGGGCCGCGGACCGTTCCATCCGCGGCCCTTTTTTTCGCGCAAATCAGCCGCGTTGCCGGGCACGGGCTGCCCCGCTAAACACCCCCAGGCCAACAACAACAAGGCCGCCGGGAACGGCCGCGTCCCAAGGGAACAGACCCAATGAAACAGTTCGACCACTTTATTGCCGGACAGCACGTGAAGGGCACGTCCGGCCGCTTCGGCGACGTGTTCAATCCGGCCACCGGCGACGTGCAGGCCAAGGTCGCATTCGCCAGCCGCGCAGAGGTTCGCAAGGCGGTCGAGGCGGCGCTGAAAGTCTTTCCCGAATGGTCGAGCGTCAATCCGCAGCGCCGCGCCCGCGTGATGTTCAACTTCAAGGCTCTGGTCGAGAAGGATATGGACAACCTCGCGCGCCTGCTCTCGGACGAGCACGGCAAGGTGCTGGCGGACAGCCGCGGCGACGTGCAGCGCGGGCTCGAAGTGATCGAATTCGCTTGCGGCATCCCGCATCTGCAGAAGGGCGAGTACACCGAAGGCGCCGGTCCCGGCATCGACATCTATTCCATGCGCCAGCCGCTTGGCGTTTGTGCCGGCATCACGCCGTTCAATTTCCCGGCCATGATCCCGATGTGGATGTTCGGCGTGGCGATTGCCTGCGGCAACACCTTCATCAACAAGCCGAGCGAGAAAGACCCATCTGTTCCGCTGCGCCTGGCGGAGCTGATGATGGAAGCCGGCGCGCCGGCCGGCGTGCTCAATGTCGTCAACGGCGACAAGGAAGCGGTCGACGCGATCCTCGAAGATCCGGACATCAAGGCCGTGAGCTTCGTCGGCTCATCGGCCATCGCCGAATACGTCTACAGCCACGGCACTGCGCACGGAAAGCGCGTGCAGGCCATGGGCGGCGCCAAGAACCACGCCATCATCATGCCCGATGCCGACCTCGACCAGGTGGTCGATGCGCTGATGGGCTCGGCCTATGGCTCCGCCGGTGAGCGCTGCATGGCGCTTCCGGTTGCCGTGCCGGTCGGCGACAAGCTTGCCGATGCGCTTGTCGAGCGGCTGAAGCCGCGCGTCGAAAGCCTGAAGGTGGGTCTGCCGACCGATCCGGAGGTCCACTACGGACCGATGGTCACCGCGGCCCAGCGCCAGCGCGTCATCGACTACATCGAAATGGGCGTGAAGGAAGGCGCTGAGCTTCTCGTCGACGGCCGCGACTTCAAGATGCAGGGCTATGAGAACGGATTTTATTTGGGCGGCACCTTGTTCGATCGCGTGACGCCGGACATGCAGACCTACCAGGACGAGATCTTCGGCCCGGTGCTGCAGATCGTTCGCGCGCATGAGTTCGATGAAGCCGCCGCGCTGCCCTCGAAGCATCAGTACGGCAACGGCGTGGCGATCTTCACCCGCGACGGCGATGCGGCACGCGAGTTCGCGTCCAAGGTGCAAGTCGGCATGGTCGGGATCAACTTCCCGATTCCCGTGCCGCTTGCCTACCACACGTTCGGCGGCTGGAAGCGCTCGGCCTTCGGTGATGTGAATGTGCACGGACCCGAAGGCGTGCGCTTCTACACCAAGGTCAAGACGGTGACGGCGCGCTGGCCCAAGGGCGGCGTGCGCGAACATCCGGATTTCAACATTCCAACCATGAAATAGTCGAAGGATAGTGAGATGTCGGAGCTGGGGACGGGGCCGCGCAAGAGCGCGTGGCTCAATTGGGAATGGCGTGCGGCGCTGATCACGATCATCGGCGTGGCAGTCGTCGTCGCTGCCGTGTTCGGCTACTTCGCCTATCGCAGGGTTCAGCTGCGGCACGAGCAGGAGGCAAGGGTTGCGCTGTACCGGCAACAGCAGCTTGCCGCGGTCAAGATGGCTGCCGGCGTTTGCCAGTTCAGCATTCAGACGTCGCAACGTCTCGGCATTCTGCCGCAATACGCAAAGCTTGTCCGCCCGCTTCCGCTGGCGACGCGCATGCCGCACCGCTTTGTCTGTATTGGCGGCACGAATGTCGGTCATTACAACATGGTCGTCGACCTGGCCTGCAAGAAAAGAGACGGCGCACTTTGCAAGAGCCTCGGCGTGGCGTTGGTCGCCATCCTGCAGGACGACGGAACGGTGCTATATCGCAAGCAGTAATAACCGGTGGGCGAGTAGAAGCGCAATCTGTGATTGCGCCGGCCATTTTTCGCGCTACACTACGCCCATGCGTGAAAAGCTGAGCATCATGGAAGTCAAAGCCCGCTTCTATCGTTTGGCTGAAGAGGTTGCCGCAGGCAAGGAAGTGATCATCACGAAGAAGGGCAAACCGAGAGCGCTGTTCGCGCCGCTCGATGCGCCGGCGGCGAAAAAGGAAAAGCGCCCGCGCCGCTAGATCGTGATTTCCTCATACATAAACCATCCGTCGTTACCCGGTCGCGCGACGTAGCGCGATCCGGGTAACCCATTTTCGTATTGACGAGAAGTCAAAATGGATCGCCCGGATCGCGGAAGAAAGCGTGACCGGGCGACGACGATAGAGCGCTTGATTCACGATCAAGCAACCCCCCTCTAGCTAGCCGACGCCGCCCAGTTTGCAGATGTGGGTCCACTCGTCTTCCGAGACCGGCTGCACCGACAGGCGCGAAACTTTCACCAGCACCATATCCTTCAGCTTGGGATCGGCCTTGCATTGCGCGAGCGTGACGGGTGTTTTGAAATCCTTCACCGCCTTCACATCGACAAGACCGAAGCGGCCGGTTTCGTCCGTCGGGTCCTTGCGGTATTCGCCGATCACCTCGACGATGCCGACGATCTGCTTCTCATCGCCGGTGTGGTAGAAGAAGCCGAGGTCGCCCTTTTTCATCTCCTTCATGTTGCGCGCGGCCTGCCAATTGCGCACGCCGCTCCACGGCTCGCCCTTGGCTCCCTTTTTCTTCTGCATGTCCCACGAAAACGCTTCGGGCTCGGTTTTGAACAGCCAATAGGCCATGGCTTGCGCTCCGTTCAGAATTCCGCGCCGATGGGATTGAACGTCGGCTTCCAGGCCCGCACGTCGGAATGGGCGAACAGTCCCGCCCTCACGTACGGGTCGTTCGCGTGCCACGCCTTCGCGGTTTCGAGATCGTCGGCGTCGAAGATGATCAGGCTGCCGGCCATGTCGCCGTTCGCATCCAGAAACGGTCCGCCCAGCTTGATGACCCCGGTTTCCTTGGCGTAGGCGAAATGCGCCTCGCGCGTTGCCGTGCGCAGTTCGAGCGAATCTGGCTTGTCGATGGCGGTGACGACGAACAGCATGATCTCTCTCCTATTCCGTTTTGAGCGGCCGCATCATCAGTTGCACGATCGCGTCATTCAAAGCGAGCGAGCCATCGAGGATCGCCGCGGTGGTTTCCGCGATCGGCAATTCCACACCGTGGTGCGCGGCGCGCGCCACCAGCGCCGGCGCCGTCTCGACCCCTTCTGCCAGCGGATGGCCGCGCGCGTCGAGGTCAGCGCGCGAACGACCTTTGCCGACCTCCACACCGAATGCGTAGTTCCGCGAGGTAGGACTGGTGGCGGTCAGCACCAGGTCACCGAGCCCCGACAAACCCATCAATGTTTCGGATTTCGCGCCGAGCGCTTCGCCGAACCGGCGCAATTCCGCAAAGCTGCGGGCCAGCAGGGCTGCGCGCGCGCTTTCCCCCAGCCCCATGCCGGCAACGATCCCGCAGGCGATGGCGTAGACATTCTTCGCAGCACCGCCGAGCGCCACGCCGGTGACGTCATCGCTGGCGTACGGTCGGAATCCCGCATGGCTGAGCGAAACCTGAAGCCGCTGCGCCACGAGGATGTCGCTTGCCGCGATGGTGACGGCGGTCGGCAAATTGTTCGTCACATCGCGCGCGAAGGCGGGACCGGAGAGAATCGCGACATCCTCAGCGCGCGCGAACTCGCCGAGAACCTCCGTCATCAGCTTACCGGTGCCACGCTCGATGCCCTTGGCGCACACCACGAGCGGCTTCGGCCGCCCCAGGAGGGGGGCAAGCTGCGCCAGGACTTTGCGCAGGTGCTGGGCCGGCACGCCGAGCAGAATCGCATCGGCGGATGCGGTCTCCGCAAGATCGCCGGTCGCGACCACAGCGGCCGGAAGCTCGGCGCCGGGCAGGAAAATTTCATTGCGACGGCGGCTGCGGATCGACGCCACCACCCCGGGCTCACGCGCCCACAACGTCACCTTGCGGCCCGCCCGCGCGGCAACCACAGCGAGCGCCGTGCCCCAAGCTCCGGCCCCGGCCACCGCGATGTGACCGTAAGCATCTGATCCGGAATGATACTGCCTCAAGCTGCCGGTCCGCCGCGCGCCCGAAAAAATTGAACGCTTTGTTGATTATTCAGAGATGGGTGCCTATATTGTCCTCAAAATAACAAGACACGGGGGAAGGAAACAGACCTATGAGCAAGGATGCCGCGCGCGACAAAATCATTTATGCCGCGAAGTGCCGCTTCTCCCATTTCGGTTATGGCAAGACGACGATGGCGGAAGTCGCCGGTGACTGCGAGATGTCTGCCGGCAATCTCTATCGTTTTTTTCCCGGGAAGCTCGACATCGCGGAAGCCATCGCCACAGAAGACTACGAGAACCACCTCAATCACCTGCGCAAGATTGCGGTATTGCCGGGCAAGAACGGTCCCGAACGCTTACGGGAGCTCCTGTTCGAGGAGCTGCGGCGCACCTACCACAAGTTGGAGAAGGATCCGCGCGCGCTCGAAATGGCGCAGGTCATCAGCCGGGAACGGCCGCAATTCGCCAACTGGATGCTGGCCAATGAGCGCAAGATCATTGTCGAGTTGATGGAGGAAAGCGAACGCCGCGGCGAGTATGTGCCGCCGGGCGACAAGCAGGAGATCGCCGAAATGATCCAGTCGGCCACGATGAAGTTCCGCTATCCGCAGCTTTGGTCGAAACTCACATTGCCCAAGCTCGAGCGCGAACTCGACGGGGTGTTGAAGCTGCTCATTGAAGGTCTATGCCCGCTCCGCATGGCCGCCCAGCACGAGAACGCCGCCTGATCCTCTCGAATCCGCCGCAAAGCCGGACTAGACGATTGGCCATACAACCATACCCTCCCCTTGAGGGAGGGTCGAAATTTGCGAGCGCAGTGAGCGAATTTCGGGGAGGGGTGAACGGCACCCGTCATTGGGGAATTGACCCCTCCCCGAAAAATTCTGCGCTGTGCTGGAATTTTTCGACCCTCCCTCAAGGGGAGGGTGAGACTATCGGGCGAACTCGCGTTAGGAATACCGAATGCATTGGCGTTACCCAGTTCTTGCGTTCATTGCTGCATGGCTGGTCGCCTCGCCTGCGGGCGCGGCCGACAAGACGGCTGATGCCGATCTCGACCACCTGAGCGCGGCCCTCAACGCCATCCACACCTTGAAGGCCGACTTCACCCAGATCGACCCCAGCGGCGACATCGAGCAAGGCCAGGTGTTCATCGACAAGCCCGGCAAGATGCGTTTCCAGTATCAGCCGCCGAGCCCGCTGCTGGTGGTGAGCGACGGCCTCGATGTGGCCGTGTTCAACAGCAAGCTCAACACGGCCGACCGCTATCCGCTTTCCGCCACGCCGCTCAACATCATTCTTTCCGATCACGTGAACCTGAAGGAGAACCGCAACGTCATCGGAATCGAGCATCAGCCCGGCGCGCTGATCGTGAAAGCCCGCTCCAACGACCGGCGGATAAATGGCAACATTTCAATCGTGTTCTCCGACCCCGGCTTCGAGTTGCGGCAGTGGACAACCACCGACGCGCAAGGGCTTGCCACCACCGTCACCTTGCGCAATGTGCAGAC
>DASYBT010000105.1:0-3697 GCA_036500585.1 Rhizomicrobium sp.
GCGCCGGTTCCTGCCGAACCTGTGCAACGTCACCTTCATCTCGGACGCGCTCGGCCGCAACGTGCGCCTGCGCGTCTCGACCAACGCGATCAAGAGCGTCGACCACCGCGGCGGCCTCGATGCCTTCCTGCTCAAGCAGAAAGCCGACCTGCTCTCGCCCCGCGCGCTCGACCTGAAGCGCGCGATCGAGAAGAAGAAGGCGGCGGAAGCGCCGGTGGCAAAGGCGGGGTGAGGCTAATTTAGCCGCATTGCAGTAACCGAAGAGAGATTCATGCGGCCGGGTCGAAAGACCCGGCCGTTTTTGTTCAGCGTAAGCATCCGCCCGAGGCCGCGGAGCGGTCGGTGGTGGGATGATGTGTGGACGACGTGTTTTCCGTGATTGACGCCCCGTTCGTGCGATGGCCTCGTTGCTTTCGAGGAGCGAGCGCATGCGGATCGAAGACCAGCTTCGCGATCGGCTGAAGAAGGTGGAGGCGCTGTATTTCGGCGCGGCCACCGCGGGAGAACGCGACGCCGCTGAAGCCGCAGCAGAGCGGCTAAAGGCCAAGCTTGAGGAGATCGGTCGTCGCGATCCCCCGATCGAGATGAAGTTCAGCTTGCCAGACGAATGGTCGGTCCGACTGTTCATCGCCTTGTGCCGGCGTTATGGCATTCGGCCATTCCGATATCCGCGGCAGCGCTCGACGACGATTATGGTCAGGGCGCCACGCCGATTTTTTGATACCGTGGTGTGGCGGCAGTTTTCCGACTTGCACACCGACCTCTGGATTTATTTCGAGCAGACCACAGAACGGCTGATCCGGGAAGCTATCCACGCCGATCCTGCTGACGCCGAGACGACGGTCGAACCGGCCAGCCTGCGATGATGCGCATCTCGTCCTGGCCCGCTCGCGTTCAGCCTTCCAGCTTCACGCCAGAAGTCAGAAGCTCGCGCAGCCCGTCGATGATCGTTTCTGACCCGGTGCAGTGGTGATCAGGCCGCCTGAGCGGTAGCGGACGCCGCACATTTCCAATTCCACGGCAGCAGCTCGTGAAGCCGTGCTTGCGGGATGCCGGCGACGCGCGCGAGCACGTCAGCGAGCCAGGCCAGCGGATCGACGTCGTTGAGCTTGGCCGTCATGATCAGCGTGGCCATGGCCGCGGCCCGGTCGGCCCCGCGTTCCGAACCGGCAAAGAGCCACGACTTTCTTCCCAGGGCAAAGCCGCGCAGCGCGCGTTCGGCCGCGTTGTTGGTGAGGCAGATTCTGCCGTCGTCGATGAATCGCGCAAACCGGTCCCAACGTTTGAGCATGTAGTCGATCGGTTCGGCGACGGAAGCCGAACGCGACAGGCGAGCCCGCTCGCCGCGCAGCCAGGCTTCCAGCACCGCCAAATGAGGCGCGCTTTGTTCATGCCGCACTCGCAACCGCTCTTCGGCGCTAAGGCCATTGATGCCGCGCTCGATATCGAACAGCACATCGATGCGACTGACCGCTTCCAGGGCGATCGGCGAGATCGCCGCCGCCTCCTTGCCGCGCCGGGCATTGGCGGCAATATCCGCCAGCTCGAAGAACTGCCTCCTTGCGTGCGCCCAGCACAGCGCCGATATGATCGGCCCAGGCAAGCGGGATGGTTCGTAAAGCTCGTTGTACCCGTTATAGGCATCGGCCTGCAGAATGCCGGCGAAGTCTCGAAGATGCCGGACGGGATGTTCGTGCCGTCGGTCTCGCGAGGCGTAATACAGCGCCGCCGGCGGTGCACGACTGCCGAAGGGACGATCGTCACGGACATAGGTCCAGATATGCCCCTTGACTGTCTTGCCCTTCGCCAGGATCGGGATCGTGGTGTCGTCGCCATGCAGCCGTTCGGCGGCCAGAACATGGGCCTCGATCAGCGCGTGCAGCGGCTGCAGCGCCGTCGTGCAGGCCCCCACCTGGTCCGCCAGCGTCGAGACGCTGAGATCGATGCCTTCGCGCCGGTATCGCTCGCTCTGTCGGTTCAGCGGCTGGTGCTGGCCGAACTTCTCGAACAGGATCATCGCCAGCAGATTCGGCCCGGCAAAGCCCCGCGGCGTCACATGGAACGGCGCCGGCGGCTGCGTGATCGTCTCGCAGTTCCGGCACGCGAACTTCTCGCGCACCGTCTGGATCACCTTCCAGGACCTGGGAATGACCTCCAGCGTTTCGGTGACATCCTCGCCAAGCTTCGACAGCCGGCCCGATCCACAGCACGGACAGCTCTCGGGCGCCGCAATCACCACGCGCTCACGCGGCAGGTGATCGGGGAAGGGCTTGCGCGAAGGCCGCTTGCGCTGGAATGAGCGCACCGTCTGTGTCCCGACCGCCGCTTTTTCAGCCGCCAGTTCGTCCTCGGTCGCAGCTGCCTCCAAGTCTTCCAGCTGCAATTCCATCTGCTCGAGCAGCCGCGCCTTGCGCTCCGAGCTGCTGCCGTAAAGCTCGCGCCGCAGCTTCTCGATCTCAAGCTTGAGATGGGCGATAAGCGCTTCGTGACTGGACAGATCCGCCTGAACCCCGGCCGCCTCGGCTTTGGCGCTCGCCGCAGCCGCCTCAGCCTGAAGACGTGCGGCGCGCTCGGTGAGGATCATCGCGTGAGCAGCAGCGAGATCGGATGGAAGCGATTCAGCAGCGTCCTTCATCAGACGATGGAATCACATCCGCCGGGATCCGCAAGCCCAAACTGTCACCCAACCGATGTCGGACGCCAGGTTTCCTGAGGATTGCGCCAGTCTATTCCGGACAGCAGGTAACCAAGCTGTGCCGGGGAGATCGTGACCGCCCCGTCGGCCGGGTTCGGCCACAAAAACCGTCCCCGCTCTAGCCGCTTGGTGAACAGGCATGCCCCCTGACCGTCGTGCCAGATCACCTTCAGAAGACCGCCGCTGCGGCCGCGGAAGCAGAACAAATGACCACTCAGCGGATCGCGCCGCAGCACTTCCTGCACCTGCAGCGAGAGGCTCGCAAATCCCTTGCGCATATCGGTGTGCCCGGTTGCCAGCCACACCCGAACGTTGCTCGGCACCAGAATCATGGCCGCTCCAGCACCGCCAGAACCCGCGCCAGCACGGCCGTATCGACGTCATTGTCGACAAGCACCCGATGTCCGCGCAAAAGCACGATCTCAATCCGACCCCGCGCCGCAGCCTGGGGTGACACGCTCAGGTCCTCGGCTTCAACCTGTTGCGATGACGGCGGAGGACTATCGTCATCAATCATCGCCGGCACGAAGGCCTGCTCCTCGTCCGCTGCCGCAAGGCGCCCATCCCGGGCAAGGCGCCGCCAAGTAAACAGCTGGCTCGCAGACAACCCGTTCCGCCGAGCCGTCGCCGATACCTGCCGCGGTGCGTCGTAACTCTCCGCGACAATCCTGTGCTTCTCTTCTGGCGTCCAGCGCCGCCGCGCGCCCGAAGAAATCACCTCAAGCCGTGCCACCTTCGACATAGGCGTATAACCAGTCATACGCCTATGTCTTCACCCTCCCGTCACGTCAGGCAAGGCGGCCCACGCCGTAGGAATACGACATTGCAGCCCGGCGACATCGTCATCATGGACAATCTCGACTCGCACAAGGGCAAGGCCGTGCGCCGCGCAATCCGCGCCGCGGGGGCGCGGCTCTTCTTCCTGCCGAAATACTCACCCGACTTGAACCCGATCGAGCAGTTCTTCGCCAAGTTCAAACATTGGCTACGCAAAGCCGCAAA
>DASYBT010000106.1:0-6409 GCA_036500585.1 Rhizomicrobium sp.
AGCGTGTGCCCGTCGATTTCGTAATCCCTGGCCGCGGCGGACGGGGCAGCCGACAACAGTTCGCGGAGATCGTTGGGATTGGTCCCGAGATTGACCCACGGCCCGCCCGCTTTCAGCTTCACGATCTTATGTTTGGTATCCACCAACTCTTCCAGCGCCTGCGAACGGGCAGCGTCGGTGCGGATGGCCGGCGGCGGGGGCGACGGTCCGAGGTGATCGGCGAAGAATGGCTGCGTCGGGTCGAAATGGAAGCTGATCGCGCCGCCCCATGTGGTGCCGTAGAGGTAGCCCGCCATGATGCTCATGTCTTCGAACATGCGGTAACTCAGCGCGGCGTTGACGGGCATGCGTGTGTGAAAGCCGTTGTTCACCCGTTCGCGAAGGTAGCGGTCGCTGCTGTATTCGACGACCAGGTCGAGCTTGGGAATCGGTGTCTGCCAAGTGAAGCCGCCAAAGAGGCCGGTGTCGGGGCCATGGAACAGCTGCCCGAAGTCCACCGTGCCGCCAAGGCCGGTGTTGGTCGAGCGAGTCTTGAACGAGGGAATGATGTAGCCGAGCGGGTTGGGGAAGGTCTCGTTGGAGGCAAGCCGTCCCCAGCCAAGCCCGGCGGTGAAGTCGATCGTCCAGAACCGCTTCGAGAGGACGACGAATTCCGAGCCATAGATGCCGGTGCCGATAATGTCGCGCGCGCCGATCGCGACCGCCGGCATCCACGGCGTCTCTTGGAACAGGCGGACCTTGATGCCGAAGCTGCGGTCATAGAGCTGCGTGCCGTCATCGAAGAAATGCGGGACATGGCTGTAGCGGAAAGAGGTCTCCAGCCACGGCAGCATCTGGAAGCCGAGACCGATGCGCTGCATGTCCGAGACATCGCCGAGCGCGAACGAGAGTTGCCCGTCCGGTGCCATGCGCGCGGAGGGCATTTCGACCAGGCCGATATCTCCGTAGGTGGTGCGGTTCTGCTCGAACAATTCGTCCCCGGCCGCATGCGCGACCCTGCTGAACCCCCAAAGTGACACAAGCAGCATTGCAGTAGACGCCAGCGCCGCGCGTGCCACGCGGCTCCGGCGCGGCCGTGCTGCCGCGTTGCGCTTCCCAAACTTCCCCACGAGGGTGCTGCTCCCAGCCTCTGGTTTGGCCGATCCGGCCGCGATGGACTTTAGCTTTCCCGCCTTGCGGGTCAACCGCTGCAGGCGTCTATGTAATTGAAAATGTTACAGGCTTTCCCGTCAGCACTTAACCTTGCGCAGGATTTCCGACAGTGCCGGGGAGATATCCGGCCGCGACAATGCGACCGCGATGTTAGCGTGCAGGAATCCGATCTTGTCGCCGCAATCGTATCTTGCGCAGGTCGTCTGCACGGCATGGAAGGGCATGCGGCCGATCAGTTTTGCCATCGCATCCGTCAACTGGATCTCACCCCCGGCTCCGACTTCCTGCCGATCGAGTTCGGCGAATATTTGGGGCGCGAGAATGTAGCGTCCGATGACGCACAACCGCGATGGCGCCTTGGCGGGATCGGGCTTCTCCACCACACCTTTCACTTCCGTGGCGTTGCCCTTCACGGCTCCGGGCGCGATGACTCCGTAGCGGTTGGTTTCCTCCAACGGCTTTTCCTCGGCGGCGACGATGACGCCTCCGCCGACGCGGGTATAGGCGTCCACCATCTGCTTCAGCGCGCCGGGCTCGCCGATGAGAAGATCGTCGGGCAGCAGAACGGCGAACGGCTCATCGCCGACGAGATGCCGCGCGCACCACACCGCATGACCCAACCCGAGCGGCTTCTGTTGCCGGGTGAAAGCGACGGAGCCTGTCGTCGGAAGACTCTCCAGCAGGCTGTCGAGCTCCTTTGTCTTCTCGCGGGCCTCGAGCAGCATCTCGAGCTCGTAGGCGTGATCGAAATGATCCTCGATGATGGCCTTGCCGCGGCCGGTGACGAAGATGAATTCTTCGATGCCGGCTTCCTTCGCCTCCTCGACGGCGTACTGCACCACGGGCTTGTCGACGACGGGCATCATCTCCTTCGGCACCGCCTTGGTGGCCGGAAGGAAGCGTGTTCCCATGCCGGCAACCGGCAGCACGGCTTTGCGGACAGACTGAATTTTGCTGGACATGCAAAAGGGCTGGTTTGAAGGGCGGGACTTCATGGCATATACGCGGGATCGCGTCCACGGCTGGCACTTTCGCCTTCTGCCATAGTTCCAACGTTCTCATAGGTTTGCTTGAATGATCGGAATCACGGGATTCGGCGCCTACATTCCGCGCCGGCGGCTGCAACGCCGGGCGATTGCCGAAGCCAACGCATGGTTCGCACCGGGGCTGATGGGTGCGGCCAGGGGCGAGCGCGCCATGGCCAATTGGGACGAAGACTCCGTCACCATGGCGGTGGAAGCCGCGCGCGATTGCCTGCCGGCGATCGATGCGCTGCGGGATCGCGGCGAGGTCGATGCAATCTTTTTCGGCTCGACGACGATGCCGTTCGCCGATCGCCAGAATGCCGGAATTGTCGCCGGCGCCTTGAACCTGGCGCAGGGGATATTCTCAATGGACGTGAGCTCTTCGCAGCGCGCCGGCACGTCGGCGCTGATGGCGGCGCTGGATTCGGTTGCCGGCGGACGCAGCAAGCGCGGCCTTGTCGTGGCGGGAGAACATCGCAAGGCGCGTGCGGCCTCGCCGCAGGAGCTGTCGTACGGCGATGCCGCGGCTGCGCTGTCGGTGGGCGATGAAGGTGTGATTGCCACGCTGATCGCCACACATTCCATCACGCGCGATTTCGTCGACCACTTCCGCGGTGAAGGCGAAGAGTTCGACTACAGTTGGGAAGAGCGGTGGGTGCGCGACGAAGGCTACACCAAACTCGTTCCCGCTGCGATCAAGGCCCTGCTGGACAAGGCGAAAATTGCCGCATCGGACGTCACGCATCTCGTCCTGCCGTGCCCATTTGCCAAACTGGATCAGCAGCTCGCAAAATCCAGCGGCATCGATCCCGCCACGTTGCGCGACAATCTCGGCGGTACCGTCGGCGACTCCGGTGCGGCGCATTCCCTGCTGATGCTCGCGCACACTCTCGAATCGGCAAAACCCGGCGAGAAAATTCTCATCGCACAATTCGGGCAAGGCGTGGACGCACTCTTGTTCGAGGTCACGCCGGAAATCGAAAAGCTGGAAAAGCGCCGCGGCGTGACGGGATCGCTGGCGCGCCGCAAGGAAGAGAAGAATTACCTGAAGCTCCTCGCATTCAACGGCCTCATCGAGCTCGAAAAGGGCATGCGCGCAGAAGTGGACAAGCGCACGGCGCTCTCGGTTCTGCACCGCAAGTCGGACATGCTGACCGGTCTTGTCGGCGGAAAGTGCCGCAAGTGCGGAACCGCGCAGTTCCCGCGCGCGCGCATCTGCGTCAATCCGAATTGCAACGCGGTCGATAGTCAGGACCCGCACAGCTTTGCGGAAACGCAAGGTTCGGTTCTGTCGTGGTCGGCCGATCATCTCACATTTTCGATGAACCCGCCGAACCATTACGGCATGATCACCTTTGCCGAAGGTGGCCGCATGATGGCCGATATCACCGATGTCGATGCGGGCGAGGTCGACTCGGGCATGGCTGTCCGCATGGTGTTCCGCATCAAGGACTTCGACGACAAGCGCGGGTTCCGCCGCTACTTCTGGAAGGCCGTGCCTGTCTAGAGTAAGCGATCTGCGAAAGCGCGTTCTCAAGCTCGGAGAGGCGTTTTCGCAGCGTCGTTCTCGCCAATGCCTCCGCGAAGCTCTTTCGCTCTCCGGCGGGAATGCGCTCGATAGTGGCTTTGAGGTCCGCGCACCGCGCCTCCTGCCGGATGGCGCCGCGGACGGTGAATCGCGCTTCGCCGTGGGCCTCTCGTTCGAGCGGCAGAAGACGCTTCATACGCGTCAGCCCGCGCGCGCTGCAATCCTTGCAATGCCGGGGGCGGCATATATTGTTTTCCCGAAGATTGCCTGGGGAGCAGCTGTCGGAGCGGAGTCCGGGAGCCATAGGTCGCCAAGCAACGCTGGGTTCGAACCGAGGGACAAGAGTGAACCAACCGCCGAAATTGCTTCAGCCGGAAATGTTGTATGAGAATGATGACCTGAAGCTGTCGTACCTGCCCGCGCCGGCCGCGGGGGCCGATCTGGTCGTCGCCTTCTCAGGCATCGGGCACCGGCTTGGCGCCATTCAGACAGAGGAGTTTGTCGGTTCGGCATCGAGGGATTCGCGCGCCGCGGTGTTCGTTACCGACAAGCGCCGCAGCTGGTTCAATGCGCCCGGCCTCTATGAGAACGTAATCGAGAAAGTGCTACCCCTTGCCAAAGGGGCACGGCGAACCCTCACACTCGGCAATAGCATGGGCGGCGCGGGCGCTTTGTTGTTTGCCGCACCGCTGGGAGCGGTTGCGGCATTGGCTTTCGGCCCTCAAGCCTCGGTTTCAACCCGCGTCATTCCCGAGGAGCGGCGATGGCGGGCGTTTGTTTCGCAGATCGCGACGATGCGCTTCGAGAACATCAACGACTATATGCAGAGTTCCACGCGCTACTACGTTATGCACGGCCTGGTCGGAAGGGACAGGTATCAGAGTGCTGCGTTCCGCTCGGGCGACCATCTGCGCCAGTTCATATTCGCGGATGCCCGCCACAACTTCACGAAGAGCATCAAGAAAGCCGGCCTTCTGCCTGCCTTGGTGAATGCCGCAGTCGATCGCGACGACCGGCGCTTCGACGAGATCATGTCGCAAGTCGGCGGGCAAGTGGTGGGGGAAGCAGCCCCTACCGAAGCCGGCGCGTCGCCTGTCGTGTCCCTCGCGCCGCCGAGCGAAGATCGTGATCGGTCGCGTGCGACTCGCCGGGAAGAACGGCGCGCGCAAAAGCAACTCGAGAAGCAGAACAAAAAGAGGGAGAAGAAGCGGAAAGGCGACCGGCGGAAGAAACTCACAGACACCGAGAGTGAGAGCGAGAATAGAAGAGAGCGCCGCAGGAGAAGAGAGACACCTAATCCGCTTCGGCTTTCGCACGTTTCCGAAGATGGGGGACAAGCTCCCGCTTCGGAAGGCGGATCGATTGCGGCGTCACTTCGACGACCTCGTCGTCCTCGATATACGCAATAGCCTGCCCGGCGTCATCGTCACGATAGGCGTCAGCCGCACCGCTTCGTCCTTTGAGGTGGTGGGATGTTCGTGAGTTGCTTCGCCTTCAACGGGTTCACATCAATGTCCTTGTGGCGGGAGTGCTCGCCCACGATCATGCCCCGCTACAAACGGACCGGCTCGGCCATTTTTCACGCCTCAACCCATGGAGAGCCCCTTCTAAAAGATCGGCCCGGGAGCGGTCAACGTGACGGCGGCGACGCCCGCTGGCATACATGTCCCCTGCATGACTTACGATATCGCCGTAGTGGGATTGGGCGCAGTCGGTGCGGCTGCGACGATGCAGCTCACGCGAAGCGGAGCGCGGGTGATCGGGTTCGACCGATACGATCCTCCGCACAGCTTCGGCTCTTCCGGCGGTGGTACGCGCATCACGCGGCTGGCGATCGGCGAGGGCGATCATTTGACGCCTCTGGCGGTTCGCTCGCATGAGCTCTGGCGCGAGATCGAGCGGCAAAGCGGCGCGTCCCTGCTCACCGCCTGCGGCGGCTTGGTCATCTCCAGCGACAAAACGATTGCCGAAACGCACGTGAAAGGCTTCTTCCGGCGGACACTCGCCGCGGCAGAAACCTTCGGCATTCCGCACGAGGTCCTGGATGCGGCGCAGATTCGCTCGCGATTTCCGCAGTTCGCCGTGCAGGACGACGAACTTGGCTACTTCGAACCGTCCGCGGGTTTTTTGCGCCCGGAAGCCTGCATTCGCGCGCAGTTGGAGCTGGCGGCAAACCATGGCGCCGACTTGCACCTGGCCGAAGAGGTTCTCCGCTTCGCGCCGGCGAGCGGTGGTGTGGCCATTGAAACGGCGCGTGGCCGGTATGCCGCCGGCCGTGTCATCGTCGCCGCCGGTGCATGGCTACCCGGCCTGCTCGACCGCAAGCTCGCCTCGCTGTTCAAGATCCATCGGCAGGTGATGTTGTGGTTCGATGTGGCGGAGAATTACGAACGGTTTACGCCCGGTCGTTTTCCGGTTTTCATCTGGGAGCCGCAGAACACGCAGCAGGGCCTGTACGGATTTCCGGCGATCGACGGGCCCTACGGCGGAATGAAGGTCGCCAGCGAACAATTCGTGGAGCCCACCAGCGCCGACTCCGTCGCGCGCGATGTATCGTCCGAAGAGATCGCATATGTGTACGACACTCTGGTGCGGCCGCATTTTCGCGGTGTCGGCGCGCAGTGCATCCAGGGGAAGACGTGTCTGTATACGGTCACGCCTGATTCAGGGTTCGTGATCGACACGCATCCGGACAGTGAGCGCG
>DASYBT010000107.1:0-2818 GCA_036500585.1 Rhizomicrobium sp.
AACGCCGGCGCGGTCTGCCCCATGGCGCCGTGGACTCCGATGCGCCGCTTGACGGCCGCGTGCTGGCGCTCATCTTCGACAAGCATTCCACGCGCACGCGCATCTCGTTCGATGTCGGCATGCGCCAGCTTGGCGGCACCACCTTGATGATGTCGGGCCGCGACATGCAGCTCGCCCGCGAGGAAACGATCGCCGATACCGCCAAGGTGCTGTCGCGCTATGTCGACGCGGTGATGATCCGCATCATCGACCACGCGCTGCTCACGGAGCTCGCGGCCAACGCAACCATTCCGGTGATCAACGGACTGACGAAGGTTTCGCATCCCTGCCAGGTGATGGCCGACGTGATGACATTCGAGGAGCACCGCGGCGCCATCCAAGGCGCCACGATTGCGTGGAGCGGCGACTCCAACAATGTGCTGGCGTCCTGGGTGCATGCGGCGGCGCGCTTCGGATTCAAATTGCGCGTCGCCTCGCCGCCGGAATTGTCGGCGAGCCCGGAGCTGCGCGAATGGGCCAAGGCGGAGAAGGCCGATGTCAGCTTCACGGCCGATGCGGACGCCGCCGTCGAAGGCGCCGATTGCGTCGTCTCCGATGCCTGGGTGTCGATGGGGGATGACGATGCGGCGCGTCCCAAGCGGCACAATCTGCTGGCGCCCTATCAGGTGAACGCGCAGCTGATGTCGCGCGCGGCCAAGGATGCCATCTTCATGCACTGCCTGCCGGCACATCGCGGCGAGGAAGTGACGGATGCGGTGATCGACGGGCCGCAATCGGTGGTGTTCGACGAGGCGGAAAACCGCCTGCACGCGCAAAAGGCGATCCTCAGGTGGTGTTTGAGCTAGCGCGCTCCCGCTGCTTCACGAAAGTTAGGCCGCATCCTTCAATGTGACCGACAGCTGCTTGCCAAGTGCGGCGGCGGCGCGACCCATCGTTTGAAGCGTGACCGAGGTGTTGTCGGCATCGAGCAGGCGATCGAGCGCGGCGCGGCTGGTACGCATGCGCTTGGCCATCGTGGACTTCGTCACGCGTTGCTTCCTCATCAATTCCGCAACGCGACGTGCCAGCATGCGCTTCGTGACGGTCATCATCACCTCATCGTAAATCCCTTCCTCCTTGAGGAAGGAATCGAACGTCGATCCGCGATGAGGATTTTTTCTCGCTTTGGTCATTTGCGTTTCCCATAGCCCTTCAATCGCCGTCGTGCCAGGTCGACGGATTTCGTCGCGCTGCATCTCTATGCGCGTTGCGCCGACGCGCCCTGAGCCGCGACCTTGTCTTTTACCAGCGGGTGGAAGAGGTGGCGCGAGGAGTAGCTGGGCTGCGCGATGACCAGAACTGCGTCTGCGTGTCCGACGTGGGTTCCGAGCGGAGCGACCATCATCTCCATGGCGATGTAGTCCTGCTTGCGGTATTCGAGGCGCCCAAAAATCCGCAAGGAAGATCCTGCCTGGTTGGCGGACTCCAGTACCGCAGACCAGCGTTCGCGGAACGGGGACACGACGGCTTCATCCAGGACTTTTCCCGTGAGTTCGCCGAGCAGTTCCGAGATTGTCGTTCCTATCACGCGGAAGCGGTAGCGGTGCCTGCCGTCCTCCTGAACGCGATCGGCGATGATCACATTGGGCAGGACGTTCTTCAGCGTGTGAGCATTGAATGCGCGGCGCGGCGGCAATCCGTTTTCATCGGCGTTCTCGTGCCAAAGCGCCGCGATGCCTGCCAGCTTCGATGTTTCAAAACAAAGAGTCGCCTCGCACCGCGCCGGCATGCCCATGGCCTTCGCAAAGCGATTGAATTTGTCGGCTATATCGTGGGCGCGGGCGTTCGAGATTGCTCCAGCTAACACTGCGGCCTGTAACAGCGGATTAACGGGCGCGGCATAAAGGCGTGGACATCCTTGGTTGATATCAAGGCGCCGGGCACCATATACCGCTAATCCATGACCCAGACACAGACCTACACCCCCGCGCCGGCGGCCGATTTCGTGCTGCCGTTCTCCATGCCGCATCTTGGCGTGCGCGGCCGCGTGGTGCGGCTCGACTCCGTTTCGGCGCGCGCGCTGTCGGCACATGCACTGCCGGAGGCTGCCGGCCGCGCGCTGGGCGAGGCGCTGGTGCTCACCACCATGCTGGGCTCCTCGCTAAAGCTGGACGGCCGCCTCACGTTGCAGACCAAGGGGTCGGGCCCGCTCGATCTCTTGACCGTCGATTACTATGGCGCCGATGACGATGGCGGCCGCGCTGGCCTGCGAGGATTCGCCCGCGTCGATGAAGAAAAGCTCGCGGCGCTCGGCAATGATGCGCGCGCGTTCGACAAGCTCGCCGGCGAAGGTGTGCTCGCCATCACCATCGAGCCCAAAGTCGGCGATCAGTCCTACCAAGGCATCGTGGCGCTGTCGCCGGAGAGCATCGCGGCGTCCGCCGAGACCTATTTCGCGCAATCCGAGCAATTGCCGACGACCATCAAGCTGGCCGCGGCGCCGGCTTACGTGCCGGGCAATAAACATGCGGCGTGGCGCGCCGGCGGCATCATGCTGCAGGCGATCCCGGACAAGGAACGCGACGCCGACGATTGGGAGCGGCTGTCGCTGTTCCTGAAATCGGTAGAGGATATCGAGCTGCTCGACACCGCGCTGACGGCGGAGCAGTTGTTGTGGCGCCTGTTCCATGAGGATCAGGTGCGGGTTCACGCAGCCGAGCCGATCGTGTTCCATTGCGGCTGCGACGGCGAGCGCATCGCCCGCATTCTCGCCGCCTATTCGCCGGAGGAGCGCGAGGGACTCGCCGATGACGATGGCGGCCGCGCTGGCCTGCGAGGA
>DASYBT010000108.1:0-14685 GCA_036500585.1 Rhizomicrobium sp.
CCCGCCCGCAACAGCCGCAGCCACTTCTCCGAGCAGGTCGTCCGGTGTTATGTCGCCCAGCAACTTGCCAATTCCCGATGCATTACGCCGCAGCGCTCGCAGCGAGTTGCCGACGCCGCAGCGCATTCCGAACTTGAGCAAAGTGGCGGTGCCGGCAGGTCCGGCGACGCCGATCCGCACCGGCACATCGACATGGCGGGCGCGAACGTGCGCGAGCCAATTCACAATGGCCTCACCTTCGAAACTGAATTGCGTGACGATTTCCGGCTCGATGCCCTGCTCGCGACACAGCGCGATCTTTTCGTCCAGCGCGGCATCCAGAGCAGTTTCCGAAACCTTCGGATGGCCCTCCGGGTGTCCGGCGAGAAGACAGGTGCGCATGCCGTACTTCGCCAGCAATCCCGTTCTGAGCACATCCAGGCTTTCGCCGAACACCCCACGCGGCTGATCCACGTCGCCTGCGATGAGCAGCACGCGCGTAACGTTCGCTCCGTGAGACAAGCGCGCGAGGTGATCTTCCAGCAGCGGAAGCGTGGCGAAGTTGCGTGCGGTGATATGCGGCACCGGAAGGTAGCCGGCATGGCCCAGGGCAATGCAGGTATCTTGAGACGCGGTGAGATCGTCATCCGGCAAGAACGTGACGTGCGTCGCAGCGCCCGGCGGAAAATATTGCGGAAGCTTTTCGGCCACACTCGGCTCGCGCGGCGTCACCTCGATGGAAACGTCCGTGAGCAGTGCCCGCAGCGCATCAGCGCGCGCATTGTCGGTACCATGCATCGTCTTCGCTCGCGGGGCTTCCTGGTACAACTGTTTGCGCTGCATACAATCTGGTGGATAATCCCCTTCCCCGTCAACCGACGAGCAGCGCGACTGCGAATCCAATGGAATGCGCTTCCGATTTAGCGCGTTCGGCTTTCATTGTAAGCACAGCAGCGCGGAAACCCGGGACGTTTAGTCAAGTGATGTTGAGCTTTTGCAGACTGTGAACATCTGAAGCGATGCTGACGCTCTACCATTGGGAACCGAACGCCAATTCCGGCAAGCCGATGCTGGCGCTGAAGGAAAAGGGCGTCGACTTCGAGAGCCACTATCTCGACCTGCTCAATTTCGATCAGCACAAGCCGGATTACCTGAAGATCAATCCGAATGGCACGATCCCGGCGCTCGTGCATGACGAGCTGATGCTCACCGAGTCCACGGCCATCATGGAGTATGTCGACGAGGCACTTCCCGGTCCGAAGCTGATGCCCGACGATCCGGTCGAGCGCTGGCGCGCCCGCTGGTGGATGCGGTTCTTCGATCAATATTTCGGACCGAGCCTCAGCATGATCGGCTGGAGCGTGTTCGTCGGGCCATCGGTCCGGCAGAAAGACCCGGATGAATTGAAGGCGGCCATTGAGCGCATTCCGCTGAAAGAACGGCGCATTGCGTGGTCCAAAGCGATTTACAACACGTTCTCCCCGGAAGAATTGGACGAGTCGCGCCGCCGCGTGGGAGTCGGCATTGCTGCTCTCGAAAAGGCGCTGAGCGAACGGCCGTGGATCGCCGGTGATACTTACTCTCTCGCCGATATCAATGGATTCAATCTCGGCTATGCCCTGCCGCTGGCGCAGCCGCAGGCCTGCAACGATGAGAAGACGCCGCACATCCTGAAATGGCTGCGCACCATCTATCGCCGTCCCGCGACGCAGGAGACGTGGAAAATGGGGCGGACGCAGATGGCCTCGCGCGTCACCTATCTTTCCCAATGACCGGAGCGTCGAAGATGATCGAGCTGTATCATTGGGAACCTAACATGTTCTCGCTGAAGCCACTCATCGTGCTGCACGAGAAAGGGATTCCGTTCACCAGCCGCTATACGGACTTTGGCGCGTTGGAGCCGTTGCCGGATGACATGGCGGGCGGGATGGAAGTGGCGCACAATCCCGAGCTGGACGGCCCGGTTCTGGTCGCCGACGGCACGCCGATGACGGAATCCTTTTTTGTTACGCTCTATCTCGATGAGGCTTATCCGCAGAAGCCGCTGCGGCCTGCGGACGCGTACGGCCGCTGGCGCATCCTGATGTGGGCGCGGTTCGTCAATGAAGTGCTGGAGCCGGCGGTCAGCACACTTGGGGCAAAGACATATTTCGCGCCGGCGCTCGCCGGGCGAGAACGCCACGATGTGGAGAAGATCATCGAACGCATGCCGACGAAGGAGCAGCGGGACGCCTGGACCGCAACGCTGAACGACAGTTACTCCGACGATCTGCTCGAAGACTCGCGACGCAAGATCGGTGTTGGCGTGAAGAAGATCGAAACGGCACTTACTGAATCGGACTGGCTCGCCGGCAACGACTATTCGCTTGCTGACATCGATGCCTACGCCATTCTCTCGCCGGTGCGCGATTTGGCGCCCGATCTCCTGACCGACGCACCGCGGACACAAGCGTGGCTCTCACGGATCGAGGCGCGACCAGCGGTAAAGGCGGCGCTGGCGGCGAGCCGGACCAGAAGGCCGCGCGAGGCGTTCACGCCGGGCCCCGAACACAGCCGCTGGGGTTGAGAATTGCGAGCCATCGACTATTTCGACCGCGGCGTCGAGATCGATCCCGACCGCATCGCTATCCGTGAAGATGACACCGAAATTTCATTTCGGGCGCTGCAGCAACTCACGTTTCGTGTCGCCTCCGCGCTGCGATTGAATGGCCTTAAGCGCCAGGAGCCGGTCGCCATCTACGCGCCGAACCATTGGAGCGTACTCGTATGCCTTTTGGGGCTGTGGCGGGCGGGCGAGAAATGGATCCCGGTGAACGCGCGCAATGCGCTCGGCGCCAACATCCAGTACATGAATTACGTGCGTTGCCGGTGGCTGTTCTACCATTCGCAGTATTCCCGCGAGGCGCGCGAACTGATCGCCAAGGTCCCCTCCCTCCAGGGCGTGATTTGCCTCGATGGCGCCGAGCACGGACATCCGTCGCTCGAAACCTTCCTCAAGGACGGGGATGTGTCTTTCGCCGAAGACTGCGACGCCTTCGGCAATCTCGACGACGTCGTCGGCATCTTCCCCACCGGCGGCACGACAGGGCCCGCCAAAGGCGTGAATGTCACCAATCTCGGCTGGGGCACGATGCAGGAGATGTGCGCGAACTTTTGGCAGCGCGGCACGAAGGATCCCGTGTGCCTGGTGACGGCGCCGCTCACGCACGCGGCGGGACCGGTTTCCAGCGCCTGCCTCAGCTTCGGCGCCACCAATGTGATCATGCCGGGCTTCGATGCGTTGGCTGTGATGGAGAATATCCAGAAATACCGCGCCACGCACATCTATCTGCCCCCGACGGCCTGCTACGCCATGCTCGATCATCCGCGCGTGCGCGAGTTCGACTACTCCAGCCTGAAGATCCTGCTGCTGGTCGGCTCGCCGGTTTCGCCCGACAAGATGAAGCAGGCGGTCGAGGTGTTTGGCGATTGCGTGTGCCAGTGCTATGGCCAGGTGGAAAGCCCGCTCATCACAACGTGGCTGCCGCCGGAAATTGTCTCGGCGGCGGCGCGTGGCGATCATCCGGAGCGGCTCAAAAGCTGCGGCAAGCCCACCTATCCCGTGCGCGTCGGCATCATGGATGATGACGGCAATCTGCTGCCGCCGAGAGAGCGTGGCGAGATCGTCGTGCGGGGCGCGCTGGTGAGCCACGATTATTTCGAGAAGCCAGAAGCGACGGCCGAAGCGCGCCGCTTGGGCTGGCACCACACCGGTGACGTGGCTTATCGCGATGCGGACGGCTATCTCTACATCGTCGATCGTAAGAAGGACATGATCGTCACCGGCGGATTCAATGTGTTCTCAGCCGAAGTCGAAGCCTGCATCATGGAGATGAACGGCGTCGCCGAATGCGCCGTGATCGGCGTGCCACACGAAAAATGGGGCGAGGCGATCAAGGCCATTGTGGTGCGCGCGCAAGGCGCACACGTTACCGAGGAGGACATCATCGCCCATTGCAAGAACAGGCTTGGCGGCGTGAAGGCGCCGAAATCGGTCGAGTTCTGGGACGATATCCCGAAAACGGCCAACAACAAGATGGACAAGAAGGCGATCCGCAGCCGCTTCTGGGCCGGCGCCGAGCGCAACGTGCACTAGCTCAGAACTGAACCCACAGCGATGCGTCGGCCCCATGCTCGACCAACGCGTTCTGGCCGAATGGCGAAATGAATCCGCCGCTTTGCAGATACACGCCGTTCCACAATCGCTGCAGCACACCGAACTCAAGCTTGTGCGACCGATAGTAACGATAGGGCGGCTTCCCTTCGCCATCGGCGATGATATTGAAGCTCTGCGCCATCAAGGTGATGGATTTGGTGATCTTCAGACCGACAGTCAGATCGATAGGAGTCTCGCTTGGCCTGGCACCGGTGATGTATCGCTCCGCTACTTCGAGGTCGATGTAACCACCGCGGTGGAACACGGTGAAATTCGTGCCGTACAAGAGGCGTAGTTCGGCTTCCTTGCCAGAATCGTTGCGGGTGGTCACCGACATATCGAAGCCACCCGCGGTCTTGAAGGAAGCCTCGGCCGAAAACACGCCGAAGGAGTCTTCGAGGCGTACGCGCACACCGGCTTTGAGTGCGAAATCGTGCACATGAATCAACGGCTGATTCGGCCCCTCCTCCGTTGCGGTCGCGTATTCGGGGGCAAAAATGAGCGTCACGTCGTCCAGGATACCGTGCTCGACATAGGATCCGACCAGCAACTTTCGAAACAGCACGGGCGTTGCGTGCCCCGAACTACCAAACGTTGCGTTGGCATTGCTGAGGATCGCGCCCGTGATGGCTTGTGTATCGCCCGCGGGCAAAGTCCAGGCTCCTGCGCATGCAGGTGCCGGTAATGACGCAAGTGCCGCTGCAATGGTCGCACCGCGGAGAAGCGTTCGGGCGTTCGACATGGGCCGTCAAACTGCCTTGGTCCCGAATGCCGCGGCCCAGGACAGGACCGCACCACATGTCCCGCACGCCAGAGCCGGGAGTGAGCTGGTGTCCGGTAGGTCGGCCATGAGAAGCAAGGAGAACGGCGCCGCGCAGGCGAGCAGCGGAAGCGAATAATCGCCGCTGCCCCAAAGCCGCAACACGAGTGCCGTCAGGCACAAGGATGTGGCAGCCAGAAACACGACAGCCGCGCTCCTCACCTGCAGCGCTGCGCTATACGCGAGCGCTGGAGCAAGCGGCAGAAACAGCAGAAGCAGGTAAATCTGGCTTCCCACGCGCCGCTGCGTCCCTCCTCCAATCAAGGCGATCCAGTCCGGAATGGCGAAATGCCGCGCAAACCAGAGCCAAGTCAGCACGAGGCCTGCCAGCACCGGCAGAAAAAGCAGAAGCACCAGCAGACCAAACGTTCGCGAGGGCGCGCGTGCGCTTCCCGCCATGGGAAATGCGAACGGGACGGCGGCCAGGGTCAGCGCACCGCCAAGCGGGCTGACGATTCCGGCGCCGGCAAGGGAAGTCCCAAGCAGAACGACCAGGCGCGCATCCTGCTGCCGGGCAAAGCGCAGGATTCCTGCCAATGCCATCGAAGCGCATAGTGCAAACGCAACCGCAGGAATTGTCTTTGTGCCGAACACGAGCTCGGGCTGCGCAACAGCAAGGACACTCAGTGCCGCCGACGAGCCGAAGCCTGCACCCGACGCGGACAGACGAGTCCAGACAGTGAAACCCAGCGCACCACACAACGTCAGGAGTATCAGCAATCGAATGATCAAGAGTGTTCCCCGGCATGGATGGCGGTTGGCATGCGGGTCAGGCCGTGCGCCGTTTTCTCCCAGTGCCACGGATTGCGCACGAGTTGCCAAAGCGCGCGATACGCAGCCCACGAAATCAGCAACCAGTAAACCGGGACCGTCAGCCCATATGGAGAGAGTTCCAGCCAGCCACGACGGTAAGGTCCGAGCATCGCGAGATAAGCGAACAACGCATTGCCCAACACCAAACCGAATGCCGACAGCGGTCCCGTGATCCAAGCGAGACCGAACAGCGGCAGCGGCACGAAATAGGAGGCAATGAAAATCAGCCACAGCAGGGGATTGAGCAAAGCAGAAAGGACCGAGCCGCCGACGAAAAGCTGGAAGCCGAAAAAACCTCCAACGCCGGCATTGCGCAGCAAATCCGGCGGCGACCGCATATGCACCAGCCAGGTCTGGGCGTAGCCTTTCATCCATCGTGTGCGCTGACGCAGCCAATTGCCGAAGGCGTTGGTCGCCTCTTCGTATGTGGTCGAATCCAACGTGCGCACACGAAATCCGAGCCGCGCAAGACGAATGCCGAGGTCGGCGTCCTCGGTGACATTGAACGGATCCCAGCCGTGGATGGCGCGCAGCGCGTCGACGCGGAAGTGGTTGGACGTGCCGCCGAGCGGCATCGGAATTCCAAGACGATCCAATCCCGGGAGCAGGTAATCAAACCACAAGCCATAATCCAATGCGAACATTCTTGTAATCCAATTCTCCTTCGCGTTGAAGAAATTGAGGCGAGCCTGCAGACAGGCGACATCCGCAGGTGCGTTGCGAAACGCCGTGACGGCCTTCTTCAGTTGATCCGTCTCCGGCTGATCCTCCGCGTCGTAAATGACCAGAAATTCGCCGCGCGCGAAGCGAAGCGCGTAGTTGCAGGCGCGCGGCTTGGTACGGGGCTCGCCGACGGGAACATGCAGGACTTCGAAGGATGAGTGCTCCGTCGCCCGATAGGCGGCTTCGAGGGTGTCTAGATCGTCCGCCTCGATAACAAGCTTCACGTCGAGACGTGCTTGGGGGTAGTCGAGCGCACGCAAGGCCGCGACGATCAGCGGAACGACATTCGACTCGCGGTACATCGGAACCAGGATTGTGTACTCGGGCCAATCCTCGGGATCGTCGATGAGCAATGCGTCTGGATGAGGCTCCGCGCCTTCGGACCCAACCCAAAAGAGCCAGCCGCGAAACACCGCGTTGGCGAGATAGCCGGCGGTGACGATCCCGGCGAGCAGGACTCCCGCCAATGACGGAACGATCGCGAGCGACAGAAGCAACACGATGCCCGCGACAGCCAATGCCCTTCCTTGCGTGCGCGTGACCACCGATCGCGCAGAAAACTGCGGCTCGTTTCGCTCCAGCTCCAATGTGACCTCATCGCGCAGCACATCCTGGAAACGGTGCTCGAGGGTTCGCGTCAGTTCGTGCTTCGGCATGTTGACGAGGTCGACTGCAGACCCGAACTCCGCCCGCAGCCGCTCGCGGACGACATCGTTGGTGACGCCGACGGAAAGTACGGCTGCGTTCCGCGACAGGGGCATGCAGCCGTGCCGCAAATAGGCCGGCAGAAGACGACGTTCCAAAAGCGATGAATCCGCGCGCGCCGCGAGGTCTTCGCACCTGGCAGCCTGCCGCGACAGGCATGCCTCCGCGCCAAGCGCAGAGGCGCCCTGAGTGTCTGCTTCTCCCCCCACCGAACTCGCCCAACAAAGCCGTGTCGCCTGCCCCAACCACAGACGCGAACGACGAGATTTCAGCTAACGCAGGCACTCGCACCAGAACGGCACGCCTAGATTGTGGTCATTAATTGTTCGAACTGCAAGCAACTTTTGGTTGAATTCTATTCGGCTGCGGTGCGGGTCTCGGCCGGGTCTTCCAAAGGCACGGCGGCGGTTTGCGACCAGATGCTGGCGGTCTTTTCTTCTTCTGCAGTGCGCGGTTGGGTGATCTGGCGGCCAAGCGCCACAACAGTGGGAATCTCTTCGTCCTTAACCGATTTCATCCATTGCTTCCGGGCGAAGGCCTGTTCGACGAATGGGGCGAGCTCCTCCATCTTGCGCTTCTGCCGCTCGGCTTCCTGTTCCTTGAACTCAGGCATGACGTCCCGCGCGAAAAGATCGAGCGCCTCGCAGATATCTTCGTGGCGATTACGGCCGCCCTGCTGGATGAACGCGACCTGATCGACGCCCGATTCCGCAAATTTGCGCAGGTGGGTGCGCATTTCGTCGGGCGTGCCTATGCCGCCGGCGCCGGCGTTGGAGGGCATGGCATCCTTCACCGCTTCGAACTTCTCCCAGACGTTCGTGCGGCCAGGCTTGTGCTCGCCGAAGATATAGTGATGGCCGAGCGCGTAGCCGAAGAACTTGAAGCCATCGAGGCCCCGGCGGCGCGCCTCCTCGCCATCGCGATGAACAGAGAAGCCCGTCACCATGCAGATGTTCGGGTTGACGGCATGCCCGATCGGCACGCACTCCTCGCGGAGGATGCGGTAATAGTCGTCCACCCACTGCTTGGCTTCCTGCGGATCGACAAAGGCGAACGTCAGCGCGCCAATGCCAAGCCGCGCCGCGAGCTTGATCGTCTCGCGGTTCGAGCAAGCCACCCATACAGGCGGATGCGGCTTCTGCACCGGCTTCGGCATGATGTTGCGGCAGGGCATATCGAAATACTCGCCCTTGAAGCCGGGATACGGATCCATGGCCAGCATGTTGAGGCACTGTTCGGTAGTCTCGCGCCACATCTCGCGCTTCTTCTCGACCGGCACGCGGTAGCCGCCCAATTCAAGCGCGGCGGATGATTCGCCGGTGCCGAACTCGACGCGGCCATTCGACACGAGATCGAGCGTGGCAATGCGCTCCGCGACGCGAGCGGGATGATTGTAGCCAGGAGGCATCAGCACGATACCGTGTCCGAGCCGGATGTTTTTCGTGCGCTGCGAGCAGGCGGCGAGAAACACCTCCGGCGCCGAGGAATGCGAATACTCTTCGAGGAAATGGTGCTCGACTTCCCAGGCGTGATCGATACCGAGGCGGTCGGCCAGTTCCACCTGATCGAGCGCATCCTGAAACAGCTTCAGCTCGTCGCCTTCATGCCAGGGCCGCGGCAGCTGGTGCTCGTAAAAGATGCCGAACTTCATGGCTTCACGTTCGGATCAAGCATCGGCGCCGGTGCCCACTCTTTCACCGCCTTCAGCGCCTCGCTTTGCTCCGCCTTATCAAACGCCGCGAGGATCATCTGAAAGCGCTGCTCAACAAATGGCTTCATATTGGGATGGGTGAAGATATGGATTTCGCCGACCTTCACCGCCTCCAACACACGCTCGCCGACGATATCTGGATCGATTCCGCTCAGCACCTGCTGGGCCGCCGCCTCGCGATCGGCGGCCACACCGGGATCGACCTCGCCCTGGCCGCCATACCTATCCTGCCTGCCGCGGCCGCTTTCGTGGATGCGCGTGCGGACGAATCCGGGGCACAACACCGAAATGCCGATATTCATCGGCGCAAGCTGCATGAACCAGCCTTCACTCAGCGCGACCACTGCGAATTTGGTGGCGCTGTAGGGCTCGAGCCCCGGCGGGCTCACCATCCCGGCCATCGATGCCGTGTTGACGAAATGCCCGCCCTCGCCGTGGCTCTTGATCAGCGGCACGAAGGTTTCGGTGCCATACACCACGCCCTTGAGGTTGACATCGACGATCCAGTCCCAGTCGCGTTCGCCGACGCTGCCCATCTGGCCGCCGACCGCGACTCCGGCGTTGTTGCAGACCACGTGAACCTTTCCGAACGCGGCGATGGCCTCAAGCGCCGCCTCCCGAACCGAACCTCTCTCGCCGACATCGCAGAAGACAGGCACCGCCTTGATCTGCTGGGTGGCGAGGTGCTCGACCGCAGCCGCGGCCGTTTTCTTGTCGATATCGGCAACGACGACATTCATCCCGGCGCGTCCGAACGCGCGGGCCATGCCAAGCCCGATGCCGCTGGCGCCGCCGGTGATGAATGCGGTCTTGCCGCGAAAGTCGGTGATCATGCGGCGCGCCTCTGCTCGAGATTTTCGAATTGATTCACGAGGGCGGCACCGTTCGGTTGGCGGCCGAGCAGATCGCGCAGATGCTTACGGACGCGCTCCCTCTCGAAATCGCGATTGGCGACCGCATGCCAGTGCACCATGCCGCGCCAGATGGGGTCGATCATTTCCGCGCCGGAGACAAAGCCTCCGTCCGACGTCTTGAACGCAAAGCTGCGCAGTTCGGAGACGACCACCGTCAAGTAGCCGACATGCGGCGCTTCATCCTGGCGGATTCGGTCGACTAGGTCCGCCGCATGCATCGCGGCCTCGCGGCGGTCACGGAAACTTCCTGGATCGCGCATCAACGTCGTGCAGAAGCTAAAGAAGTTTTCAGCGCGCACTTCGATCATCAGCACATTCATCAGGAGAAGGATCCAATCCTCATGCTCCTTCGGGATCTGCGGCATGAGCCGGCCGAGCTCCGGCCGCGCGAGGCTTTCCGGCACGTCAGGCGGCGGAAAGGCATCGGCGCCGAAGAGCATATCGCGGACGGCAAACCACATGGCATCGTGCCCGCCTTCGCCGCGCGCCGGATCGCCGCCCTCGTCGAAGCCGTGGGCCTCGAGCAGCCCCTTGTTCAGATGCCCCACTGCCGTGTTGGAAATATCCTCCACAACGATGCTCTGGAAATCTGGCGCCGTTGCTTCGGCAAGGCGGCGGCCACGCCCCTCGACCACACCGGTGATCGTCAGCGAATCCCACAGTGTCTGTGCCAGTTCCAAATCGAGCAGGAATTGCTGTTGCGGCACTGACGGAAAATGACCGTCCGCCATGAGCTGCTGAGACGATTCGATAAGCTCTCTCCCGCTCGACTTCAGCGCGCGGCTCCAGGCCTCGATGGCCGGCCAGCGGTGCAAGGTTCGCGGTGAGATGTACTTGCCGCCTGCCTCGAAGCCGCCGTGCAGCCGGTAATTCGCTTCCAAATGCGGCTTGGCGAAGGCGTGGTTCGCTAGAAGCTCGTCACGCGTATAGCTGAGCTTGTCCATGGCTCGGACCCCAACTGAGTGAGACTGATATTTTGTCAGTTAGTGGCCGGTGTCAACCGCCGGTCCGGTCGTCAGGCTCAGGGCCGCAGGGCTTTGACGAGAAAATGCGTGAGATTCTGGATCACCCGTTCGCGGCCGCGGCCCGATCGGTGACCCTCGCTTGCCGCTTGATGGATGGCGCCGACGATCGCCTGCCCTACAACCTCAACGTCGTAATCGGAGGCTGCGCGGCCGGCCTGCGCCGCCGCGCGGACAGCCCTCGCCCAATCGGCGCCCCAGCGCTGCAGCAGCGGAATGGCCTGGACACCTTCGGCATCGATCACGGCTTCGTCCGTCATCGCGGCAGTGAGGACGCCGGGATGGCTCTCGGCGTAGTCGTAAATCGCGTTCAATGTGGCGGCAATGAGCGACTCCAGCGAGGCGCCATCCCTTACCCGTTCCTGCACATAGGCATCGAGCTCCTGCCGCGCATCCTCGACAAAGGCCAGGAAGCAGGCGCGCTTGTCGGGATAGTGCAGATAGAACGTGCCATGACCGAGGCCGGCTTCGCGCGCGATGTCCTGCGGGCGTGTGGCATCGTAGCCCCGTTCGACGAACAACTTGCGCGCCGCGGTTTTGATCTTCGATAGGCTCTCGGGCTTGCGCCGCGGGACCCGGCCTTCATCGGAAATATCGATAGGCAGGGAAGAAATCCGGGCGGCCATGCGTCCACCATCAGGCGGGCGGCCCCTCAAGTCAATCGGAGCGGCGCGGCAAAACCTGCTACACTGGCGGCTCGATGATGGAGGGATATCCATGCGCAAGACGATCCTTACGATGGTCGGAGCGGCAAGCCTGATGGCCGCGTCGGCGGCGTTGGCCATAGGTGGCGGCGGGGATGGCGGGAGTACCGGCGGCTATGGCGGCGGAGGCATGCGCAATGCCCTGACCCAGGATGACTACTCCACGGCCGTGCGCCTCATCCATCACGAAAAGTATTCGGACGCACTTCCCTATCTTGATCGCGCTCTGGCAGAAAGACCGAATAACGCCGACGTGCTGAACTATCTCGGCTACACGCACCGCATGCTGGGAAATTATCCGACGTCGCTCGACTTCTATCAACGTGCGCTGGCGCACGATCCCGATCACAAGGGCGTTCACGAATACCTTGGCGAGCTGTACCTGAAAATGCATCAACTCGATCAGGCGAAGGGAGAACTTGCGCAGCTGATCCGACTCTGCCCCGATGATTGCGATGAGAAGGATGCGCTGACGAAAGCGATCGGCGACTACGAGCTGGCCGCAAATGCTCCCGCACGATCCGGTCGCAGCGCCCGTCGGCGCAGCGCCTGCATCGGCTCCGGCCCCCGCACCGCAGCCTGCCGCAGCGACGCAAGGCCCGTCAGGAACACCGTAAATCGATCAGGCCGCTTTCGCCTGCATCGCGCGCCAGACGCGCTCCGGTGTCACCGGCATGTCGATGTGCGGCACGCCGATGGCATCGGCCACTGCGCTGATCACCACCGGCAACGCGCCGACGGTTCCCGCCTCGCCACAGCCCTTGGCGCCAAGCGCGTGCGTCTTGCACCAGATCTCTTCGTACGCGAAGTCGATATCCGGCAGATCGTCCGCGCGCGGCATGGCGTAATCGCTGAAGCTGGCAGTCAGGAGCTGTCCGCTTTCGGCATCGTAGACGACGTTCTCCATCAGCGCCTGGCCAATGCCCTGAACCACGCCGCCGTGAACCTGACCCCCCACCAGCATTGGGTTGATCACGCGGCCGAAATCATCGAGCACTTTGTATGAGACGATCTCCACTGCGCCGGTTTCCTCATCCACGTCCACTTCACAGATGTGGCAGCCATTCGGGAATGTCGAAGCCTGGCCGACATAGGTGCCGTCGCTGTCGAGACCTTCTTCGAAGCCGGGAATTTTCTCGCGCTTCAAGGTGACAGAGAGTTCACCGACGGTAATGGCGCGATCGGTTTCTTCGACACGGAAGCGGCCGGTGCCTTCGACAACTTCAAAACCCACATCCTTGCCGCCTGCCTGAAGCACCTGTCCGGCAGCGGCCTTTCCTTTGCGGATCACTTCATCGGAGCAAATCTCCAGCGCGCCGCCAGACATGTTGAGCGAGCGCGAGCCGCCGGTGCCGCCGCCATTCACCCAGTCGGTGTCACCCTGCTTGACCGTGATCGACTCGAACGGCACGCCGAGGCGCTCGGCAACAAGCTGCGCGAATGCGGTTTCATGCCCCTGCCCGGTCGACTGTGTCCCGACGTACAACTCGACGCCGCCATTGTCCGTGAATTTCACGCGCGCCGGCTCGCTGCCGACGGCGAACGTGATCTCGACATAATAGGCGATGCCAAGGCCACGGAGTTTGCCGCGGGCTTTCGATTGCGCCTTGCGCGCCGCGAAACCGGCAATGTCGGCGCGTCGTGTCGCCATATCCAGCATGCGCGGGTAATCACCGGAATCATACGAAATGCCGAACCAGTTCTGGTAAGGCAGCTCGTCGGGTCCAGGCAGATTACGCCGCCTGAGTTCGACACGATCAATGCCGGTCTCGAGCGCGGCGGCATCCATCAGCCGCTCCATGAGATAAGCAGCTTCCGGACGCCCGGCACCACGATACGCGTCGATGGGGCCGCTGTTGGAGAAGTAGCCTTTGACCTCGGCGAACACGAGCGGCACGCGATAAACGCCGCCGAAGATTCGTCCGCCGGCGAGGGTCGAGATGAACGGATTGAACTGCGACAGGTAGCCGCCCATGTTGGCGGTGCCGCTGATGCGCAGCGCCAGAATTTTGCCATTCGCATCGAGCGCGAGCTCGCCTCTGGTGATCATATCGCGCCCGTGATCATCGCTGAGGAAGGCTTCCGTGCGCGTGCTGATCCAGCGCACCGGCCGGCCGGTCTTTTTCGCCGCGATCAGCACGAGCGGCTGCTCGGGATACATGAAGCCCTTCATGCCGAAGCCGCCGCCCACGTCCTTGGTGATGACGTGCAGCTTGCCGGATTCAAGATTCAGGACGTTGCCCACACTGCCACGGAGGGTCTTGGAACCCTGATTGCCGGAATAGAGCGTGTATTTGTCCGCTGCCGGATCGTAGAGGCCGATGGCGTTGCGGGTTTCCATCGACGATGGCGCGACGCGGTTCTGTACCACTTCCACCGTTGCGACATGCGCAGCGCGGGCAAAGGCCTCGCGGCACTTTTCTTCCTCGCCCATCGCCCAATCGAAACATTCGTTGTTCGGCGCGCCCGCCCAGATTTGCGGACCGCTCGGCGCGGCAGCCAGCGTCCCGACGGCATCTAACGCCTCGTATTCCACATTCACCAATTCGGCGGCGTCCACAGCCTGAGCGTAGGTCTCTGCGATCACCATGGCGACGGCTTCGCCGGTGAACGTGACGCCATCCTTGGCCAGCAGCGGCTTCGGCGTCTGCTTGATGGCCGAGCCGTCGCGATTGCGCAGCGGCGCCATGCAGGGCATCGGATTGGCGCCGAAGGCCTCAACATCCTTGTAGGTCAGCACCGCGATGACACCCGGCGCGGACTCCGCAGCCGAGGTGTCGAGCGCTGTGATCTTGGCGTGCGCATAGGGGCTGCGCTGAAACGCCGCGTGCGTTTCGCGTTCAAAATGCAGGTCTTCGGTGTACTGCCCCTGCCCCGTGACGAAGCGAATGTCCTCGGTCCGCCTGACCGACTGTCCGATTCCGAATTTCATGTCCTTAGAACCCCGTCATGGCCGGGCAGCGCAGCGCGACCCGGCCATCCATCGCCATTAGTGTTTGTAAGACGGATCGAGCCGATCCAGTTTCCGCAACAGCGCCGGCCACGCAAGACCGCTGATCGGTCCTTCGAAAGCGACTTTCGAGATCGTGGCATTCTTCT
>DASYBT010000109.1:0-18313 GCA_036500585.1 Rhizomicrobium sp.
CACTCGGGATCTTCCGTGAAGTTCCGGCATAGAGGACGGCCGTTGCCGCGAAGTCGCTCCTCATCGTTCCCGAGTGGCGTAATAATATCGTCAGGGCCGCAATGGGGTGCCAGTACGAGTTCCGCCGTGGTGCCCGCCGTCTTGCGTGTCTTGATGAAGATGAAATTGTGAAGAAACGAAACGATCATTAGGACGCGCTCATTGACCAGCCAGCCCTCCACGTATCCGGATTTGGTGCATCGGGAAAGAGGCGCGCATCCCGTCGGATGGTCGCCGACTCCGACGGCTGGGAGCCTTGGAGTGGGCTATGGTTCATAGTTGAGGAGTTCGAATTCGAGTCTGCATTTGTTTCGAATAATCGCTTTTTGCTCCTCGTTCAGAATTTCCCTGGCGGGACGCTTGTCGCGCCGTGTTTTTGTCTTGGAGCGGGGGAGTTCGTCGGGAATGGAAAGCTGCAGTCGAGCTCCGACACGCTTGAGATCTTCGTGCAGGCGCTCCTGACGGATGAACTCATCGACCACCGCCTTGCCGTCGACGGTATAATACTGATCGCCGCCGTAGCTGCCGCGCTTCACGGTGGTGTTCAGGTGTTCGTCCCAGGGTGCATCTGTCTTGCTCGGTTTGAACGTAAAGTAGGCAAGGGAGACGACCTTCTCGTATGGATGCCGTTCCGCCGTGAATTTGAACGCCTTGTTCCAGAAATCGGGCGACACCCGGTTCTTGATGCCAGCTGCACCGGTGTGTGTGCCTATCCGTGCGCTCAGTTCCTCCCCCAGCTTGCGCCGCAGCTCCCGATTTCTGGATGCGTCCATCATCAAGTCGCGTAGGGTTTGTTCGGCGGCGGGATCGGATGAGTAATTGCGGCACAGCGGGACACCGTTGCCCCGTATCATTTCTTCCCGCTTGCCCAGAGGAGTAATGATGTCGTCCGGCCCGCACAGCGGCGCCAGTACCATCTCGACCGTGGTGCCTGCAGTCTTTTTCGTCTTGATGAAGATGAAATTGTGAAGATAGGAGATGATCATCGCCCGCCGATTCCCGCCGCGTCCTTTGCAACCCGCAACACATCTTCAAACATTTTCGCCGTCAGAACGCCAGTGTTCGTGTTCAGGCGGGAGCAGTGATAGCTCGAAATAAGGGTGAGGCGCTCCAGCTCGTGTTTTGCCCCGTGGGCAAATGGGTGGGCTTTCTTCGGCACGCCGAGGACCGTGCAGACGCTGTCATGCGAAATCTTTCCGAGTGAAAGGATGGCGTGAAGCTTCGGCATGGCCCCGATGGTCGCCGCCAGGAATTGGCGGCAGGTGCTGACTTCGTCCGGCAGCGGCTTGTTTTCCGGAGGCACACACCGCACCGCATTGGTAATGGCGCAATCGATGAGTTCGAGGCCATCATCGGCGCGCTCGCCATACGTCCCGCGCGCCAGCCCCAGTTTTTTCAACGTGCCGTAGAGAAGCACGCCCGCATGGTCGCCGGTGAACGGCCGTCCGGTGCGATTGGCCCCATGCAGCCCCGGAGCAAGCCCGAGGATCAGAAGCCGTGCTTCGGGCGAGCCGAAGGCCGGCACCGGATCGTTGAAGTAGTCGGGAAATTTCAGCCGGTTCGCATCGCGAAAACTCTTGAGCCGCGGACACAGCGGACAATCGTGCGGCGGCTCGTGATGGCAAGCAAGCTGGGGCATGATATTCGCGACAGAAGAGCGTCCCTGCCGCGGCCGGTCAAGCCTTGCCGTCAATGCGGTGTTGGAAGCGGCTCCAAGGTGATCTCGATCGGTCCCGTATGTGAGTAGACGTACTGCATGGTGACGTCATTACCGGTGTGAATCGAATAGATTACATTGGCCGCCGCCGAGACGTATACGTTGGTGCTTTCGGCGGTTCGAGAGAGTGCATTGCCAACCAGGCCAGCATCCGATTCCACAACCAGATACACTTCATCCGGGTGGCTGCGGAAGCGCGCGGACAGGTCATTGCCACGGAAAATCAGATCATCGCGCGCGAGTTCGCGTTTCACCGTCCCTTGTGCATCGAGCAGCAGCAATCGCGGCGACAATAGCGATGCTCCGAAAGGCATGCTCACCACGGTGATCACATAAAGAGCGGTACGCGGCGGGAGCTGGAACACGCGATAGAGAGCGGCCCCTGAGGACGTCAGTACACACGGCGCCGTCGCCTCGATCGCCGCGTCGGTGCTCTTTTCCTTGCCGGCGTATTGAAGAACCATTGGACTCGCCAGGTCGGGAGCGGCGGCACAATTGCGGCCGACGAGGCTCGTCACCGGCTGAATGTCGGAATCATGCGGGTTTCTGAACAAGCCAAAAAGGCCTGCTGCGGCCGCCAGGACGACGACGTTCATCGCAGCAGCTTGCCCACCTGGTCCGCCGTCTGGCGCAGCGACACGTCCACGCCCTTTACCGACAAATCCGCGTGCCCGGTAAGAGTGTCGAAGTCCTCGAACTGATAAGCGGGATCGGGTGAAACCGTGACCCACTTATCGTTGGTGCCGATCGGATTGTACATCACTGTGTCCTGCATAAGAACACTGCCATCGCTCGCGCGCACGAGTTTGACCTTGAGCCAGACAAAGGGTCGATAGGGCTGCGACGAACCTATTCCCGCTGCGGCATAGCCAAATCCATCAGGGAAGGAGCTGACATCGAGGTACGCGTCAATGCCGGGCTCGGTGGGATAGGTCTTGAGAAATCCCGAGCTGTCGCGGGAGACGGCAATCGGCTTGACGTTGAATCCCTGTGCCTGCAAGGCGGTCACGAGATCGGCGCTGAGCGACTGTCCCACCGTGTAGTGATGGCCAAGCAGGATGGCGTAGAGCTTGTCGTCGCGCTTGAGCTGCAGCGACACATCGACCAGTCCGCCAATCAGGCCGAAGCTCTGACCCGGATCGCTTGCCAGGATGACGCTCGGCTTCTCCGGAATGTCAGGCGTCAACACACCGATCGTATGGACACTTCCGGCGCCGGACCGATCGTACGGAATCTCCGGCGACGCACAGCCCACAACGAACGACAGCGCAGCCATCGCTGCTGCAACGCGCACAGTACGTGACATTTGCCCCTAGCCCCAGTGGCCGGGAAGGCCCGGCATGACACCATATCAGAATTGCACGTACGGAGTGCAGGACGCAATGCGACAGAGCGCCGGCGCCTGGCGCTCCTGCCATTATGTCATTCGATAATCGGCGGCTACTGCGCGTACTGTTGCGGCGATGGCGACGCCGCCGGGACCGGCTGGTGGTTGTTCTGGTGCCCGCCCAGCGAGCGGGGTCCGCCCTCGCGCATGATCATCGGCTTGAGGTCTTCCAGCTCAATGAAGTTGTCGGCCTGCCGCCGCAGTTCGTCGGCCACCATCGGCGGCTGGGTGCGGATGGTGGAGACGACGCTGACGCGGCGTCCCTTCTTCTGCACCGCCTCCGCGAGTCTGCGGAAATCGCCGTCGCCGGAGAAGATCACGATGTGATCGACGATGTCGGATAGCTCCATCACATCTATGGCGAGTTCGATATCCATGTTGCCCTTGACGCGGCGGCGGCCCTGGCTATCGGTGAACTCTTTCAGCGGCTTCGTCACAACCGAGAATCCGTTGTAGTCGAGCCAGTCGACCAGCGGCCGGAGGGGCGAGAATTCCTGATCCTCCGCCACAGCGGTGTAATAGAAGGCGCGGACCAGCACCCCCTTGCGGGCGAAGAGCTCGAGCAGCCGCTTGTAGTCGATGTCGAAGCCGAGGCCTTTCGCGGCGCCGTAGAGATTGGCGCCATCGATGAACAGTGCGAGCTTCTCCTGGGGATAAAACAGCATGGAATTCCTCCGAAATTTCAAATCGAAAGCGAAAGCCCCTTCGGCAAAAGTCCCCGATGGCCAAATGCGTTCTAGGATATCGTTGTGCCCATGCAAACCTCGCTTTACGATAAGCAGTTGAACGTCTGATGATCCTGATCGCGCTCGGCGCCAATCTCCCGTCTGCCGCCGGGCCGCCCACCGAAACGCTTCGCGCGGCGCTTGCGGCGCTTGCTGCAGGCGGTGTCGAGCCGGTCCGGGTGTCCGGTTTTTTTGAAACCGTTGCGTGGCCAGACCCCAGTGACCCGCCTTTTGTTAATGCCGTGGCAGAGGTCAAAACGAAACTGTCCCCCTCCGAGTTGCTTCACGTCCTGCACAAAGTCGAGAAGCGGTTCGGCCGCCGCCGAGGCGTCCCCAACGCGCCGCGCACACTTGACCTCGACTTGCTCGACTATGACGGTCGCGTGAGTGCCGACCCGCCGGTGCTGCCGCATCCGCGGATGCAAGCTCGCGCCTTTGTGCTGGAGCCGCTGGCGGAGATCGCGCCGGACTGGCGCCATCCGGTCTCGGGGCGCACTGCCCAGGAATTGCTTGCGGAACTTTCCCCGTCTAAGAGCCGGTCATGACCACCCAGCAACTCCTTCCGTATCTGGCGCCGCTTCTGGTGATTGCGCTGGTGGCACGCCGGCTGATCCGCAACGCGCCGCGCAAGGTCAAGCCGTGGCGGCTGTTCATTGCGCCCGCCATTGTGATTGCGGCGGTCATCGCGACGTTTGCCATGACGCCGCTACCGGGGCCGCTGTGGGTCGCCGGGTTCGTCGTTGCGCTGGCGGCTGGCGGTGCGATCGGATTCCTCACCACCCATCATCAGGAATTCACGCTGGATACGGAGACCGGCGAAATCACCAGCCGAGCCACCCCGATCGGGCTGATGCTGGTCGGTGGCTTCTTTGTCGTTCGCTTCGGTCTTAAGTTCGTCATGAGCGGCGGAAACCCGTACGGGCCACAGAATTTTCAGCCCAATCTTCATCCCAACCTGACGGCACTCGCCTGGGCCGATGTAGGCATCATGTTCTCGCTCGGTCTGGTCCTCGCCCGCGCTGTCACGACATGGCTCCGTGCCCGGCCCCTGATGGCGCAACGCACCGGCACGGCGGCCGCCGTACCGAACGCTTTGCTGCCAACGTCAGACGCGGCGGAGACGACGCCACGACAGGACTAGCGTCGCGCCTCCCAACAAGACCGTCGTCGCATTGATGAAGATCTCGAACTTCATCGCGTCTTCGGTCCGCGCCAGCGCATACATGCCGTTTTCCTGATCGAAGGTGATGTCCATCGCGGCGAGGTAGAGGAGGGCGGAGCCTGCCATCAACCCGAACAACGCACCCCATCGGCGGCCGCGCCACAAACCGATGCCGGCAACTAGCATGCAAAAGGCCATCCAGCCATCCGCAATCGGAAACGACGATTCGAACGCCGTGTACCAGCACGCGTGCGACACCATAACATCGCCGCCGGTGAAGTAGCTCCACCAGTAACAGGCGGTCACGAGTGCGCCGGCGATGAGGAGTGCAGCCAGAACGCGTTCGACAAGCTTCATACGCAAAGACCCCTCTGCAACACGTGTTAGCATGGCAAGCCCATGGCGCAGCGGCAAATTCAGCGCGTTTGCGAAAGCCTCAGCGGATGCATACGTATAGAGTGCAACGGGGAGGGAAGAGTCCCATGGTCGCCGTTCTCATCGTTCTCGCAGTGGTCGTGTTCATCCTGATCACGGGATTCCGCGTGGCGCAGCAGTACGAGCGTGCGCTGGTGTTCCGCTTCGGCCGTTACACCGGCAGTCGCGGGCCGGGCCTGTTCTGGATTCTGCCGCTTGGCATCGAGCGTTCGCAGATCGTCGATCTGCGTGTGTTCACCGACGGTGTCGAGCAGCAGGAAGCGATGACGCGCGATAACGTTCCGGTGAAGGCGAATGCGGTTATCTGGTACCGCATCGTCAAGCCGGATCTCGCCATCATTGAGGTGCAGAATGTGCGGAATGCCGTGATCCAGGTCGCGCTCACCACTTTGCGCAATCTCATCGGCCAGCACACGCTCGACGACGTGCTGAAGGAGCGCGAGCAGATCGCCGACATGCTGAAGGTACGCGTCGATCAGGTGACGGAAGCCTGGGGCGTGGAAATTCAGGCAGTCGAAATGAAGAACGTGGAAATCCCCCCGTCCATGCAGCGGGCTATGGCGCAGGAAGCCGAAGCGCTGCGCGAGAAGCGCGCCCGCATCATCAAGGCCGAGGCAGAGCACGAAGCGGCGCTGAAGCTGCGCGAAGCGGCGGACGAGATCATGAAGACGCCTGCCTCGCTGGAGCTGCGCCGCATGCAGATGCTCACCGAAATCGGCGCCGAGCAGAACACGATGACGGTCGTCATGATGCCGAGCGAGTTCGTCGAAGCGGCCCGCGCGCTCGCCGGGAAGTAGCGTCGGTTTAGCCGGGCAACTCGGCCGCCAGCGTCTTGACGCAGGAAGCGGCCGCCGCGGCGAGCTTCTGCTTGACCAGTGCGGCTTTGCCGGCTGTCAGTTGATCCCAGGTCGGCGCGGTCTTCGGATTTGAATCCGATTCGTGGTCGCAATGGACGAACGCGACGTACTTGCCCGTGCGGGCGTCCGTGATCCGCGCCCGCGCGGAATAGACGACACTGAAATGCTTCGGATCGGATTCGAAATACTCGAAGCCCCAACGGATCGTCTCCACGTCCAGGATAGCACCTTTCTTCTTCACCAGCGCGGCAAGCTCTGCGGGGGAATCGGTGTCCGGGTTTTGGTTGGGCAGCATCCGCGTGGCCGGTGCCTTCAGCTTGGCTGCAATGACGGGTGCAACTCTCGACGCAATCTGTGGCCCCGGATCGACAACGCCGTTCATCCGCACGAGGCGATTGCCGTCAGCGATCCACAATTGCGTCAGCGCAAGCCCGGCCATCGGTCCGGACGAGAGCGGCTTATCGGTTCCTTGCTCGGCGGAATAGCTCTTGGCGACGAAATCGGCGGGCTTCCCGTAGCTGATGACGGTGAGCGGCTTGCCAGTGACTGCCTGTACCGGCTCCAGCGGCAGGCGGTACTTGGGCGTAATGGCATACGCCGGCGCGCTGAGCGACGCAGCCGCAACCAGCGACACGAGCAGAACACAGTCCTTTTGCACGCGATTTCCCTTCGCACCACAGCGGGCACGCCTTTTAGCGGAGCATCGCGAATTGGCAATCCGATTAAAGTGCGCTCGGCGGCGAACCGGCCGAATCGCACGTACTGCCGCTCGCAATCATCGCCTTCTATCTCTTTCTCTACTGGAACCAGATACTGGCATGACTTACGGTCTTACGGACTCACGACGCCATGGAAACATTCACCGACCTCGAACGGAAATTTGACAACGCGCCGGTCCACTTTCAACAGGGGAACAACTCTGGCGCTGGCATGATCAGGCTTGCCCGACAAGAATCTCTCGTGATCCTGTCTACTACCGATTACTTCCCTAGTGAGCTTGACGAAAACGGATGGTTTGACGTTGATCTTGTGAGCAACAGCGGTGGATCGATCTGGTTGCACAACGCAGCACTCAACAACTCATTCGAGTCGCATCAAGTATCGACTACGGCGCCCGGTCATTTTGAAAGTCACATTTTTCCCAACACCGTGGTTCTCAATTGTCATTACCTACCCCAGGATCGAACTATCTTGGTTGTGACATTTTCGTTGGCGGCGTTGAGCAATTTCTTTCACTACGAGCTCATCGAATGGGAGACGTTTCACCCAGCGACGAGAAACAGCGAACCGATGGCCTGTCGATTGGTGGTTCCGGTAAAGTGGACACCGCAACCGCAGAAACGCGACGACTTTCCGCTCTGCGATGCGAACGGCGTTGTTCCGCCGACGATCGCGTATGCGCCGCCGGTCAAATATCCGCCGCTGGCAGTGCGGCTAAATCATCAGGGCATTGTCGTAATTGATGCGGTGATCGGCACAGACGGGCACGCATCGGATGAGGTTGTAACAAAGCCGACCGGGTTCCTGGAACTGGACCAAGTAGCTTTAGATCGGACAGCACAAGAAGTGTTTCACCCGGCCATGATGAGCGGCAAACCTATCGCCTGCCATCTGACAGTGCGGGTAAACTGGAATTTGACTTCTGGCCCGCCAGACGCCCAGAAATGACCAGACCTGACGCCCCTTGCCATCGCCCCTGTGGCTCCTATATGTTCCGCGCCCCTTGAGGCGGCAGCCTCGGGCTCGCCCGGCAATTGACCACGAAGTAAGGATTCCTGAATGGCTCGCGTGACCGTTGAAGATTGCGTCGACAAGGTGCCCAACCGGTTCGATCTGGTGCTGCTTTCGGCCTTCCGAGCGCGCCAGCTTTCGGGCGGCGCCGAGCCCATCGTCGACCGCGACCGCGACAAGAATCCCGTCGTGGCGCTGCGCGAGATCGCTGCCAAATCGCTCAAGCCGGACGAGATGAAGGAAAATCTCATCCGCTCGCTGCAGAAGCACGCCGAGGTGGACGAGCCGGAGGAGACGCCGTCGGACGAGGACGTCCGCGAGGACGTGGCCCACCGCCAGGTCACCGAGGAGGAGCTGCTTCGCGCGCTCACCTCCGAGGCCCAGCGCCGCGCTGAGCCGCAGCCCGAGCCGGAAGGCGACTACGAGGAATAATCGGCCCGCGGCAATCCAGCGAATTCTGGGAATTCGGCGAGCCGAATCCCTCAGATCAGGTTAGCGTGCGTGAGACTCTAACCCCTCGTGCGTCATCACCGGGTGCACCGGAGCGCAGCGAAGGTGTATCCCGGTGATCCATGGACAGGACAACCTCGCTGCTCGGCGGTGCTGAAGCAACCAGTCGTCTGCCGTCGCGCAGGATGGCCGATGGCTGAGCATCGGTCTTTAGTGGATCCCTGGGACTTGCGCCTTCGGCGCGCCCGGGGATGACGGGATGACGGTTTGTTAAAGTCTCTCTATTCCTTCCTCACGCGGTACACTAGGCCGAACTCCGCCGAGCCGCCGCTGGCCGCCGTGCCGTAAAGGTGTTGGCGGTACTTGGTCAGCCCGGCCTGAGGACCGGCGCCGTCGGTATCGTTGAAATCGTGCACAACCGTCTCGTTTCCATTGGCGGGATCGACCGCGTAGACGACTCCGTCCTCATCGGCACCGCCGCCTGCGGTCGTGCCATAAGCCTTCCCGCCCATGAACAGGACGTTGCCTGCCGGATACGCTCCGTCATTGCCGCCGCTGAAGGCGTAGAGCGTGTTCAGCGTTCCATCCGGCGCGAGCTTGAACACCGTGCCGTTTGGTGTGCTCCCGTTGCCCGCCAGATTGGTCGCCCCGTACAGCGTGCCGCGGTCACCCCAATCGAGCCCGCCGGTTGGATTGCCGCCGTCATTGCCGCCGGTGAAGGTGTACAAGGTCTTCAGTCTGCCGTTCGGCTTTAATCTGAAGATTGTGCCGTAATCGTCTGTGCCGCCAGCATAAGTCGCCCCGTAAAGATTGCCGGCCCTATCCAGAAGCAACGACCCCTGCGGCTCGAATCCGTCCGCGCCGCTGAAGGTATGCAGGATGCTGAAGTTCCCATTGGCCGAATACTCGAAAACCGCCCCGCCTTCTCCAGGGCCGCCGGACGTGGCGATGCCGTAGATGTCGCCCAGCGTGTCACGCACGAGTTGGCCTGCCGGATAGCGGCCGTCGTCGCCAGTAAAGTCGTGCAGGACCTTGAATTTGCCGCCCGCACTGAGCCGGTAGAACACGCCGCAGCCGCCGCGACAGGCGCCGCCGCTGCCCGCGAAGGTCGTGGTTCCGTAAAGGTCGCCATTGCTGGGATCGAGAGTCACGCCGGCATTTGGATCGGAGCCGCCGGCTGCGCCGTCAAAGGAATGCAGCACGGTGTACGTCCCGTCCTGCGTGATTTCGAAGACGGTGCCCGCGTTGTTCGCACCGCCGAGGTTTGTGGTGCCATAGAGCGTGCCGTCGGAACCGAAACTGACATTGTTGTACGGGTAGGAGCCGTCGGCCGGTGGGCCGGCAAACTCATGTAGGATCTGGTACGGCTGTGCTTGGGCCGCCGCCGCGAATGCGCAGAGCGCGATCGCAGAGCCCAACAGTGCGGTTCGAAACAGGTTACGGGCTGAAAACATCGTTCTTTGACTCCGTGAGTTTGGTGAATAGCGCGCCGCCGGCACGATAGGCGCCGGACGTGATGTGTCGCAATGCGAGAATTCGCGTGGCAGGATTGCAGGGGGCCATCCTGCAAGCCGCACGCAGCAGGATCACGAACAAGGTACTCGGGAACAGTCCTCTGCCGCCGGCGCTTGTTGGCAACCGTGGCGAGCGCGGGTGCTGGTGATCACGGAAACCCTGACAGCCTGGCCGAAGGGGTTGGCCAAGTATGCGGTGCCGGGCGGCGCACGCGAGCGGTACGTCGCTACCACATCTAGCGGTCGTACGTCGGGGAGACACAACGGTCAGCGCCGAATTCCTGGCGGCAAACAGCAAACGAATGCCCCTATTTGGCGGGTGGTGCCGTTGGTCACACCATGCTTTGTGGCTCAAGGCCGCGCATGGCCCTTCTAACGACGCCTGTCCAATTGTTAACGCCGCAGGCACGACGATTGGCGAATGAGAGCGAAAATCTGCCCGGAATGCCCTATATTGTGACGGTCATGGCAGCTTCGACGTCCGCCGAAACCACCGGCAAGGCGGCGCAAGTCTCGACTCACCCCTCGGGCGCGCCGGCGTCGGCGCTCGCCCGAACCGGAGAAATGCTGGGGAAAATCCTCAGCCCCCTGACCAGCCGCCGGCCGCGGCTCATGCGCCAGACCGACCTGGTCGAGCGGGTCAAGGCCTATGATCATGAGGCCGACGAGGCCGTGCTGAACCAGGCCTACGTCTACGCCATGAAGGCGCACGGCAAGCAGTTCCGTGCCTCCGGCGATCCCTATTTCAGTCATCCGCTCGAAGTCGCCGCGATCCTGACGGACCTGAAGCTCGACGTGCCGACGATCGCGACGGCGCTGCTGCACGACACCGTCGAAGACACCTACGTTACCATCGAGGACGTGAAGGAGAATTTCGGCGAGGAGATCGCCAATCTCGTCGACGGCGTCACCAAGCTGTCTCAGCTCGAGCTGTTCTCCGAGCGCACCAAGCAGGCCGAGAATTTCCGCAAGCTGATGCTCGCGATGTCGAACGACATTCGCGTGCTTCTGGTGAAACTCGCCGACCGGCTCCATAACATGCGCACGCTCCACTTCATCGAGAAGCCGGAGAAGCGCCGCCGCATCGCGCAGGAGACGCTCGACATCTACGCGCCGCTGGCCGGCCGTATCGGCATGCAGAACATGCGCGAGGAACTGGAAGACCTTGCCTTCGCCGAACTCAATCCGGAAGCGCGCAACTCGATCGTGACGCGGTTGGCGCGCTTGGACGCGCAATCCGGTGAGCGCATCGGCCGCATCGCCGATCAGCTCAAGCAGGCGCTTGATGACGACGGCATCGATGCTGCCGTCTACGGCAGGGCCAAACGGCCCTATTCCATCTGGCGCAAGCTCAAGGACAAGCAGCTCAATTTCGAGCAATTGTCGGACATCTTCGGCTTCCGCGTAATCGTGAAAACAACGGACCAGTGCTATCGCGCTCTCGGCGTGTTGCATCAGAGCTGGCGGATGATTCCCGAGCGCTTCAAGGATTTCATCTCCAATCCGAAGACGAACGGCTACCGCTCCATCCACACCACTGTAATCGGCCCCGAACAGCAGCGGGTCGAGTTGCAGATCCGCACCGACACAATGCACGACGTGGCCGAACGGGGTGTGGCCGCGCATTGGCGTTATCGCGAGCGCGTCGAGGATCGCGATACCAGCGCCCACAGCGCATATCAGTGGCTGCGAGACATGGTCGATCTGCTCGAGCACGGCAACTCGGCGGAAGAGTTCCTCGAGCACTCGCGCATGAGCATGTATCAGGATCAGGTGTTTTGCTTCACGCCGAAAGGCGACCTGATCAACCTGCCGCGGGGGGCCACGCCAATCGATTTCGCCTATGCCGTTCACACCGATGTCGGCAACACGACGGTGGGGGCCAAGGTGAATGGCGCCCATGTGCCTCTGCATACGCCGCTCAAGAATGGCGACCAGGTGGAGATCATCCGCACCAGGGATCAGACCCCATCGCCGCTGTGGGAGCAGTTTGCCGTCACCGGACGCGCGCGCTTCGAAATCCGCAAGTTCCTGCGGCACGCCCAACGCGACGAGCATATCCAGTTGGGCCGCAAGATCCTGGAGCGAAGCTTCTCCGACGAACACCGGGAACTCACGGATAAGGCCATTGAAGAGGTCGCCAAGAAGCTTCGGCTGGCCAAGGGAGAGGATGTGCTCGTCGAGGTTGGCCGCGGTGCGCTGCGCGGTGCGGAAGTGCTGGAAGCCGTCTTCCCGGAGTTGAAGCGCGACCCGGCACGCAAGATGCGTCCGCGCGCGGCCGGAAAGGATGTGAAGAAGATCTCGATCAAGGGCCAGACCGAAGGAATCTCTTACAAGCTCGGCACCTGCTGTCATCCGCTGCCGGGCGACCGCATCGTCGGTGTCATGGAGCGCGGCGAGGGCGCCGTGATCCACACGATCGACTGCGGCGAACTGGAGAAGCATCAAATGGAGGACTGGCTCGATGTGAGTTGGGGCGCTCATGCCGCAGAAGCCGGTGCTTCCGCTGCCCGCATATCCCTCCGCGTCCGCAACACACCCGGCGCCTTCGCGGCGGTGGCGACCGTCATCGGCAACAATGGCGGCAATATATCAAATCTGAAGGTGGCCAGCCGCAATCCGCTGTTTTTCGAATTCCTGGTCGACATCGAGGTGCGGGACGTGGCGCATCTCGAGAACATCATCGGGGCGCTCCGCGTGAATGCCGTGGTGGAGGCGGTGGATCGCGTCCGCGAGGCAGAGCCGGCTTAATTCATCCTTCAGATGACACAGGAGAGACTTGCTTTCCATGATGGTCTCCGGCACTGACACCTCAGTGCCGAAGCAGCGAGGGTCCGGGCTGGACCTGAAGGGGCGTGCAACGTGATCGAAGGTGGAAACAGGCCGTGGCGGCCCAGTGCGCTGAAGGTTCCGCAGCTTCCGAAGAAGGCGGAATTCTACGTTTTCGAGGTGCTGGCACTCGGTTTCGGCGCCAGCGCAAGTCAGGCTTTTTTCCGCGGCCTGCACTGGCAACAGCTTGTGATCTGCGCTCTCGGCTATATCGCCTCCTTTGCTATGATGGTGAGCGTGCGCTGCGTGCATTGCCGCGAGCCGGTCGGCAAGGTGGACGGCAAATGGGCGCCGCTCGCAGCTATCGCCTGCAGCAAGTGCGGCCACGACCACGGATAAGCGGATGTCGCGGCTTCGTCTCGGCGTGAACATCGATCACGTGGCGACGATCCGCAACGCGCGCGGCGGCAAATTCCCCGATCCCATTCGCGCGGCGAAACTTGCGGCGCAATCTGGCGCCGATGGCATCACGGCGCACCTGCGCGAAGACCGGCGGCACATTTCCGACGACGACATCGAGCGCCTCTCGGGCGAGATCGACCTGCCGCTGAATCTTGAAATGGCGGCAACCGATGAGATGCTGGCGATTGCGCTGAAGCATCGGCCGCATGCCGCCTGCATCGTGCCCGAAAAGCGCGAGGAACGGACGACGGAAGGCGGCATCGACGCCTCAGGTCAGCACAACCGCCGCCTGTCACCCATTGTGCGAGCGTTGGCCGAGTCGAACGTGCGCGTCTCGCTATTCATCGAAGCGGATCGCAGGCAGCTCGATGCGGCGCGGTCGCTCGGTGCGCCGGTCGTCGAGCTGCATACCGGCGCCTATTCGGAGGCGATAGGTGAGAGACGTGGCGAACATCTCGCCGCGATCCGCGATGCCGCGACATACGGCGCCACCATCGGTTTGGAAATTCACGCCGGCCACGGCCTCACCTATGATAATGTTGGACCGATCGCCGCCATCCCGGAGATCGCGGAACTCAACATCGGCCATTTTCTCGTCGGCGAAGCCATTTTCGTCGGACTGGAGCACTCCATCCGGCAAATGCGAGCGTTGATGGATGAGAGTCGTCCTTCGGGGCTTCTCGCGTGATGCAGTTGGTGCGGCAGCATGGCGGCGGCGGCGCGGAGCACCTCAGGACGACGGCCGTCATGGTGAGGTGCGGAGCGAAGCGGAGCCCCGAACCATGATCATCGGGCTCGGCTCAGACCTGATCGACATCCGTCGCATCGAGCAGACTATCGAGCGTCACGGCGAGCGCTTCCTCGACCGCATCTTCACGCCGACCGAACGCGGCAAATCCGACAAGCGGGCGGCGCGCGGCGCAAGCTACGCCAAGCGGTTCGCCGCAAAGGAGGCCTGTGCCAAGGCGCTCGGCACCGGACTTCGCGGCGGCGTGTTCTGGCGCGATATGGGCGTGGTGAATCTGAAGAGCGGGAAGCCCACCATGGAACTCACCAACGGCGCGTTGCGCCGCCTTCAGGAAATCACACCAGAGGGTCACGCAGCCGTCATCGATCTGACGATCACCGACGATTTTCCTCTGGCACAGGCGATTGTTATCATTTCCGCTGTGGCCAGTCCGCCGCAAATTGCCGAGAATACATGATTAAGCAGCCTTGTGGCTTGACCTTCCAATCCCCATTAGTTCTTTCTGGCCAATCTCCCTGGGATGCCCGATAAGCCGCCCATGAACGAAGCCCAAGAAGAGTCCAGCGAACGCGCCGCGGACGCACCGGAAAACGTGGGCCAGACGAGCGAAGAAGCCATGTCGAACAGTGCTGATCCAGCCGTGTCCCAATCCGTGCCGCCGGAAAAGCCGGCGGCCGCGCCGCCGAAGGCAGAAGAATCCTGGATCGAAACGGTCAAGACCATCGTCTACGCGCTGCTCATCGCGCTGGTGATCCGAACCTTCCTCTTCCAGCCATTCAACATTCCGTCGAGCTCGATGGAGAACACGCTGCTGGTTGGCGACTATCTGTTCGTCAGCAAATTCGCCTACGGCTACAGCCGTTTCTCGCTGCCGTTCGGCCACATCTTTCCGTCCGTCGGCCGCATCGTCGGCAGCGCGCCGAAGCGCGGCGACGTCGTCGTCTTCAAGATGCCGAACAAGGAATCCTCGGACTATCTCGACGATTTCATCAAGCGCGTCATCGGTCTTCCCGGCGATCGCATTCAGATGATCGGTGGCCAGCTCTACATCAATGGCAAAGCCGTGCCGAAGGTGCGCGCAGCCGACTATGTCGAGCGGATCGACGGGATGACCTATCACGTGCCGCGCTATCAGGAGACATTGCCGAACGGCAAGAAGTACTATGTCCTCGACAGCAATCCGGACAGCGGCGAGGACAACACGCCGGTGTTTGTGGTGCCCCCCGCCCACTATTTCATGATGGGTGACAACCGCGACAATTCCAACGACAGCCGCGCCGAAGTGGGTTACGTTCCGGCCGAGAACCTCGTCGGCAAAGCGGAAGTCATCTTCTTCTCGACCAATGGCACAGCGCACTGGTGGGAAATCTGGAAGTGGCCGTGGACGATCCGCTACGACCGGATCCCAACCATCATTGATTAAGCGCGACTTCGCCGATCTCGAACAGAAGCTCGGGCATGTGTTTGGCGACAAGACACTGCTGGAGCGTGCACTGACTCATGCGAGTTCCAGCTCGATTTTGTCCAACGAGCGGCTGGAATTCCTGGGCGACCGGGTGCTGGGATTGGTGATCGCAGAAAAGTTGCATGAACTCTATCCCGGGGATGCTGAAGGCGCGCTGGCGTTGAAGTTCAACGCACTGGTGCGCAAGGAGGCTTGCGCGGCTGCGGCCACGGCGGCGGCTCTGCCCGAATACCTCATCCTCGCCAACTCGGAAGCCGTCAGCGGCGGCCGCAACAAGGCTGTGATCCTGGCCGGCGCCTGCGAGGCTGTGATCGCGGCACTCTACCTCGATGGCGGCATGGAGGCTGCCCGCCACTTCATCGAACGGTGCTGGAGCGATGCCTTCGCGGCGCTCAATGACGATATGCGCGACGCAAAGACGGCGCTGCAGGAATGGGCGCAGGCCGGAGCGATGAAGACAACGCCGATCTATCGGCTGATGAATCGCGAGGGGCCGGATCATGCACCGCGCTTCATCGTAGAGGTCAGCGCCGGAAACGAGCACGCGACCGGGGAAGGGAAATCGAAGCGCGAGGCGGAGCAGGCCGCGGCAGCGGCGATGTTGCAGAGAGTCCGCTCAGGTGAGTGACCGCCAGACGCGTTGCGGATTTGCCGCGGTAATCGGCGCGCCGAACGCCGGCAAGTCCACCCTGGTGAATGCGCTAGTCGGATCGAAAGTCTCGATCGTGTCGCCGAAGGTGCAGACCACCCGCATGCGCGTGCGCGGCGTGGCCATTCGGGGCGACACGCAGATCGTGTTCGTCGATACCCCGGGCATATTCAAGCCGCGGCGCCGGCTCGATCGTGCGATGGTCAACGCGGCATGGGCGGGGGCAGGCGAGGCCGATGCCGTGCTGCTCATTGTCGATGCACCAGCAGTTGTCACGCAGCCTGACGGCCTCGCCGCGCGCGACACAGAGATGATCATCGAAGGCCTGAAGCAGAACAATCGCCGCGCCGGGTTGGTTATAAACAAGGTCGATGCGTTGCCGCGCGAGAAGCTTCTGCCTCTGGTCGAGAAGTTGAACGGCGAAGGAATTTTCGAGCAGGTGTTCATGATTTCTGCGCTGACCGGCGACCATGTCGGGCACGTTGCGAAGTGGACGGCATCGAAGATGCCGCAAGGGCCATGGCTCTATCCGGAGGATCAGGCGGCCGACATCCCGTCGCGTCTGCTCGCGGCAGAAATTACACGCGAGAAGCTCTACCTGCGCCTGCACGACGAACTCCCCTATGCCGCGATGGTCGAAACCGAAAAGTGGGAGGATCGCAAGGACGGTTCGGTGAAGATCGACCAGGTGATTTACGTCCAGCGCGACGGCCAGAAGGCGATCTTGCTCGGCAAGGGCGGACAAACCATCAAGAAGATCGGCGAACTCGCGCGGCACGAAATGGAAGAATTGTTCGGCCGCCGGGTGCACCTGTTCCTGTTCGCCAAGGTGCGTGAGAACTGGCCCGAAGCCCGCGAGCATTATGCCGCGATGGGTCTGGAATACCCGAATGACTAGTCCTTCTGATCCCGTCCGAGGATGGGCGCGGTGGTTTGCCGGCCTCGTGTATGCGTGGATTGCGGTGAATGTATTGGCAGCGCCGTTCCAGCCCGGCCTTCAATTTCAATGGTCGTGGTCAGTGGCGGGGAGCATGGCGATTTTTGCCGTGTTCCAAATTTGGTGGCTACTAATGGCGTACGGGTTTGCGAGTCTCCCAAATGCGTTCTGGAGTGTTTTGTAGTGGGTATTCTTTTGTGGGGTGTAATCCGCCGAATAACGGAGTTGCCAGGTTCCTTTCACTCGCATGGCGTCTGGGTAATTCTGAGAGTCGCTGCACTGCTGCTTGAGATCACTGCGGTAGCCATTGGATCTGCCATCGTCGCCAAAACTTGGCAAGAGCCGCAGGCTTCTGTTTAAGCGATGGAATGGTCTGATGAAGGAATCGTTCTGTCTGTCCGGCGATATGGGGAGACATCGGCAATTGTCGAAGCGCTGACGCGTGCACGCGGCCGGCATCTGGGACTGGTGCATGGCGGCGCCTCGCGCAAAGCGAAGCCGATGCTGCAGCCGGGCAATTCCCTGCACCTTGGCTGGCGCGCGCGGCTGAACGAGCAATTGGGTTCGTATCACGCGGAACTGATCCGCTCGCGCGCCGGTGCCGTGCTGGAGCACCGCGACGCGCTTGCTGGATTAAATGCATTTGCCAACATTGCATCTGCGGTCCTGCCGGAGCGGGAACCGCACGCCAACGTGTACGAAGCGGCCGTGCTGCTGTTGGATGCGATGGCCGAGCAGGATTTCGCGCACTGGGGTCCCTTGTACGTGCGCTGGGAGGCAGGGCTGCTCGACGAACTCGGCTTCGGTCTCGATCTGTCGCATTGCGCGGCCACCGGGGCAACGGACGATCTCACCTATGTGTCGCCGCGGTCCGGGCGCGCGGTCTCGCGGGAAAGCGGCGCGGCGTATGCCGAACGATTGTTGAAATTGCCGCCATTCCTGCTCGGCTCGCAGAACGCGGACCCGTCGTCTGCTGATGTTGTCGCGGGACTCAAGCTCACAGCCTATTTCCTGCTCGACCGCGTGCTTCAGCCGCACGGCAAGGAATTGCCGCAAGCGCGGATCAGGTTTCAGGAACTCGCGGCGCGCGAATCGGACTAAGAAGAACCGATGCCAGACACGACTGACGACATTCGCCCCGAGGCGCTGGCGAGCGCACTGTCGGAGCGCTATCTCGCTTACGCGCTTTCCACCATCACGCAGCGTGCGCTGCCCGATGCGCGGGATGGATTGAAGCCGGTCCACCGCCGCATCCTGTATGGCATG
>DASYBT010000110.1:0-7233 GCA_036500585.1 Rhizomicrobium sp.
CCTGGTGATCGCCTATCGCAACGGCGCGCCGGTGCATCTGCGCGACGTCGCCAGGGTCGTCTCGGGTGCTGAGAACACCAAGCTGGCGGCCTGGGCCGACCGGACGCCGGCGGTGATCCTGAATGTGCAGCGCCAGCCAGGCGCCAACGTCATCAACGTGGTGGATTCCATCAAGCAGATCCTGCCCGAGATCGAGGCGGGCCTGCCCGGCTCCATGTCGGTCGCGGTGCTGACCGACCGCACCAACACCATCCGCGCCTCGGTCTCCGATGTGGAATTCGAATTGATGCTGGCGGTGTGTCTCGTGGTGCTGGTGATCTTCCTGTTCCTGCGCAATTTGCCGGCGACTTTCATCCCCAGCCTGTCGGTGCCGCTCTCCATCGTCGGCACCTTCGCGGTGATGTATCTGCTCGGCTTCTCGCTCAACAATCTTTCGCTGATGGCGCTCACGATCGCCGCCGGCTTCGTGGTCGACGACGCCATCGTGATGATCGAGAACATCACCCGCTATCTGGAAGCGGGCGAGACGCCGTTCCAGGCGGCGATGAAAGGCGCGGGCGAAATCGGCTTCACCATCGTGTCGCTGACCGTGTCGCTGATTGCGGTGCTGATCCCGCTGCTCTTCATGCAGGAGGTGGTGGGCCGCCTGTTCCGCGAATTCGCCGTGACATTGGCCATCACCATCCTGATTTCCGCCGTGGTGTCGCTGACCCTGGTGCCGATGCTGTGCGCCAAGCTGCTGCGCCACAGAGACGAGCAGCGCGAGACCGGCGCCATCGCGCGCAAATCGCGCGAGCTGTTCGATCGCAGCATCGCCGGTTACGACCGCATGCTCGGCTGGGTGCTCGATCACCAGCCGCTGACCTTGCTGGTCGCCATCGCCACCCTGGCGATCACGGTGCTGCTCTACATCGTGATCCCGAAAGGCTTCTTCCCGGTGCAGGACACCGGCCTCATCCAGGGCATCACGCAGGCCGGACCAACCGTGTCGTTCGAGGCCATGGCGAAGCGGCAGAAGGCGCTGGCCGCGACCGTTCTCAAGGACCCGGACGTGCAGAGCCTGTCCTCGTTCATCGGCGTCGACGGCACCAACACCACCTTGAACAGCGGCCGCTTCCTCATCAACCTGAAGCCGAAGGACGACCGCAATGACAGCGTCACCGACATCATCGCCCGGCTGCGGCAACGCGCGAGCGATGTCCCCGGCATCTCGCTCTACCTGCAGCCGGTGCAGGACCTGACCATCGACTCAACTGTCAGCCGCGCGGAGTACCAGCTTGTGCTGGAGGCGGCGCGCACCGCCGATCTCGACCAGTGGGTGCCGCGATTCATGGATCAGCTGCATCATGTGCCGGCCATCGCCGATGTCTCGACGGATTATCTCGACAAGGGTTTGTCGGCGTATCTCGATGTGGACCGCGACACCGCCGCGCGCTTCGGCATTACCGCGGCCACCATCGACAATGCGCTGTACGACGATTTCGGCCAGCGCATCATCTCGACCATCTTCACCGAATCGAGCCAGCGCCGCGTGATCCTGGAAGCCGATCCTACCTTGCAGAACTCCATTGCCTCGCTGAACGACATCTATCTGCCATCGGCCGGCGGTGGACAGGTTCCGCTCAAATCCATCGCGACCGTGCAGCAGAAGCAGGTGCCGCTCTCCAACGATCATTTTGGGCAGTTCCCCGCGGCGATGATTTCGTTCGATGTGGCGCCGGGCTATTCGCTCGGCACAGCAGTGAATGCCATCAAGCAGGCGGCGCAGGATGCGGGCCAGCCGGCCGCGATCACGCTCAACTTCCAGGGCTCGGCGTTGGCGTTCCAGTCCACCTTGGGCAATGAGCTGCTGCTGATCCTGGCCGCCATTGTCACCGTCTACATCGTGCTGGGCGTGCTCTATGAGAGCTTCATCCATCCGGTGACGATCCTCTCCACCTTACCGTCAGCCGGAATTGGCGCACTGCTGGCGCTGATGATCACCGGCCATGATCTCGACATCGTGTCCATCATCGGAATCATCCTCCTGATCGGCATCGTGAAAAAGAACGCGATCATGATGATCGACTTCGCGCTTGCCGCCGAACGCGAGGAAGGCAAAGCGCCGCGCGAGGCGATCCACCAGGCGGCATTGCTGCGTTTCCGGCCGATCATGATGACGACGGTGGCCGCGATGTTCAGCGCGCTGCCGCTGATGCTCGGCAACGGCACAGGATCGGAGCTGCGCCATCCGCTCGGCATCGCCATCGTCGGCGGCCTGATCGTCAGCCAGATGCTGACCCTGTTCACCACGCCGGTGATCTACATCTACTTCGACCGTTGGGCGGCGCAAATGCGCGAATGGCGCGGCGCCGGCCGGCGGCGGACGGCAGAAACATGAACCTGCCCGGCATCTTCATTCCCCGGCCGGTGGCGACGATTTTGCTCACGCTCGGTGTGGCGTTTGCCGGCATCGTCGCCTTCTTCCTGCTGCCGGTGTCGCCGCTGCCGAACATCGACTTTCCGGTGATCGTGGTGACGGCGGCCATGCCCGGCGCCAGCCCGGAGACGATGTCCACCACCGTGGCGACGCCGCTTGAGCGCCACCTGGGCTCCATCGCCGATGTCGACGAGATGACATCGAAGAGCTCGGTCGGCACCACGCAGATCGTGCTGCAGTTCGGCATCGACCGCGACATCGACGGCGCGGCGCGCGACGTGCAGGCCGCCATCAACGCCGCGCGCGTCGACTTGCCGGCGGCCCTGCGCTCGAACCCGACCTACCGCAAGGTCAATCCCGCCGATCAGCCGATCATGATCCTGGCGATGACGTCGAAAACATTGACCCCTGGCCAGATCTACGATTCCGCCTCCAACATCATCCAGCAGAAGCTGTCGCAGGTGCAGGGCATCGGCGAAGTGCAGCTCTCCGGCGCCTCGCTGCCGGCTGTGCGTGTCGAGCTGAACCCGCGCGCGCTGTTCAAATATGGCATCGGACTCGAGGACGTGCGGGCAGCGCTCTCCGCCGCCAATGCCAACAGCCCGAAGGGTGCCATCGAGCAGAAATCGCGGCACTATCAGATCTACGTCAACGATGTCGCATCGACGGCTGAGCAATACCGCTCGCTCGTCATCGCCTATCGCAACGGCGCGGCCGTACGCCTGTCAGATGTGGCGACGGTCAGCGACGGTGTCGAGAACGTTCGCAATCTCGGCATGGCGAACGATCAGGATGCCGTGCTGGTGATCCTCAACAAGCAGCCCGGCGCTAACATCATCGACACGGTCGATCGCGTGAAGGCGCTGGTGCCGGAGCTGCAGGCGGCGCTGCCGCGCGCCATCAAGCTTGCCGTCGTCAACGACAGCACCACCACCATTCGCGCGTCCATCCGCGATGTGGAGCGCACCTTGCTGATCGCCACCGTGCTGGTTCTGGTGGTGGTGTTTTTCTTCCTGCGCAATGCCCGCGCCGCGTTGATCCCCAGCCTTGCCGTGCCGCTGTCGCTGATCGGCACCTTTGGGTTCATGTATCTGTTCGGATTCAGCCTCGACAATTTTTCCATCATGGCGCTCGTCATCGCCACGGGATTCGTGGTGGATGACGCCATCGTGGTGCTGGAGAACGTCACCCGGCATGTGGAAGCCGGCATGCCGCGGATGCAGGCGGCGCTGCAGGGCGCGCGCGAGGTGAGCTTCACCGTACTCTCCATGAGCCTGTCGCTGATCGCGGTGTTCCTGCCGATCCTGCTGATGGGCGGGATCGTCGGGCGGCTGTTCCGCGAATTCGCCGTCACCCTGGCGACAGCCATCGTGGTTTCGCTGATCGTGTCGCTCACCACGACGCCGATGCTCTGCGCCTACATCAGCCTGACCCGTAACGAGGCGAAGGAAGAACGCCACGCCATGCGCTGGGCGCGGCAGGCGTACGATTCCGCGCATCGCTTCTACGACCGCACGCTTACCTGGGCGCTCGCCAACCCGGGCACCATCATGATCATTCTGCTGTTCACCGTGGTGATGAATTTCTGGCTTTACGCCAGCGTCAGCAAGGGCTTCTTCCCGGAGCAGGATTCCGGATTGCTGGCCGGCGGCATCCGCGCCGATCAGGACATCTCGTTCCAGGCGATGGAGCAGAAGTTCCGGCAGATCATGAAGATCATTCACGCCGATCCGAACGTGGAGAATGTCGTCGGCTTCACCGGCGGCGGCGGCGGACGCGGCGGCGGCGCGACCAATTCGGGATTCGTGTTCGCGCAGTTGAAGCCGCTCAGCGAGCGCAAACTGAGTACCGATCAGGTGATCGATCAATTGCGGCCGAAGCTCGAAAGCGTGCCCGGCGCGCGCCTGTATCTGTTCGGACGGCAGGATGTGCGCGGCGGCGGACGCCAGGGCAACGGCAATTACCAATACACCATCCAGGCCGATACGCTGGAAGATCTCGACACCTGGATGCCGAAGATCACGGCCGCCCTGCAGAAGGTGCCGGAGCTCGAGGACGTCAATTCCGATCAGGACGAAAAGGGACTGGAGGTCGATCTCAAGATCGACCGCACCACCGCCGCGCGTCTCGGCGTCACCACGGCGCAAATCGACAACACGTTGTACGATGCTTTCGGCCAGCGGCAGGTGTCCACCATCTACGAGGACCTGAACCAGTATCACGTCGTCATGGAGGTCGAGCCGCAATTCTGGCAGAGCCCGGAGACCTTGAAGGATATCTACGTCAGCACCTCCGGCGGTCCGCCAAGCGGCACGCAATCAAGCGGTGCCGCGGCCGGCACGACAGTCCTTTCCACGACCACCGCACCGACCGCTGCGGCCATTGCATCGGACGCCGTGCGCAATCAGCAGATGAATGCGCTGACCAACAATGCGCGCGGCGCCGCGTCCACCGGTTCGTCGGTGAGCACGAGCGTCGAGCAGATGGTGCCGCTGTCGGCCTTCGCCTCCTACGGCCCAGGCACGACGCCGGTTTCGGTGAGCCATCAGGGGCCGTTCGTCGCCGACACGTTCTCGTTCAACCTGGCGCCGCACCAGACCTTGGGCACGGCGGTCGCCGCCATCAACCGCACCATGGCGCAGATCCATGCGCCGATCACGGTCCACGGCACCTTCGCCGGAACTGCGCAGATCTTCCTCCGCTCGCTGTCGAGCGAGCCGCTGCTGATTCTGGCGGCGATCCTCAGCGTCTATATCGTGCTCGGCATTCTCTATGAGAGCTACGTCCATCCGCTCACGATCCTCTCCACCCTGCCGTCGGCCGGCGCCGGCGCCATTCTGGCGCTGATGCTGTTCCGCACCGAGTTCAGCCTCATTGCGCTGATCGGCGTCATCCTGCTCATCGGCATCGTGAAGAAGAACGCCATCATGATGATCGACTTCGCATTGCAGGCGGAGCGCGAGGAAGGATTGACTTCGCGCGAAGCTATCCACAAGGCCTGCCTCATGCGCTTTCGGCCGATCATGATGACGACGTTTGCCGCCATCTTCGGCGCGCTGCCGCTGGCGATCTTCACCGGCAACGGATCGGAACTGCGCCAGCCGCTTGGCATTTCCATTGTGGGCGGATTGATCGTCAGCCAGATGCTGACGCTCTACACGACGCCGGTCGTCTATCTCTATCTCGACCGCTTCCGCTTGAAGTGCCGCCGCGCCTGGCAGCGCTGGTACCTGCGCCGCGTCGGCGACGAAGGCGTGGCACCGGCGCCAGCGGAATGAGTGAGGTCTAGGCGGAGAATGCGAAGGTTCGCGATCAGGCCGGCCGGGTGCGCTCTTTTGCGGAACGACTTTCTCGGGCGTCGCCGTTCGCGGAAACTGCCTCGTTGAATTCCCTCACGACCGCTCGCACCGGCGCAAAGTAAAGCGACACGGCTTGAGCGATATCGGTTCTCAGCGAATCGACCAACGACTGTTCAGTCCTACCTTCAGACATCGTATTAGCTCCATTCAACCCGTCGCGATTCGCCTGATCAGCCGCCATCCTTCCACGATCACAAGGAAGCTAGCACAGAAGCGCGCCCTCAAGGCAATCAAGCCGCTCCAACCGGCCGAATAGACGTTCAAATTTGAATCGAACCGGCCGCGGCAAGAGAACCCACGCTTGAAACCTCGCGTGCTATCCCTGCCGCGTCATTGACGCCAGCACCCGCATGGCCAGACAATGCGAGCGGCGGGGGAATCGCAACTTCGGGGAGTGCATGCGATGAAATCTCGGCTTCTTTCCACTGCCGTTTTCTTGTCCGTGGCGTTCGCCGCCACGTCTGCTTTTGCCTTCACCTATGGCGACATGAAGGGTGCCGATCTGGGCGTCGGCGCCAGCCTCAACGGCGCGGTGCCGTTCCCGGCCGACAACGCCTGGAACACCGACATCTCGAAAGCGCCGGTCGATCCGAACTCCGACAACCTCATCGCCTCCATTGGATTGAGCACGGGCCTGCATCCCGATTTCGGCGCCGGCTACTACCAGCATGCGATCATCGGCATCCCGTATGTCGTGGTGCCCGATTCGCAGATGTACGTGACCATCCATCTCAAGGCATACAAGGATGAGAGCGACAAGGGCCCCTATCCCGTGCCCATGGATGCGCCGATCGAGGGCATGCGTGACGACGGCAAGAAATGGACCGGCGACCGCCACGTCCTCGTCATCGACCGCGACACCAACCGCCTCTATGAGATGTTCAATTCCTGGCCGCTTCAGGATGTGAGCTGGAAGGCCGATGCCGGCGCCGTCTTCCATCTCGAATCCGACAAGGTACGGCCGACGGCGAAGCGCGGCTGGACCAGCGCCGATGCCGCCGGACTGCCGATCTTCCCTGGGCTCGTGCGCTATGACGAAGTGGCCGCCGGCGAGATCCCGCATGCGCTGCGCTTTACCGTGGCGCACTCGCGCGAAGCCTATGTGAAGCCGGCCAACCATTGGGCGTCCAGCAACACCGATCCCAATCTGCCGCCGATGGGTATGCGCGTGCGCCTGAAGGCGAGCTACCAGATTCCGTCAGGCTTCAGCCACGACACCAAGGTCATCCTCCAGGCGATGAAGACCTACGGCATGATGGTCGCCGACAATGGCAGCAACTGGTATGTCTCCGGCGCGCCCGACGACCGCTGGAACAATGACAAGCTGGTGAGCGAGCTGAAGCAGGTCGAGGGCTCCAACTTCGAAGTCGTGAAGATGGGGAAGATCGTGACGCCTTAAGCGGGCTCGCGAAGCTGCAGCTTTCGCTTCACCTCCCCCTATGCGGGGAGGTCGGA
>DASYBT010000111.1:0-3182 GCA_036500585.1 Rhizomicrobium sp.
CCCATTCCGCTACCGTCTGCAGATTGAAGTTGCGGGCGAGCTCGACGAGCGACTTCACGAAGAGCTGGTTGTCGGGCGATGACGCCAGGCCCTTCACGTAAGAGCCGTCGATCTTGACCATGTCCACGCGCAGCATCTGCAGATTGCGGAACGAAGTGAAGCCCGCGCCGAAATCGTCGATGGCCACGCGGCAACCGAGCTCGCGCAGGTTCGAGATGAAGCGCGCGCTTTCCTCGAAGGCGTGCAAGGCCGCCGTCTCCGTCAACTCGACGATGATGCGCTGCGCCACCTGCTGGTTGGCGCGCACGTAATTGAGGAAGGACTGCAGCCACGACGAATCGCTGGCGGTCGTGCCCGACACGTTGACGGCGAGCGTGAGATCGGGATGCGCATGCAGCTGCGCCACCGTCATCTCGAGCGCATGGCGATCGACGAGGCGCACCAGGCCCAATTGTTCGGCTGCGGGGATGAACAGTCCCGCACTCACCAATGTGCCGTCGCACCGCTTCATGCGCAGCAGGCATTCGTGATGGACGGGCTTCCGCGTCTTGGCGCAAACGATTGGCTGATATGCGAATAGAAGGCGGTTCTCATTGAGCGCCGCGACGACCTCGTCGGCTATCGCCATCAGCCGCAGGCGTGCGGTCTCCCGCTGTGCGGATTTTGCATAGATGGCGAAGCCGTCGCGGCCCTTGCTGCGGGCTTGTTCAAGGGCTTCTTCCGCGCGCAGCATCGCTTCCTGGCTGGAAGCTGCGGAAACCGGCAGGCACACCGCACCGAGGCTGACCGTTGCCGAGACGGTTCCGGCGCGCGTCGAGATCACATTGCTGCGAACGCATGCGCGCAGACGTTCTGCCACCAATGAGATCTCGCGATCGTTGCAGTTTCGCACGATGACGCCGAACTTGTTGCCTGCGGTTCGTCCGATGACGTCGGTGCCGCGCAACGACGCCGACAGCCGCTCGCCGACCGCGACGATGACCTCGTCCGCAGCCCCGAAGCCGTACGCGTCGTTGATCACCGCGAGCCGGTCGATTGAAGCGACGAGATACGCACAGCTCCGCACTTCCGCCTTTGCCGCGGAAATCGCGCGCGACAATTCCGACCGCAGGCTTGTCCGGTTGAGGTGGCCGGTCAGCTCGTCGCGTGTGGCGAGATAGTGCAGGCGCTGCGCATCGCGGACGCGTTCGGTGACGGCGCGCAAGGTTCCGACCAGCCGCTCCGGCCGGCCGTGCGCTCCGGCAATCCGCACGCCGCGCATTTCGAGCCACTCCGAGCCGAAGGGCGACGTCGCCTCGAATTCAAACTCGAACGTGGCGTCATTGTGCGAGATTTCTTCCAGGATCGTGCAAAGTTTCGCCCGGCCTTGCTCGGTCATCCAGTTCTGGAAGAATTCGCCCCGATTGAAGCGATCGGGATCGCTGTAGAGGGTCAACAGTTCGGTGGCGCCGTCCCAATGAATCCGATCTTCGGCGAGAACCCAATCGAAGGTGGCTTCGCGGGCTCCGGTCACTGCCAGGCGAAAGCGTTCGACGTCCTGCGCGACCGCCAGCGCCGTCATACTGTCGGCCGGCCTTTTCGCGAGCATTGGATTTGCCACAACCCACCATCCCGGCTGGTTTATCCAGCACTGGGGACGATCATCAGCTGAGGACATTAAAAATCCTGAAACTTGTCGCGTTCCGAGGCGATTTCCTGAGGACGGCCCGGCCTTTGCCTTAAGAACTCGTTATGACGGCGCTTTCCGCCTTTGCCATTGCACCCGGCAGCCGAGGGGCGAGCCTGCAGCTTGCCCTCTCTCGACGCGAAGTTCTCGTGCGCGACAGGGACGATGTTGGTGAATCGGAGCAGCGCCGACCCCGGTCTGCCGCGGCGAATTCCTCAATTTCGGGAGCAGAAGAGTCCCGATTTGAGACAGGGCGCCCTGTTCCATTGTGGGACGGACCCCGTTTGTTACCTGTCTTTGTGGCGCAAATTCTTGGACAGGCGATGCCTCCCGCAGCGGGCGCGAGGGCGCACGCCTATGGCCGTCGCGCGACAAGGCGCGGCAGCGTCCTTGACGTGCAAGGCTAGCGCGCCGGCTCGCCCAGCATCGCGGCACCGACAATTCTGCCATAGCCGCCGCCCTGCTGAACGATCACGGCTACGCCATCGTGCTCCGCACCAGAATGGCTGTCCGGCAAATCCAGAGTCAGGGGCTGTCCCTTCCACAAACCGATGGCACGGATCTGCCGCACGACGTTGTGATAGGTGATCGTGCGCCCGCCGTTCTCGCCATTGCGAATGTTCACTTTCGCCTGGGGCAGGACTTTGAACATCCAGATGGTCGCGAGGTGCTCAGCGTGATCCCACGACGGCCCAACTGCGACGTGCAGCAGATCACGATTGGCTGCGAGATCGACTGTCACGCTTTGCATGTCGCCCATTCGGGCATTGATCGCCGATTGCACCGCCTGGTCGCGGCTTCCGACCACGTCTGTTTCGCCGTCCACGATGATCTGCGGCGTGTAGATGCCGCCGCGACCCATGACCTGCGCATATTCCTTCTGGCGGTGTGTGTTCGCGTCGCTGGCAAGCGTGTCCTTCCAGCCCATCATGTCCCAGTAGGTCACAGGCAGACTGAGTGCCAGAAGATCGCGACGGGCGGACAGCTGCGCCAACAGGGCATCTGCGGGAGGGCAGGAGTCGCAACCCTGGCTCGTGAACAGCTCGACCACGATCGGACGCGGCGGTTTTATGGTTGAGGCGCTGTGGCCGGCATTTGCAGGCAAGGCGAGCGCGAAGCTCGCCGCCAGGCCAAAACTCTCCAAAACGCAGTAACGGCGGCTCCGCATGCACCCACCATAGGAGGGCCCGGCAAATGCCATCCAGTCACTTCGGCTTGAACCGTTCCCCCGCAACGATCCTAACGCGTCACACCCTCAAAAGACAAAGGCGTAACGCCGTCTCACGCGGCAAGCAGGTTGCGCACCATGTAGGGCAGGATTCCGCCATTCTGGAAATAGACGATTTCGTCCGCTGTCAGGATCATCAGGTACAGCGGCAATTCGGCCTGGCGTCCGTCCGGATAATGGATCGTGGCGGTGAGCTTCATGCGCGGCGTGATCTCTGCCGGAAGCGGAATGTCGATCGCCTCCCGCCCGGTGAGCGCATAATCGCGCCGGCTCTTGCCCGCCTCGAAC
>DASYBT010000112.1:0-21189 GCA_036500585.1 Rhizomicrobium sp.
CGTGACGAGCCGGTGCCGTATTCCTTTCCGGCAACCACGACAAGCGGGATGCCGTCCTGCTTGTAGCGCATTGCGGCATCGTAGATCGGCATCTCTTCGCCGGAAGGCTTGGCGTCGGAGTAGTGGACGGTCAAGCCGCCTTCGCGCCCGCCCATCATCTCGTTCCTGATGCGGATGTTGGCGAAGGTTCCACGCACCATGACTTCGTCGTTGCCGCGCCGCGCGCCGTAGGAGTTGAAATCCGCGAACTCCACACCGTGTTCGATGAGATAGTTTCCGGCCGGACTGTCCTTCTTGATCGAACCGGCAGGGCTGATGTGATCGGTGGTGATGGAGTCGCCGAACAACGCCAGGATCCGCGCCCCCTGGATGCCGGTGACATGCTCCGGCTGCCGTTGCATACCTTCGAAGTATGGCGGGTTTTTCACGTAGGTGGATGCTGGATCCCAGGAATAGGTCTTGCCGCCCCTGACCTTCACTTTCTTCCAGTTCGAGGCGCCCTCGAACACATTGGCGTAGCGGGTGCGGAAGCTCGATGCCGTGACAGATTTGCGGATGGTGTCCGCGATCTCCTTCGGGCTGGGCCAGATCTCCTTCAGATAGACCGGTTGGTTCTCGCGGTCGTAGCCGACCGGGTCCTGCGTCAGGTTGACGTTCATCGAACCCGCCAGCGCGTAGGCCACAACCAGCATGGGCGAGGCGAGATAGTTCGCCCGCACCTGCGGATGCACGCGCCCCTCGAAATTGCGATTGCCCGATAACACCGACGTGACGACGAGGTCGCCTTCGTTCACGGCATTGGCAATGGGATCGGGAAGCGGTCCGGAATTTCCGATGCAGGTGGTGCAGCCATATCCGACGAGTTGGAAACCCAGCTTGTCGAGATACTTGTCGAGCCCGGATTTTGCGAAATAGTCGGTGACGACCTGGCTCCCCGGTGCAAGCGAGGTTTTCACCCACGGCCGCGCCTGAAGCCCGCGCTCGACGGCGTTGCGGGCAAGAAGTCCCGCTCCAATCATCACGCTTGGATTGGACGTATTTGTGCACGAGGTGATGGCAGCGATCACCACATCGCCATGGCCAATCGAGTAGTTGGTGCCGGCGACATTCACCCGGCGGCGGGCATCGTCTTCCTTGTTGAAGATGTTGATCAGCGCCGAGGCAAACTCTGTCGAGGCGGTCGCGAGCGGCACCCGATCCTGCGGCCGGCGGGGACCGGCAAGACTCGGCTCCACGCCGGACAGGTCAAGCGACAGCGTATCGGTGAATTCGGGATCGGGCGATTTCGTTGTGCGGAACAAGCCCTGCGCCCTTGCATATTTCTCGACGAGTGCCACGCGCGCGGGCTTGCGACCTGTGACCTTGAGATAGCGCAGCGTGTCCGCATCGATCGGGAAGAAGCCGCAGGTCGCGCCGTATTCCGGCGACATGTTGGAGATGGTCGCGCGATCTTCCACCGTCATCTCGTCGAGGCCCGGTCCATAGAACTCGACGAATTTTCCGACCACGCCCTTCTTGCGCAGCATTTCCGTCACGGTGAGCACGAGATCGGTCGCGGTGACGCCTTCGCGCAATTTACCGGTGATGCGGAAGCCGATCACTTCGGGAATCAGCATCGAGATCGGCTGGCCGAGCATCGCTGCTTCGGCTTCGATGCCGCCAACGCCCCAGCCGAGGACGGACAGTCCGTTCACCATCGTTGTGTGGCTGTCGGTCCCGACCAGGGTGTCGGGAAAGGCCATCTCGATGGATTTGCCCTTATCGTCCCTGCACTTGCGCGTCCACACAGTCTCGGCGAGGTATTCGAGATTCACCTGATGGCAAATTCCGGTTCCCGGCGGCACAACGCGGAAGTTGGCGAATGCCTGCTGTCCCCAGCGAAGGAACGCGTAGCGCTCCATGTTGCGCTGATACTCTTTCTCGACGTTCTTCTTGAAGGAATCCTTGCGGCCGAAATTGTCCACCATCACGGAGTGGTCGATGACCAGATCGACTTCGGCAAGCGGGTTGATCTTGTCGGGATCGCCGCCGAGATTCTTCATCGCATCCCGCATCGCAGCCAGATCGACGACGGCGGGAACGCCGGTCAAATCCTGCATCAGCACGCGTGCAGGTCGAAAGGCGATCTCCCGCTCCGAACTTCGCGTCTTTAGCCAATCCGCAATAGCGTGAATGTCCTTCGCCTTCACGATCTGCCCGTCTTCGTGGCGCAACAGATTTTCCAGCAGAACCTTGAGCGAATAGGGAAGTCGCGAAATGCCTTTAAGTCCGTTCTTCTCGGCTGCGACGAGACTGAAATACACATAGGTCTTGCTACCGACCGTCATGGTTCGGCGGGCTTTGAAACTGTTCAGGCACGACATATAGGATGCCCTCTTCGGTGGCGGGAATGGCCGGTGGTTTAGGCAGATTCCACAGGCAAGTCATGCCTTTTTTGCGGGAGAGCACCCATGAATGCGCAAACGCTTCGTATCGAGCGTGACGGGGCGGTCACCACGGTGATCCTCGACCGACCGGACGTCCGCAATGCTGTCGATCGCGAGACAGCCGACGCGCTGGCGAAGGCGGTTGCCGAATTCGAGCGCGATGATACCGCCGCGGTTGCCGTGCTGTGGGGCGCCGGCGGCAATTTTTGCGCAGGCGCCGATCTTAAAGCCGTGGCCGAGAAGCGGGGCAACCGTTTGCACCCGATCGACGAACGCAACTTCGACGATTTGTCGCCTGATGCGCCGATGGGGCCGACCCGGATGCAGCTGTCAAAGCCCGTCATTGCCGCTGTCGCCGGGTATGCCGTCGCCGGCGGACTCGAGCTCGCGCTGTGGTGCGATCTCAGGGTGGTGGAAGAGAACGCCATCTTCGGAGTGTTTTGCCGGCGCTGGGGCGTGCCCCTGATCGATGGCGGCACAGTTCGCTTGCCGCGCCTCATCGGCCAATCACGCGCGCTCGACATGATCCTCACCGGCCGCGCCGTCGACGCGAAGGAGGCCTTCGATATCGGCTTGGCCAATCGGATTGTGCCGAACGGACATGGCCGGCAAGCGGCGGAGAGTCTGGCCCGCGACATCGCGAAACTTCCGCAAGTCTGCCTCCGCAACGACAGGCGATCCGTGTACGAACAGTGGCACCTGGATCGCGCCGGCTCGCTGGCCAACGAGTTCGCGCTTGGGCTCAAAACCTTGCAATCCGGTGAATCGCTGTCTGGCGTCGGCCGATTTGCTCTGGGCAGCGGGCGCGGCGGCCGCGCCGACGACCTGCAATCTTAAATTCGCCCCATTCCCTTTCGATGATCGATGGGTAACGCGGGATGCCACGCAAGCCCGCATCACAAAACAATCCGGGCGATGCGGGTGATTTGGAAGGCAGCGTTTGCCATCTCCTTGAGCGCGGCCACGATGCTGGCCGCCGTCGTCGCACATGCACAGTCGGGCAGCCTGGCGGAACGGCTGACGATGGACCGCGTGGGCGCAGTGCAGCCGGGCACCTACGCCGCCGGCGACAAGATCAAATTCGTCATCGATACGGCCGGAAACAACTACCTGCTGCGATTTGATGGCGATCCCGAAGTATTTGCCGTCTATGTCGATCGGATTTCGCTTGGCGGCCGATTGCTGAAATACGACTCCGGCGAGATCGTGGCGCGCGTTTCTGGCTGGGGCGGCATCACGCTGTACACGGATGGCAATCCCAATGGACTTCCAGCGGTGCGCGCCGGAGACGGCAACATTGCTGCGCCCGCCCCGATCGGCATCGATCAGGTGCAGGCGATTGCCGCGAGCGAAGGCGAGCGTCTGGCTGCTTTACGGATGAAGATCACGTTCACCGCGGACTGGAGCGTGCTGGAAAACAATCTCGCAATGCGGCTCGTGGCGGTAGACGCGATGGAAAATGCGGCCCGCGGCATCGAGCGCTTCGCCAAGAACGGTTCTGCGCGGGAACAAGTTGCTCACCACGTCAATACCGTCACCTTGGCAACATCGCTCAAGCCCACGCTGTCGCTCGACGCCAAGACGCTGATCGTCACATTCGATCCTGATCGCGGCTATTTCGGCCGCGCGTCTTCGCGCGCGATCGCGCGGGCGCTGAAGATCGTGCTGAAGAACGCCAAGGGCGGCCACTGACGCACGTTCAGACCACTTGGTAAGAACCCTCCCTTGCAAAGGGAGGGTCGAATTGCCGAAGGCAATTCGGGAGGGATCATGTCTCTGATGTGGCAATATGATCTCCGCCCGATGCGCTTGCGCGCATCGACCTCCCCTTTTCAAGGGGAGGTGAATATTGGGGTCAGTGCCTGTTCAACCGCGACCGGATCGACGCGGAACCATTCCCTGCGATCGCCTTCGCTGCCGATGAGGGCATGGTGGCGCTGCCCGAGTGATTTTGCCAGCAGGAAGTAGGTGTTCTTCACCTTCTCCCGATTGCTGATTTCGAGAATGCGCGCGTCTTGCGGCGCCCATAACATGTTGGCAAAGCCGGCGCCGTGCGGTCCGGCTATCGCTTCGGCTTCCGCGAACGCCATCACCTGATCGCGGAACGACAGCTTCCCCGCCTCGATCTTCTCGAAGCCGTGGGCGGCGAACAACGGCCAAATCTCATCTTCGTTGATGATGCGGCGCTTCGGCGTATCCGCTCGACTGATGTAAAGCCGGCGTGATCGTTGCGCGTCGGCAATGCCAAATCCGTCGTACACCAGATCGCGGAGGAACTTTACGGTATCCGCACTGAGCAAGGTGCGGCGCACCGGCTGGTTTTCGTCGATCAGGTAAAGCTTCGGCAAGCGCCAGCGCTCGCGCTCCGGCACCGTTACGAATTCCAAATTGGGATAACGCGACGCCAAAAATCCATAGATCTCCAATTGGAACGGCGGCGGCGATTGATTCATCAGCACCACGATCCGCTCGCGGCCGACAGCGAATCGCGACAGCAGATAGTGGATGCGCGGCAGCCGGTCGAACAGGAAGTGGAAGTAGTGGCGATGGCCGCGATGCTCACCCACCATGTGGAAATAATTGGCATCGGGTTTGTCGATCAGCCGCGAGGGCATCGCGCGGAAATCGTGATAGCTGGCGATGCCCGGCTTGTATCGCGCGGCGGAATAGCGCGACTGGAACACACAATCGCGGGCCTCATCCATCACGGCGCCGGTGTTGCCCAGCACGGTTGCGTTCGAAAGCTCCACCAGCGCAATCGAGCGCTCCACCACGGGCGGCGGCGGATCAGGCAGGAGCCTCGCGTACTCCGCCTCTTCCGGCGAAAGCGGCACCGGTTGCTGCTCGGTGACGATCTCCACGCGACCGCCTTGCAGCAGCGGCACGACGCGCCGCATGAGCGGCATGGCGCGCTTCAGCGAAGGCAGCGCACGTGTCGCAATCGATAGTGCAGCCCAGCCCATGTATCGCGAGCTGAGCTTTCGGATCGCCACTTGCGAAAATTCTAGCGCGGGCTGCGCTTGGCGAGGATGCGCTGCAGGGTGCGGCGATGCATGTTGAGCCGACGCGCCGTCTCCGACACGTTGTGGCCGCACAATTCGTAGACGCGCTGGATGTGCTCCCAGCGCACCCGATCCGCCGACATCGGATTCTCCGGCGGCTTGGGCTTGCTGCCGGGGGAGGCCATCAGAGCCGAGAGAATGTCGTCGGCATCGGCGGGCTTCGGCAGATAATCGATGGCGCCATATTTCACCGCCGCCACGGCCGTTGCGATGTTGCCGAAACCGGTCAGCACGACCACACGCGCATCGGGGCGCGTATGATGCAAGGTCTCGACCACATCCAGACCATTGCCGTCTTCGAGCTTGAGATCGACCACGGCAAAGGCCGGTGGCTGTTCCTTCGCGCGCGCCACGCCTTGCGCCACCGTCTCGGCAATGGCGACGGAAAAGCCGCGGGATTCCATCGCGCGCGCCAGGCGCTCGCGGAACGGACGATCGTCTTCCACAATGAGGAGCGTCTGCTCCTGGGGGATTTCTTTGTTGAGCATCTGGTTTCCTGCCCCCGGCGATACACGAGTTCCGGGCGGCCAGGCAATATCTAGTGCTTCAAAACATTTGAAGAATGGCGCCGGCGCCGGGCGGCGCTTCGCCGTCGATGGCGCCACGCGGCCATCGCGCCGTGACCCGGGCGCCGCCGCTCTCCGGGTTGGTGACCTTCACAGTTCCGTGAGTTTGCTCAATGAGGGTTTTCGCGATGAAGAAGCCAAGACCCATCCCCTCTTCGCCGGCGAACGCGCTGTCCGGCTCGAGTTCCGTTTCCCCCGGCGCGTAACTGCCGGGCCGCGAGGTGACATAGGGCTCGCCGATCCGCTCCAGGATGTCGGGGGCGAAGCCTGGTCCGTCGTCCTCCACCAGAACACGAAGTTCCTTCGCATCCCAAGCGGCGCGGATGCGGACGGAGGAACTGGCGAAATCCGCCGCATTGGCGATGAGATTGCCAAGCCCGTGCAACAGCGCCGGTGCACGCCACACTTTGGGCTCCGGGTTATCCGGCGAAGAGGGTGACACATCGATGGCAAGGGTGACGTCTCCGCCGCGATACTCGGAGGCAAGGTCGTCCAGCAGCGCGCCGAACGGCAGCCGTTCCATCGCCTCGATGACGCTGTCCTCGGGCCGGGCAAGCTTGGTGAGGATGCCGCGGCACCGCTCGGCCTCGGCGCGCAACAGCTTGGCATCCTGGGATTCGGGAGAGCCAGGCGGCAGCGCCCGCTCAAGTTCGCGTGAGACCACCGCGATGGTCCCCAGTGGCGTGCCGAGTTCGTGCGCGGCAGCAGCGGCGAGCGCGCCAATGGCCGCCATCCGGTGTTCGCGGGCGAGCGCCAGCTGCGTCGCCGCAAATCCGGCCGACATGCGCGCGGCTTCGCTGGCGATGCGCCAGGCGTAGATCGAGGTGAATCCAATGCCGAGCACGAGCGAGGCCCAGATGCCCACCTGGTAGAGCGCCGGGATCGCGAGCACCTCTGTCGGCTCCCACGGTAATGGCCGGTGCTCCAGAGCGATCAGGCTGATGGCGATGAAGGAAAGGATCGCCAGCACCAAGGTGTTGCCGAGATTGAGCGTGGCAGCGCCAATCACCACCGGCGCGATGAACATCAGCGCAAAGGGATTCTGGATGCCGCCGGTCAGATAGAGCAGCGCGCCAAGCTGCAGCACATCGTATGCCAGGTAGAGCGTCGCCTCGCGGTTTGTGAGCCGATGCGCCGCCGGATAACGCAGCGCGAGCAAGATGTTCAGGAGCGCGCTGGCGGAAATGGCGCCGATGCACGGAATCAGCGGCAGCGGATAGCCGAGGCTGAAATACACGATGAACAGCGCCACCGATTGTCCGGCGACCGCCATCCAGCGCAGATTGCTCAGCGTGCGCAGGCGGACGCGGCCGCGCGCCGAGGGTGACAGTTCCGATGCCAGCCGCGGCCAGACGCGATGCCAGCCGCGCGGCTTCTCCAATCCGGTTTCGATGACCTCGCGTTCGTTCATATCGCCGTAGGACCATTCGCCGCGCAGCACGCCGCGGCCCATAAGTCTATCAATCCCGCCATGCTTCGCACACCCGAGGCCCTGGTTCCCTACTTCCTCGCCGCGGCCTGCATCCTCGGCGGCAGCCTGTGGCACGCATCGGAGCGGCTGGAAGCGCGCGTCGTCACCGTCGGAGAGCCGCAGGTGGGTGGCCCGTTCGCGCTGCTCGATGGGAACGGCGACACTAGGACGGATCGCGATTTCCGCGGCCGCTGGATGATGATCTATTTTGGCTACACGCATTGCCCCGACGTGTGCCCGACAACGCTTTCGCTGATGTCGGCGGTGATGGATCGATTGGGCGGGCGCGCGTCCCGGGTGGCGCCCATTTTCATCAGTGTGGATCCCCTGCGAGACACGCCGGCGGTGATGAAACAATATCTTTCCTCGTTCGGGGCACGATTCATTGGACTCACCGGACCGAGAAGCCACGTCGCGTCCGTTGCTTCGGAATACCGCGTCTATTTCCGCAGGCGGCCGTTGCCCGGCGGAGACTATGCCGTCGATCATTCCAGCGTGATTTATCTGATGGACCCGAACGGCAAGTTCGCCGCGGATTACAACAACAGCCAGAGCCCGGACGAGATTGCCGCTGATCTGAAGAAGCGGCTTTAAGGACTGATTAGCGTAAGCGGCATTCGGCCTTTCTTGCGATATATGGAAAAGTCGGAATCTAGGGTCAGCACGGCGTGGCGATCATGGATTTCTGCCATCCGGACAATACATGCGTCGGCCAGCGACATCGGGGTGTCTCTGTATTTCTGCATCAGCTGCCGTACCGCAACGACCTCTTCCTCCATCCGGAAGCCAACAACAAGCACGCGGTTCTGAAGAAGTGCCAGCAGCGCGTCCTGGGCCCTGGAAGAAACGAGATACATTGTTTCCGTGATCACCGCTTCGCATACGAGAAGAGGTGCGTCGAGTTCCTCGATGCGCTCGCCAACCCAAAAGTGTTGCTTCTCAGCCCGATCGAAAAAGGCGACGAGCGGACCCGTATCAACGATGGCGGCGGCCATCGCGCCCAAAACCTTCAAGGTACTTCGGATTCGTCGCGAGATCCGGAATGCCCGAATCCATGATGCCGCGGGCGTTCTTCATGGCCTCAGCAAGCGTGGAAGCTCGCTTCGGCCGACGCGGAGCCTCCAGGACTTGGCGCAAACCATCTTCTACGAGGTCCCTGAGCCTACGTCCCTGCAACGCGGCTTCAGACTTGGCTCGCCGATACAATTCATCCGGGACTTCGATAGTAGTCTTCATCCAAGCGTCTTCTGCAAATCCATAAATCCATATTCCCATAGCCGAGCAGGAAACACAAGACTGGTGTCGGACCCAGCCACTATATATTCGGGACTGGCAAACTGGATTGCAGCGCGACGGCAATCAAGGTGTTGCGCATCAGACAGACGATGGTCATGGCGCCGACGCCGCCCGGCACTGGCGTGATGGCGCCGGCGTGCGGGAGTGCCTCGTCGTAAGCCACGTCGCCGACCAGTTTCGTCTTGCCCTCGCCGGTATCAACGCGATTGATACCGACATCGATCACCGTGGCGCCCGGCTTCACCCAATCGCCGCGCACGAATTCCGGCTTGCCGATGGCGGCGACCAGGATGTCGGCGCGGCGGCACACGTCCGGCAGGTCGCGCGTCTTCGAATGCGCCATGGTGACGGTGGCGTTCGCCGCCAGCAGAAGCTGCGCCGCCGGCTTGCCGAACAACAGCGAGCGGCCGATGACGAGCGCGTTCATGCCCGCAATGTCGCCCAGCACCTCCTTGAGCATGATCATCATGCCGGCGGGCGTGCAGGAGAGGAGATGCGCACGACCGCTCAGCAACAGCCCGGCGTTCACCGCGGTGAGCGCATCGACATCCTTGGCCGGATCGAGCATGTCGAGCACCGCCGCTTCGCGCACCTGCTTCGGCAGCGGCATCTGGACGAGAATCCCATGCACTTTGGGATCGTCGTTCAGCGCGCGCACCTGCGCCAGCACCTGTTCCTCCGACGCATCGGCCGGCAGATGAAAGCTGACCGAATGGTAGCCGAGGCTCTGCGCGGTCTTGTTCTTGTTCCTGACGTAGACTTCGCTCGCCGGATCGCTGCCGACCAGGACCGTTGCCAGTCCGGGGACGATGCCATGCTCGGACTTCATGCGCGCCGCTTCGGCGGCGATCCTCTCGCGCAAAGCGGACGCAATGGCTTTGCCGTCGATAATCTTCGCTGTCATGCTTTTTCCAGTGGACGAACCTAGCGCATATACATGCCGAGATAGCCGTACATCAGCATCCGGATGACCTGAATGACGAGCAGAACGATGATCGGCGACAAATCCCATCCGCCAATCGTCGGGATGATCCGGCGAATCTGTCGGAATACCGGGTCGGTCGCGGCATAGAGAAAGCGGATCACCGATCTGGCGAACTGGTTGTATTGATTGACCACGCCGAACGCGACGAGCCAGCTCATCACCACGGCGGCAATGACGATGATTTCGTAAAGCCACAGCAGATTGTCGATAAGCCAAAGGAGCGTGGCGATCAGCGGATAAAGGTTCAAAGGATTCTGCCCATGTCAGGCGATTCTTGCGCGACGGTTTTAGGTGCGCGCCATTGACGCCGCAAGGTGAACAGCCCGGGCTTCGCCCGTGCGGGCTGCGCCGGGCACGCTTGCTCGCTATCGCGAACGAAGGCTGGCCTGCCAAGGCGTAGCTGCGCGGACCGATGTCAGCCCGTCTTCGCGCTGACGCGCTTCGCCGTGGCAGTCACCGCTGCTGCGCAGCGGAGACTGGTGGAGCTGAGCGGGATCGAACCGCTGACCTCCTCATTGCGAACGAGGCGCTCTCCCAACTGAGCTACAGCCCCAAGCCAAGGCTTGGTGCCCGAGGGATTGCCTCGGGCGTGGGCGGGTATGTACGAACCGCCCCCAAAGGGTGTCAAGGCAAAGCGGCTTTCCTCATTTCCCGCCGTAGCTCACGCGCCAGACGGTTTTGTCGGCATCATCGGCGATCAGCAGGCTGCCGTCTTTTGCCACCAGCAATCCCGCGGGCCGGCCATACACTTTCGGCGTGTTGCTGTCGTCCACCCGGAAGCCGGTGAGGAAATCGTCGTAGCCGCCGGCCGGCTTGCCATTGGCGAAATGGATGCGCACAACCTTGTAGCCGTGCGGATGGCCGGAATTCCACGAACCGTGACACGCCACCAACGCGTCACCCTTGTACTCGACCGGGAATTGCGCGCCTTCGTAGAACGCAAGGCCGAGCGGAGCACAGTGCGCTTCCAACAGAACGTCCGGCGTTTTGGTCTTCGCCACCATGTCCGGACGCTTGGCACCGAACGTCGGATCGGGATGCGGCCCGATATAGGCATAGGGCCAGCCGTAGAATGCGCCCTGTTCCAGATGCGTCACATATTCCGGCGGAAGATTGTCACCCAGCCCGTCGCGCTCGTTGACCGAAACCCACACCTGATTGGTGCCCGGATAGAATGCGATGCCGACGGGATTGCGGATGCCGCTGGCGAAGGTTGTGAGCGTGCCGTCGGCATTGACCTTCTGCACCGAGGCGCGCGTCGGCGGCTCGCCCATTTCCACATTGGCGCCGCTGCCGATGGCGACGTAGAGCGTACCGTCGCGGCCGAACGCGATATCGCGCGTCCAGTGATCGCTATCGCCGCCGAAGCCTTGCTTGGTGATGCGCTCGCGCGGACCCGCGGCCTTCGTGGCGCCGTCCTTGTACGGCAGCTTCCACACCGCCTCGACGTCACCCACGTAAAGCGCGCCGTCGTGAAAGGCGAGCCCATGCGGCCGATCGAAGCCGCTGGCGAAGGTGTAGGTGTGTTCGGCTTTTGTGGCGCCGCGCAGCAAGGTGATCTCGCCGGTTTTCGGCTGGGCGAGGAAGACATCGCCGTTCGGAGCCAGCGCCATCCAGCGCGGATTGGCGAGCCCGCTGGCGTAGACTGAAACCGTGAACCCCTTCGGCGCCTCAGGAGTGACATTGGCGGGGCGCGGCACAACCTGCGCCGAGTTGTCGACCGCCGGCGTGGCGTAGGGCTTGGGCAGATCGTTGACGGAAATCTGGTGGTGCGTGCCCGGCGCATCGGCCAAAGCGGGGCCGGCGGCTACGGCCGACGCCAACAAAATCGCCATTTTGAGCTTCGAATTCATGGACTTGCTCCTCTCGACCCGAATGCTGCCGCGGCGCCGTCAACCGCGGATTTACCACGCATCGCGTATTGAAATGAACGCCTGAGGAATTCCATGCGCTCCGCTTTGCTTGCCCTCTCCATTGTCGCGGCCTTCGCCGCCAGTTCGGCGCGCGCCGATGATGCGGCGGACGGCAACAAGAAGCCGGAGCACAAGATCACCCAATCGGTCAGCTTCATCATGGTCGAGCCGTTCTACACGACCATCTACGACGCCGGCCGGCCGGCGGGCATGCTGATGGTCGCCATCGGTCTCGATGTTCCCGATGCGAGCCTGCGCAATCAGGTGGACAGCGGCATGCCGCTGTTGCGCGACTATTATCTCCGCAGCCTGTCGAGCTTCGCTGCCACTGCCGTGCGGCCATGGGCGCAGCCGGACGTGAATGCGATTGGCGAGCGGCTGCAGCGCGTCACTGATCGCGCGCTGCACCGCCCCGGCGCTAAGCTTCTGCTGGCCGAAGTGGCGATGCGCCTTTCGCGCTGACACGCGCCAGCGCCCGCGCAATCGCGGCCTGTGCTTCCGGATTGCTTCCCATCGCGGAGTGCGCAGACGTGAGTTCGATATTGATGCAGTCCGGCGTTTCGTCCTGCAAACAGCTTTGCCAATCGATGATGCCGTCGGATTTCGAGTAGAGCGCCGTCACAGGAACCGGTGGCGCCTGCAGTATCTCGGTTTCCAGATCGAGCGCTTGCGGATCGTGCAGCGGCGCCAGAAGCTTGGCGATCGCTTCGAGCGGGGTCGCCACCGGAAAGCGCACCGGGCTGCACAAGGTCACCACATGGCTGATCTTGTCGGGATGGCGGTGCGCCAGCCCGCGCGCATAAAGCCCGCCAAGGCTCTGGCCGATCAGAATGAGCGGATGGTTCGAGTTCGCGTGGAGCCGTTCGATCGCCTGCTCCAGTTGCGGGATGAGCCCCTTCGTTGGTCCCAGATTCACGGCAACGCCGGCGAACTCCACCCGATAGTCGAGATGCACCAGAAAATCGCGCAACCGCAGCATCGTCCAGTCGCCGGCAAGGAATCCGGGGATCAGCAACACCGTTTCACCGGACCCGCGCGGCAGATCGTCGGGATAATGGGCGGGCGTGAAGGTGGAGATCGCCGCTTCCATCAACTCGCGCGCGCAGCTTGCGAATCCCAGCCCGGAGCCGGGCTCCGGCGGAACGATTTTCGAATCGAGAAACGAGTCAACCATTCTACGCAACTCACATGGCGGAAATGCCGCCGTCCACTTTCAATTCCGCGCCGGTGACGAATTTCGATTCGTCGCTCGCAAGATAGAGGACGGCATAGGCGATGTCGTCTGGCTCGCCAATATGGCCGAGCGGAATCTGGCGGGCGAGCTTGGCGTAGGCCTCCTCGCGGCTGCCGACCCGCTTCACCAACGGCTCCAGGATCGGCGTGGCGATAAACACCGGATGCACCGAGTTCGAGCGGATGCCATAGCCCTTGCGCGCACAATACAGCGCCACCGACTTCGAAAGATGCCTGACGGCCGCCTTGGCCGAATTGTAGGCCGCCATGTTGTGGCCGGCGATGATTCCGGAAATCGACGAGATGTTGACGATGGAGCCGCCGCTTCCGGCCGCCTTCACCGATCGTGCGATCAGCGCGATGCCGAGCTTGCAGCCGAGGAACACGCCGTCGAGATCGATGGCGTGGACGTGCCGCCATTCCTGAAGCGAGATGTCCTCCAGATCTTTGGTGAGCCCGATGCCGGCATTATTGACCAGCACATGCAAGCCGCCGAATGCCTGTTCGGTGGCGTTCAGCGCCTCGACCCAGTCGGTTTCACTGGTGACGTCGTGGCGCACGGCGATCGCCGCGCCGTCGCGTAACAGATTGATCGAATCGGCCACCGCCTTCGCGCCATCGAGATTCACGTCCGTGATCGCCACGCGGGCACCCTCGCGCGCCAGCATCCGTGCCGCGGCTTCACCCAACCCCTGCGCGCCGCCGGTGATGAGCGCAACCTTGCCTTCCACACGTCCCGTCATAACCGCCCCAGATTTCTATTCGCGAGCAGCATAGCAGGCCGCTCAGAAGAGATCGAACTGCGTGGACGGCCGCGGCGGCGGTGGGGCTTTGGTTGGCGAAACGGGCGTGACCGTGATCGCGTCTTCGCACGGACGCAGCATCGCCTTCAGCTCTTCATAGGTGGCAGGCGTCTCGCCCAGCCATTTCGGCCAATCGGATTCGGCGAGAACGGCCGGCATCCGGTCGTGCACCGGCGCGATCGCCGCGTTGGCCGCGACGGTGACGATGGCGAAGGTTTTGAGCGGCGCGTCGTGCGGCTGCTTCCAGGTTTCCCAGATACCGGCGAGTGCGACCGCGCTGCCATCCTCCATGCGCATGCGATGCGGCTCTCGCTTGGTCGGCGTGACGTGGCGCGCTTCGTAGAATTCGCTGGCGATCACCAGGCCGCGGCGATGGCGGAATGCCTCCTTGTAGGCGTTGGTGGTGTCGATGCTTTCGGCGCGGGCATGGATGAATCGGCTGCCGATGCCGGGATCGCGCGCGAAGGATGGCACGAGCCCCCAGCGCATGCGGCGCACTTCGCGCTGGCCGACGCCGTTAAGCCGCACCACGAACGCGTCACGCATGGGCGAGACGATCTCGGCGCGATCCTCGCCGAATCCGTGCGGACTGGACGCGAGTTCGGCAAGGTTGACATAGGAGCCCCAAGTCATCATCTGTGTGAACTTCCCGCACATCAGTTCGGCTCGACCATGACTTTGCATTGCGTGGTGCGGCGCTTGAGGGATTCGAATGCAACTGGCATCTCGGCGAGCGCGACGCGATCGGTGATCATCGCATGCGGCGGCGCGTGCCCGCCGTCGAGCGCATCGAGTGCCGCCTGATATTCGCGCACGGTGAAGAACGCGGAGGTGACGAACTTCACTTCCTTGGTCACGGCGCGAAACGGCACAAACGAATCCTGCGCCGTGCACAGGCCGAGCATCACGATGCTGCCGTGGATCGCCACATGCTCGAGCGCCTCGGCCAGAATGCCCGGCCGGCCGACGCATTCGAACACCACATCCGGCGGCCCGCCGAGGGCTTCCGCCACGCGGGCAAAGCGGTCCTCTTCCACCGTCACGAAATGGGTGGCGCCAAGGGTGACGGCAAGCTCGCGCTGCAAGGTGGAGACATCACTGACGGCAACGCGCGCAGCGCCGAGCCGCTTCGCCCAAAAGGCGCAACCGAGGCCGATGGGACCGGCCCCCATCACCAGCACGCGCGCGCCCGGCTTCATCTGCGCCTGCATCACGCCATGCAGCGCCACGGCCAGCGGCTCAACCAGCGCGCCGTCTTCCAGCGATGTGGTGGAGGGAAGCTTGAGGCATTGGCGTGCGGTGGCGGTGGTGAATTCGCCATAGCCGCCGCCCTGCAGCATCATCTTGGCGCACCACGCCGGTTCGCCTCTGCGGCAAGTCGCACATTGGCCGCAGCCGCGCAACGGCGCTGCCGCTACACGGTCGCCGATGCGGAAATTCTCAACCTGCTTGCCGCAGGCCACGATCTCTCCGGCGAATTCATGGCCGAGAATTGCGCCCGCCTGTGTGCCGAACAGCGGCTCTTCCGTCATGTGCAGATCGCTGCCGCAGATGCCGCAGCGGCCGACCTTGATCAGCACTTCGTCGGCCGCGGGCTCAGGCTCGCGCACGTCTTCGACGACGAGCGGCCGATGCAGGGCCTGAAACACGGCGGCTTTCATGCGCCGATGCTCGCGCAACGCGGAGCGCGGCGCAATGCCGAAACGCAGTGTTGGAGAATGCCATTTCGATTGCGCGAACGGTCCGCGATGGCATCTAGCGCCTAGCAATCATTACCGGTACGTACCCGCGATGAAACCGTCACGGGCCGGTTCACCTTCTGACCGACGACTTCCCCCTGGCAAGTGGGGGTAGTGAAACGCGCGCTCAACGATCCGCTGGTCAACTCACCGCAGCTGCCACGGTGCCGCTCAATTCCTCGCGATACTTCAGCGACCGCTGAGGAACACGACTTTCATTTAGCACTGACATCAAGTCTACGAGATGTAAAAACAGACGACACATTCTGACGTATCGAAAATTCTCTTCCGTGTTGTCTGGTGGATTTTCGAAAAAGCCGGCAGCACACTCGAACCAAACTTTCCTTTCATGCTCCAGACCGGATGACAGATAGATGTCCGCAAATCGACGATAGCCCATGATATTCTTGTTTTCGTTCCCATCCTGACAAATCATAGCTTCCCCAATGGCACGCAGCTCCTCTCTGAAGATGAGATGGTCGGGCCAAGTCTCGTGATTGGCATTCAGATGTCCGTCGGCCAGGTCGGATCGTATCTCGTGCAGCGCGGCCGTAAATTTTCTGTTCTGTGAGCGGCGGCCGCTATCAAGAAAGACAACCTGGGAGCGATATAATTCCAACCATCCCAAAAAAGCGCAAAATCGATAGACGGTGCTAACGAACTTGTATTTTCTGTAGTAAGGATCGGCAGCAGAATTCTTTTCAAGTCGCCTAGCCGACAACCGCCGAATGTCGTGACCTAAGAAATTTGTAGGATAGTCAACGCAGATTTCATGCAATCTGTTTGCAAGCTCTTCTGCTGCCAAGTAGAGCGGATCCCGATATCGCACATAAATTTCGGCGAGCGCGCGGCGATCTTTCCAGGACTCAAACAAGAGGGGAAAAATGAATTCCTTTGCCAAAAAGCCTAGTATCGCTCCGATGCCCAGAATCGCAGCGCCATCGGCAAAGGTATTAAGATGGTCAAGCCAAGAAACAGCGGCTGGATGACTTGTAAACATCAAACCGGGCTCTGCAGATTGTGGACGATGCCGAGCAATGTCTTGCGCGGCATAAAGGCCGTGGACCGCGCCAGAATCTTGTTGCGCGCCCCCGTGATGACTACGCGCGTGTTCTTCTGGAATCCGTCGTAACCCTGCTGCGCCACTTCGGCCGAACTCATCGGCTTGCCCATGCGCGACAGCTTGGTCTTCCCCGTTCCGGCGCGCTCGCGGAATTTGCTTTCGGTCGGGCCAGGACAGAGGCAGCTCACATGCACGCCGGTGCCTTCCGCCTCTTTCCACAGGGCTTCGGAGAAGGAGAGCACAAAGGCCTTGGTGGCGTAGTAGATCGCCATCAACGGGCCGGGCTGGAAGGCGGCGGTGGACGCGACATTCAACACGCCGCCGCGTTTGTTCGCCAGCATGCCCGGCCAGGTGATGTGGGTGAGTTCGACCAGCGCGCGCACGTTCAGATCGATCATGCCGAGCTGATCTGCTTCATCCGAGCCAGCAAAGGCGCCGGCGGTTCCGTAGCCCGCATTGTTCACCAGCACATCGACGGCGAGACCTTTGGCGGCAATCTCGCTTGCGAGCTTTTGGCCCGCGCCAATCGCGCCAAGATCGGCGGTGAAGGTGGTCGCGGTGACCTTGTGTTTCGCCGACAGCCTATCGGCGACATCCTTCAGCGCGGCTTCCGAGCGCGCCACGAGGATGAGGTCGTAGCCGTCCTTGGCAAAGCACTCCGCCAGATCGACTCCGATGCCGGCCGATGCGCCGGTCACCAGTGCCGTCTGCCCCGCGGCCCCTCGCATCGACAGGCTATTCCGCCGCCAGCAGCGACGGGAAGTTCATCTTGCCGCCGTTCAGCGCCAGCAGGTATTTGATCCCCTCTTCGGCGATGTCGTCGCCCACCATGCGGTCACCTTCGGCATAGAGCTCGGCCATGTCGACGTAAGCCGCATACACGCCGCGGGTTCGATCGGTGATGATGCCGGCTTTCAGCAACGTCTTGATCAGCACACGGAAGATGTTGGTGGATTCCTTCAGCTCCTCGCGGATGCCGGCATCGGTCAAGGCTTCCATGAACGCCGCCTGACACCATTCCGGATCGAGCCCGAGATCGCGATAGATCCATTCCTTCTGGTTCGGCACACCGAGATTGAACAGCAGCACCTGAAACACCTGCGCCGCCCAATCCTCGATCAGCTCATGCTCCTGCTTCGACAGATGCGGGATGGTGCGATCTGCCCAGATCTTTCCGAACTTGTGGTGGAAGGCTTCGTCGGTCATCACCAGCTGGCAAGTCTTCATCATCAGCGGGTCGCGGCCTTCCTTGAAGAAGGTGGCGAAGGCGCCCATGGCGAGCCCTTCGATCAGCATCTGCATCCCGACGATCTTCTTCCAAACCAGCGGCGACGCCACCATCTCGTTGAGCAGATCGCCGAGCGCGGAGCCCACCTGCACCGGCTTGCCCCATCGTGCGTGAATGTACTTCGAGAACGCCGTGACGTGGCGCGCTTCCTCGCGCGTCTGGTTCGCGGCGTATTCCTGCGCACCCGGATCGCGCAGGATGTGGCACAGCGAGGCGGACAAGGACAGCGCCCCCTGTTCGCCATGCAGGATGGAAGAGAACGACCACCACACGTCATCGTTCACCAGCTTGATCTTGCCCTTCTCGTCGAGCTTGTCGCCGATCGCGGTTTTGAGGTCGCTGTTGAGCGCCGGATTGACGAGGTACTCGTTCTCCATGTCGAACGGCACGGCGAAGTCGATGTACTTCTTGTCGAGCGGATCCCAGAAGTGGTCGTGGGTGGCCGAGATGATCTTGTCGAACGCGGTGGAGCGTGCGCCGTAACGATTCACGTCCAGCATGGCGGGGAAATCGGTGGGATCGACGGCGTTGTAGGCCGGATCCTTGGTGATGTTGTCCATGGTCCATCTCCGGAGTAGCGGCAGATCAACGATACGCCTGTTCCAGGGAGACCGCAACAAAAATGACGCTGCCGTCATAAATCGGTTACCACGTTGCCTTGCCTGAACAACTGTCGCGCGCGACGATCAGCGAGGGATCGCACAGACAGCGGGCTCACGGATCGGCTGGTGAAGGATCCGTCCAGCGCGATCATTATCAGCATGGGCAGAACCGGTAACCTCTCGATCGGCCAAAGTGCCATCGTGCTTGCCTGCGTCACGCTCGCCTATGCGTCCTCGTGGTGGCCGGAGCATTGGGTGCTGGCGCACGGGCTCGCGTGGCGGAATAATCCGCCCTATGCCGGCTTTCGCGGCAAGTTCCTGCCGCATGCTCTGCTTTATTCGACCGTGACGGCGGCGGTATCCGCCATTCTGTGGCTGATCCTGGCGCAGGCGAGGCTGCTATCGGCAATCCCGCTGGGACGCGGCCATCGGTTGTTGCTCTACGCTATGCTCGGCGCGATCATCGCGATGGCCACCACCTTGGCATTGGTTCTCGCGTTGCCTTCCCTCGGCACAGTTCGGGGGATCGGATTCGATGCCTGGGGGCATCGCCGGCAACGTGTTCTCGAATTTCTACGAGGAGTTCGTCTTCCGCGGCTTCATCCTTGCCGGCCTCACAGCCGTGATCGGATTCTGGCCTGCCGCGATTGTCTCCAGCGGATTGTGGGCCGCCCAACACACGCAATACCCGCTCGTCTTGCGTGCGGTCATCGGCGGTATCGGCATCGTCTGGTGCTGGATCCGTTTGCGGGCACGGACCTTGTGGGCGCCCTACCTCTCGCACGAGATCACGGACACCGTGTTGGACGCGCTGATCGGCTAATTTAGCGCCCGCTCATCCTTTCCTCGCGACCCTGCAGGGATTCAGCAATGGCGAGGTGCTTGTGCAGGGTTGGCAGTTGCTCGCGTGCCAGCCGGCTCACCGGTCCATCATGCGCGTCTGCCTCCTCGCGAAAATCGCGAATGTCGTTCTTGTGATCGTTGACCATGTAGCGGACGAATTCGCCATCGAAGGCGCGGCCGTGCAGGCCCATCAGCCGACCGCGCTCAGCCTCGGCTTCCGGCATCATGTCGTGCGGCGGCGTCACGCCGATGCGATTGGCGACGCGCTCCGCCTGGCTCTTCGCTGTGGAATGATCGCGCACGAGAGTCGAACCGAAACGCCTGGCTCCTGGGGAATCGCCCCTCTGTTCGGCCAGCCGGCCAAGCCGGATTTCGGAATTGTCGCCGCGAATAGCCTTCTTGATGAAATGCTGTGGCGGGGCGGGCTGCGCCGCAACGGGCCCAGCGATGAGGGCCGCGAGGGCGACAGTGCAGGCAAAGGTGAGTCTCATTGGTGGCTCCACGTGTTTGGTTCGCTCCCCGAGTTCAAGAATCCAACGGCTGCCGCTTGTGAGCGTTCCCGCGGAATGGGCCAAAACCGGCCCGGGCAGACGGAGGACGGTTTGCGGGAGCAGCAACGCTCGCGCTATAGATGAGCCACGCGCCCGTAGCTCAGCTGGATAGAGTGCTGCCCTCCGAAGGCAGAGGTCACAGGTTCGAATCCTGTCGGGCGCGCCAATAAAGAAAAACTTGTTGGGTTTCAGGGAATTTGCCGCTGGGTTTCAACCAAGCGATTCACATTTTGGGAGCGAGCTTCACCTGCTACTCGCCTCTCATGGGATGCTGACGGCGCGCGATCAGGCGTAAGTTCCCTCCCTACCTTCCCGGTAGTCCCCGACGATCCAGATGAAGCTCTGGATATCGATGAGGTCGCGAGGCTTAAGCGTCTTCAGCGCTTCTTCCGTCTTGCGCGTGAGATCGAGGAGACTCTGATAAACAGCGAAATTGAGTTTCGCCTCGTATTGCTGCGCGAAAGGATGCCCGACCCGGCTCGCGAAATCCTTCGTCACCTCGGGCTTCAGGAACATGTGGTGATCTGGGCGCCAGAGGTATGGGAGATAGGTCACGACGGTCCATTTCGCATTCTCGTGGGGCTTAAGCGCGGCTTCCATATCTCGTAGTGCCCTCGCCGATTCTTCGTGGGCAAACCCCGCAGCAGCTCGCACGAACTTGTCGGCGTCGGGGCCCCGCAGAAGGTCTTGTAGGCGCGTCTTCTCGACTGGATAGAGAAGGTTCGTTGCCCGGAATACGGACAGGATTGCCTCTCCGTGACCGGAACCGGTGAGCGCAGCCTGGAGCGGAACTGCCTTATCGAGTTTCGCCTTTGCTTCCAGTTTATAATCCCGCTCCTGGCTATCGAAGCCCGACGAATGAAAGCCGTTCGGGAATAGGCGTCGGCGCAGTGTCGTTCAGAAAGGAAGCATGCGCATGAAACGACGCGATCAGTACTTCAATGAGGACTTTGTAGCGGGGGCGGGTGCCTCTCTGCGGCTCAGCGAGAGGCGAATTCAATGGAGAGCAAGCACCGGTCTGTGGCCTTCCGAGTTGGTCGGCGCAGGTCGGAGAAGAATGGAGGAAGAGGTCGAACGACTCATCAAGCTGGAGGTAGAGAGACACCTTCTCGGAGAAGTCACCGCCGATGAGAGAAGTGGCCCTGTGATCCACCGTCGACGACGGGGACAATGGCGAATGGTTCCTTTGAGAAAGTGACCCACCTCAACACGGCGGTATCCGAATCTGAGGGCCGAGCTATAACCCCTCAGCCTCGGCACAGAACGCACCAGTCTCAGGGTCGAGCTTAGTCAGCTTCATGACCATATCGGTCGGAAAGCATTCTGCGATGGAGCGAGGATCGGCGCT
>DASYBT010000113.1:0-2695 GCA_036500585.1 Rhizomicrobium sp.
TATCGGCGACTACACGGACTTTTACGCTTCGATCTTCCACGCAACGAATGTTGGCAAGCTCTTCCGGCCGGACAATCCACTGCTGCCGAACTACAAATATGTGCCGATCGGCTATCACGGGCGCGCGTCGTCGATCGTGCCCAGCTACACGGTTGTACGGCGTCCCCGTGGGCAGCTTCCCGGCGCACAAGGCGCTGCGCCTAGCTTTGGCCCGACGCGCATGCTCGATTACGAGCTGGAGGTTGGCGCATTTGTCGGGTACGGAAATGACATGGGCCATCCGGTGCCGGTCGCCGAGGCGCGCGAGCATCTCTTCGGCCTGTGCCTGGTAAATGACTGGTCGGCGCGCGACATTCAGAGCTGGGAGTACCAGCCGCTGGGACCGTTCCTGGCGAAGAGTTTCGCGACGACAGTATCGCCATGGGTAGTGACGCTTGATGCGCTGGAGCCGTTTCGCGTGGCGGCTTACGAGCGACCGGCGGAAGATCCGGCACCCCTACCCTATCTCACGGCCGATGATGACCGGCAGCGCGGCGGCTTTGATGTGCGGCTGGAGGTATATCTGGAGACGCAGCGCATGCGCGAGTCGGGCGAACCGCCGTTTCTGCTGAGCCGCAGCAACCTGCGCGAACTCTACTGGACGCTGGGCCAGGCGGTGGCGCACCACACCAGCAATGGCTGCAACCTGCGAACCGGCGACCTGCTGGCGACGGGCACAGTCTCCGGCTCAGAGACGACGGCGCGTGGCTGCCTGCTCGAGATCACGGCACGTGGCGCGCAGCCCGTGGTGCTGCGCAATGGCGAGACGCGCAAGTTCCTGGAGGATGGCGACACGGTGATCCTACGCGGGTACTGTGAGCGCGAAGGCGCGACCCGAATCGGATTCGGGGAGTGCCACGGGAAAATCGAGCCGGCGCGATAAGAAAAATGCAGGTTCTTCGCTCCGCTCAGAATGACACCCTGGCTGTTATCTTTGTTGCCGGTCTACTGAAAATCCGGCACCCAGAGTGGCAGCGGACGGGCCCAGAAGACGATCTCCCCGGGACTTGCCTGCACCGTTCGGCCGTTGCACACGTTGTGTGCGACGAAGCCGGTATGGAGGGCCTGCTGGACCGGAACCGCGATGGTGGGGCCGCTGCAACTGAAGTAGGCGAGGCGATTCGGGTCGCCGTAGTCTTTCGTACCGGGCTTCATGGTGAAGTTGGCGCTTCCCTCTAATAGAGGCATGGTGCCGCGCCCCTTGCCGCCGACATACACCAGGGACTCCTCTGCATCCGAGTCCCACTCCACTACTACATTCTGATGGCTCATCGGGCCGCCGGTTTCCGCGTTGATGAGGCGGATGACCAGTCGCGGCACGGTGGCGGCCGCCAGTTTCGACTGGGAATCGGCGCCGGCAAAGCTCGAAAGCAGAGCTGCATGCATGGCAAAGAGCGTCGTCGCAAAAAGCGTTGTCTTCGTTTTGGCAGGCGTCGCGGTTATGGTCTGGGGCATGGAAGTTCGCCTCATAGCGCGCCGAGTCTGCTTTCGGATGGCGGGCGCGTCTCTGCAATCATCCGATGAAGAGGATGCTTTCTCCGCTCACACGGAAGTGAAAGGCGCATACCCTGTGGTGGTTCTTCGGTTCACTTTGGGAAATCAAAATGGAAAAAGTCAGAACTGCGCGACGAGCATGCGTTCTTCCGTCATCGATTCGATCGCGAAACGCAGCCCTTCGCGGCCTGTGCCGCTGTCCTTCACGCCGCCGTAGGGCATGTGCTCGGCGCGCCAGGAGGTGGCTTCGTTGATGAGCACGGCGCCAACCTCGATCTCGCGAAAGGCCTGAGTGATGCGGCCCCAGTCCCTGGTGAACACGGCCGCCTGCAGGCCGTAGCGCGAATCGTTGACCGCGGCGATCGCCTCCTCGAAGCTGTCGTAGGTATTGAGGAAGACGATAGGCGCGAAGACCTCTTCCTTGAAGAGCGCGGCTGTATGCGGCACCTTGGCCAGCAGTGCTGGCGAGAGCTGTGCGCCGCGGCGCTCGCCCCCGGTGATGAGGCGCGCGCCGGCGTCGACAGCCTTTTCGATCCACGCTGCGGCACGTTCCGCAGCCGCAAGCGAGATCATCGGCCCGATCTGGGTCTGCTCGTCGAGCGGGTCGCCGAGGTGCATCTGCTCGATGCCTTCCGTGAGGCGCTGCGCGAGGGTCTGCCAGCGTGTCTTGTGCACAAAGACGCGCTGCACAGAGATGCAGCTCTGCCCGGAGTAGCTGAAGCCGCCGGTGAGAATGCTCTTCGACGCGAGCTCGAGATCGGCATCCTCATGAACGATCATGGCAGCGTTGCCGCCGAGTTCCAATGTGCAGCGCAGGCGCGGCGCCATCGCTTTCAATTTCCAGCCGACGTCGGCGCTGCCGGTGAAGGTCAGCATGCGGAGGCGCGCATCGCCCAGCATGCCCGCGGTGACTTCGTTCGAGCACGGGAGCACGCTGATGGCGCCGCGCGGCCAGCCGGCGTCGACAGCGATTTCGCCGAGGCGGAGGGCGGTGAGAGGCGTCTGCGGAGCGGGTTTGATGATGATGGGATTGCCGGAGGCAATGGCGGGTGCGAGCTTGTGCGCCACCAGGTTCAGCGGAAAATTGAAGGGCGTGATGCCGAGGATGGGACCAATGGGAAAGCGGCGGATGAGGCCGGCTCGGTGATCGTTGCCGCTGGTC
>DASYBT010000114.1:0-8635 GCA_036500585.1 Rhizomicrobium sp.
GCTCCGAGGTTGTTTTCGGATTTATTAGGGAGGTCCCCCTCGAACCTTTGCCTGCTGTCGCTCTCCTTTTCGCCTGTGACATGACCTTTCCGGTCCTCATGACACGAAGAGGGCACTCTACCACACACCCGGAGCGCGAGAACAAAATAAGCTCAGAAAATGCAGCAAACTGTAATCCAGAAGGCAGAGCACCGAGTTAAGATACCTTGCCGGGCTCAGCACCACGCGGATTTGGAGAATAAAGCAGCGGCGCCATCAGCCCCAGCTGCCGCCCTTGCTTACCGCTGCCGTCCGGAGCACGAGGAAGCCCAGAATGGCGGCTATTCCCAGCGACAGCGGAATGGCCAGCAACGCCAGGCTGAACCAGCCGCTGGCGCTGGCCGAGTCCGCCTTGTTCATCGTGGCAACAGCAGGTGCCGCCGGCGGATCGGGGGCGTGGAAGACGAGACGATAGGATTCGTCGCGTGCGTCGGCCTGTGCCTGCCGCATCTCCATCTGGCAGCGCAGCGGATTGTCGTAGCGCAGATCGGACCCAAGCCCGCAGCCACTCAGCGGCGCGACTTGGAGCGGGGCCGGTTGCGTCTTCGTGGGTGGTGACTGGGATGCGATGACGGTGTGCATCCCTTGCGAAAAGGCATAGCGTGCCGCCCAGCCGCCAAGCACCAGCGCCACGATCACGAACGGAACCTGCAGCCAGTTGCCGCGCCCGAACATTGCCCGTCCCTCCGGGGCTTGAGAATGTCAGGATGAGATTGCCGGGCGATTAAGCGGCAAGCCGGGATTGAAGGGGAATTGCAATGAAAATCGCGATGGTATTGAAACCAAATCGATTTTTGGCGCGTTGGTGATGCGTCCCTGGGGATTTTGCACCGTGTCTGAGTTCAATCCACGCAAAAAAGAATACCGCCAGATGGCTGAGCGGTTGCGCGACCTGGCTATGGTCGCGCGCCATCCGGAAATCCAGGCCGAGATGACCTGGTTGGCGGACAGCTACGACCGGTTGGCGGACGGCATCAAAAACGGTGAAGGGACCTTTCACTGCCGCGACAATCCATCGTCTCACTGGGGCGTCGCGGCGGAGTAGTCGCCGAGAACGCAACTAATCGCTCCAGTAGAGGCGCATCGGGTTGTCGACGAGCAGCTTCTTCTGTGACTCGGGCGAAGGCGCAAATTTCGGGATGGATTCAACCAGTTTGCCATCGTCCGGCATGTGCGACTTCATGTTGGGGTGCGGCCAATCGGTGCCCCACAGCACGCGATCCGGAAAGCGCTCAACGAGCAGCTTCGCGAACGGCACGACGTCGTCGTACGGCGGACCCTGAATGGTGATGCGCTCCTCACCGTTCACCTTGGTCCACACCTGCTCGTTTTCATCGAGCAGTCGGACAAAGGCCTGGAACTGCGGATCGTTTGTGCCGCGCGAAACATCCGGGCGGCCCATGTGATCGACGATGATCTTCGTCGGCAGTGAGAGGAAGAACGGCGTGAGATCTTCCAGATCCTTCGCCTCGAAATAGACGACGATGTGCCACCCCAAATCCGCCACCAGCTTTGCAATGCCGCTGAGTTGGTCGAGCGGCGGAACATCGACCAGCCGGCGCACGAAATTGAATCGCACGCCGCGCACGCCGGCCTCATGCATGTCGCGCAACTCGGCCGCTGTGATGTCCGCGCCGACGACCGCCACGCCGCGCGCTTTGCCATCGGAAAAGAGCAGGGCATCGACCATGGCGCGGTTGTCCTTGCCGTGGCAGCTGCCCTGCACGATCACGTTGCGGGAGAAGCCGAGGAAATCGCGCAGGGCGAACAGCTTCTCCTTCGGCGCATCGCACGGCGTGTATTTGCGTTCCGGGGCGTAAGGAAAACGGACGACGGGACCGAACACATGGCAATGCGCATCGACCGCGCCGGGCGGCGGCGTGTAGTGCGGCTGGGAAGGATTGGCGCAGAAGGACAGGTAATCAGGATCCATCGGGCTGGCTCGTTAGATGCGCGAGGAGGTAACGCCGATCTGCGTTGCAAGGAGCTGGCGATCCACCGCACCCTCCCACTTCGCCACCACGATGGTGGCCACGCAATTGCCGATCACGTTCACGAAGGTGAGCGCCTCCGCCATCAGGCGATGGACGCCGAGGATCAGCGCGATGCTTGCCACCGGAATGGCGGCGGTGGAAGAGAGCGTCGCTGCCAGCACGACGAGTGCGGCGCCGGCGACACCGGCCGCGCCTTTCGACGTAAGCAGGAGAACGAGAATGAGGCCGAGCTGTTGCGCCAGGGGGAGCGGCGTGTTCGTCGCCTGCGCCAGAAACACGGCGGCGGTGACCAGATAAAGGCAGGTGCCGTCGAGGTTGAAGGAATAGCCCGCGGGAATGACGAGCCCGACAACGGATTCCTCGCAGCCGAGCGCCTCGAGCTTCTGGATCAGGCGCGGCAGAACGGTTTCGCTGGAGGTGGTGGCGGCGACGACAAGCAACTCGTCGCCGATGTGGCGCATCAGTTTGGCGAGGCTTAGGCCCAGCGCGCGCAGGATGGCGCCGAACACGATGACGACGAACAAAGCGGAGACGATGTAGAATTCCGCCAGCAGGCCGCCGAGTGAAATCAGCGCGCCCGTTCCAAATGCTCCGGTCATGAACGCAATCGCGCCGAATGCACCGATGGGTGCGATCCACATGATGAATCCGACGATGCGGAAGATGACCTGCGACGCGGCGCCGATGAAATCGAACACCGGTCGTCCTCTTTCGCCTGTTGCCGATAGCGCGACGCCGAACAGGATCGAGACGAGCAGCACCTGAAGCACATTGGGCGCGGTGAAGGCGCCGACGAAGGTCGCCGGGATGATGTTGAGGATGTATTGCGCGACGGATTGCGCATGGGCCTGGGCGGCAAGCCCGTGCACCAGATTGGCGTTCAAGGTGCGGGGATCGATGTTCATTCCGGCGCCGGGCTTCCACAGATTGACGGCGACAAGCGCGAAGATCAGCGCCAGGGTGGTGATCGCCTCGAAATAGATGAGCGCCTTCAGTGCCACGCGGCCGGCGCGCTTCAGATCGCGCATGCCGCCGATACCATGCACGACGGTGCAGAAGATCACCGGCGCGATCATCATGCGAATGAGCGCGATGAAGACGTCACCGAGCGGCTTCATCTGCGTGCCCAGCACGGGATCGAGCAGCCCCAGCGCAATGCCGGCCACAGTGGCGATCAGAACCTGAACCCAGAGCTTGCCGAGCAGCCGCATCCGCCGTTAATGGGCCGAAAGCTTCGCAGCGAGCCGCGGATACACGCGCCGCGCATTGGCTTCGAAGATGCGCTGCTTATCGTTTGCGGAAAGGGCAGACGCATCGATGTAGCGCTTGGTGTCGTCGTAATAATGGCCGGACTCGGGATCGATGCTGCGCACCGCACCCACCATCTCGGAACCGAACAGGATGTTTTCAATCGGGATCACCTTCAGCAGCAGATCGATGCCCGGCTGGTGATAAACGCAGGTGTCGAAATACACGTTCTTCATCACGTGCTCGGCCAAGAGCGGTTTCTTCATGTCCTGCGCCAGGCCGCGATAGCGTCCCCAGTGGAACGGCACCGCGCCGCCACCATGCGGGATGATGAGGCGCAAGGCCGGGAAGTCGCGGAACAGGTCGCCCGAGATGAACTGCATGAAGACGGTGGTGTCCGCCGCGATGTAATAGCCGCCAGTGGCATGGAAGGCGGGATTGCACGAGCCGGAGACATGCACCATGGCGGGCACGTCCAGCCCCACCATCTTCTCGTAGAACGGATACCAGAAGCGGTCGGTGAGCGGCGGCGCCTTGAAGTATCCGCCGGACGGATCGGGATTGAGATTGCAGCCGATGAAGCCATGTTCGTTCACGCAACGCTCGAGTTCGGCGATGCTGGCTTCGAGGCCCGCGTGCGGGGATTGCGGCAGCTGGCACACGCCCGCGAAATTGTCCGGGTACAGACGGCAGCAGCGCGCGATGAGGTCGTTGCAAAGTCGCGACCATGCGATGCTGGTCATCTCGTTGCCGAGATGCGGCCCCATGGTGGAGGCACGGGGGGAAAAGATGGTGAGGTCGGTGCCGCGCTCGCGCTGGAACTTGAGCTGCGCGCCTTCCAGGCTGTCGCGGATCTGGTCGTCGCTGATGTCGGGCTGAGCAAGGGCTGCGAGCTGCGCCGGATCGTCGAACGCGGCGACCTGCTTGTCACGATACTCCCACAAGGTTTTCGGTGCCGTCGTATAGTGGCCGTGGCAATCGATGATCATGCGCGCTTTCTCACGGGGCGTTCCAGTTCGGCAAGAATGCAATCCAGCATGGCGGCGAGCTGCTGTTGCGAGAGCGCAGATTTGTGTGCCGCCGCCCAGTCATGGCGCGCGGCGGCCGCGCTGCTCATCAGCGGCGCGACGCCGGCCTCGCGGACCGTCTTCGCCACCTCGCGCATCTCCTCGGCGCGGCGGGTGCCGTGCTCGAGCGAGCGGGAGATCATATAGCGCGCCAGCTTGTCCCAATCGCCCACGGGCAGCAGATCGGACAGCGAGGCCAGCACGTCCTTCTCCACGCCATAGTGCCGCGCGGTGAGCATAGATTCGGTGAGTAACGCCTCGATGCCCTTGATCATCACGCTGCGGCACATCTTGGTGGCCGATGCGATGCCGATTTCAGAGGAGACGACTCTGCCATTGAAACCCAGCGGTGCGGCACGCGCGAGGAACTCTTCGGCATGCGGTCCACCGAGCAGCATCGGCGAGGCGATGCGCTTGGGCGGAAAGGGAGTCATCACCGCCGCTTCGACATAGCGTCCGTTCGCGCACTCTATGATCTTCGCAGCTTCCTGCTTGGTGCGTGGCGAGGCGGAGTTGAGATCGAGATAGAACGTGCAGGCAAGATCGCTTTTGGCGACGGAGCGTGCGGCATCGAGATCGTTGGCGGCGGTCACAGCGCTGATGATGAGCTCGGCATTGCGAACGGCCTCTGCGGCGGATCTCGCCAGCGTAAGGTCGTACTGCTTGGCTGCGCGTGATGGAATGCTGTCCGGCCTATCGAAAAGGATGTCATAAGCCGCGATGTGCGCGACGCCTGCGGCTTTCAGATCATCGGCGAGAATTTGTCCGACTTCGCCGAGGCCGATCAGGCAAATGCGCGTGAACGTCATTTGCCGCCCCACACGCTGGCTGGCACATAGACTTCGCCGCGCATCAGCAGCCGCGCGGTGCGGAGCAGGGCGGCGCGATGCACCGTGACCTCGCTGCCCTTGATCGTTACGTCCATATCGACGGTGAAGAAGCCGGTGGGATGCTCGATGTGCAGGCTGCGCTCGCCGCTGCCGCTCGTTAGGCCCGACACCTCCGCCGCAACTGAACCTGGCACGACACACGCCGTCGCCACGCTCACCGCGCCGAACACACCAATGGCTTCGTGTACGCGATGCGGAATGAAATTGCGCGTGGAGATCGCACCGCCGTGCTGCGCCTTCGCCACCAAACACATCTTCGGCACGGTCTTCTTCGCGACATCGCCAAGGTTCATCATCGGCCCGACCTTCAAGCGGATGGCTTCGACCTTTGCCTTCAGATCTGCATCGGCTTCGAGTTGTTCCGGTGTTTCGTAGCCGGTCTTGCCGAAGTCGCGGGCGCGCATCACCACCACCGGCATGCCGTTGTCGATCGCGGTGAGTTCGATCCCGTTCACTTCGTCGCGCGCATGACCGGTGGGCAGCAGCGCACCGCAGCTCGATCCCGCCACATCGAGAAAATCGATGGGAATGGGCGCCGCCGTTCCCGGAACGCCATCGATGCGCGCCTCGCCCGCGTAGCGCACACGGCCGCCGGGGGTCTGGACGCGCGCCACCGCAATGCTCTTTGTGTTGAGCATGTGGATGCGCACATTGGTCGCGCCCTCCTTCGCGTCGATCAATCCGGTTTCGATGGCGAACGGGCCGATTCCGGCGAGCAAATTGCCGCAATTCTGCGAGCCATCCACGCGCGGCTCGTCCACCACCACCTGCTGGAACAGATAATCGACATCGGCATCCGGCCGGCTTGGCGGGCTGACAATGGCGACCTTGCTGGTCAGCGGATGCGCGCCGCCCATGCCGTCGATCTCGCGGATATCCGGCGCCCCCATGGCAGCGAGCAGCACTTGATCACGCGTGGCTTTGTCGTCGGGCAGATCGCGCGCGTGGAAATACAATCCCTTCGAGGTGCCGCCGCGAATGACCATGCAGGGGATCGCGGTTTGCATCTCAGTCATCGTCCGGCGGCGCGTCGATGTACTTCAGGCCCTTTTCCTTCAGCCGCTCGCGCATGTTGTAGATGTCGAGGCCGAGTGCGCCGGCCACCAGCCGCGCGCGCGTCTTGACTTCTTTTTCCTCCCGCTCGCGACTGGCCTTGAGCACCGCCTCCGCATCCTTGCGGCGCACGACGCAGACGCCATCGTCATCCGCCACGATCACATCGCCAGGATGGATGAGCGCGCCGGCGCAAACCACGGGCACGTTCACGTTGCCCAAGGTTTCCTTCACCGTGCCCTGCGCCGACACCGCCTTCGACCACACGGGAAACGACATCGCGGTCAGTTCGCGCACGTCGCGCACGCCGGCGTCGATTACCAGCCCGCGCACACCGCGCGATGCGAGCGAGGAACCCAGGAGCTCGCCAAAACAGCCGACATCGGTGAACGACGTTGTTGCAATGACAAGAATGTCGCCGGGCTGGCACTGCTCGACTGCGACGTGGACCATCCAGTTATCTCCAGGCGGCAGCTCGACCGTCACTGCGCTCGCCGCGATCCGCGCGCCGGGATAAATCGGCCGCATGTAGGGGGCGAGCAGACCTTTCTGGCCTTGCGCCTCGTGCACCGTGGCGACGCCGAATTGCGCGAACGTATCAACGGTCGCCGGATCGGCGCGGCGGATGTTCTGGACGACAACGCCCATCAGGGCCTCCCAATCGAATTATGCCGATTCTTGCAGCGTCTTTTCCAGCCGGTCGAGGGTCTGCATGGCCGGCAGGCATTGGGCGACGCTGGCATTGGGCTCGCGGCCCTCTCGAATGGCAGCAAAGAACTCGCGATCCTGCAGCTCGATACCATTCATCGCGACCGCCACGCCGGAAAGGTCGATCGGGTTTTCTTTGCCGTCCAAGAGGTCGTCATAGCGCGCGATGTAGGTGCCGTTGTCGCAGATGTAGCGGAAGAAGGTGCCGAGCGGCCCGTCATTGTTGAACGACAGCGCCAGGGTGCACAGCTGGCCGGACGTGTTCTTGAGCTGGATGGACATATCCATGGCGATGTTCAGCTCCGGATGGTGCGGGCCTTCCATGGCGTGGGCCCACTTCGCCGGATTGCCCGTTTGATAGTCGAACAGGTCCACCGTGTGACAGGCGTGGTGCCACAACAGGTGATCGGTCCAGCTGCGCGGCTTGCCGAGCGCGTTCGTGTTGGTGCGGCGGAAGAAGAAGGTCTGCACCACCAGGTGCTGCAGCTTCAGCTCGCCGCGCTGGATGCGGTTGTGAATCCATTGATGGCTGGGGTTGAAGCGGCGCGTGTGGCCAGCCATGGCGATGACGCCGGTCTCCTTCTGCACCTGCACCAGCCGCTCGGAATCCGCGAGATTGTCCGCCATGGGGATTTCGATCATCACATGCTTGCCGGCGCGCATGCACATCTCGCCTTGCGTGGCGTGCAGCTGCGTCGGTGTGGTGAGGATGGCCGCTTCCACGCCGGCTTGCTTCAGGCTTTCGGCGAGGTCGGTCGTCCAGTGTGGGATGTTCCATTTCTCCGCCACTTCGCGCGTCGAATCCGCGCTGCCGCCGGCAAGCGACACAACCTCGATATCGGGAATGTTGCGCAGCGCCTCGAGATGCTTGATGCCGAAGGCGCCCTGACCGGCAAGACAAATTTTCATGCGGTACCTCTACAAGAAACGGTGACGCTCGGATTCGAGAATTCTCACCGCTACTATGCGTTTGCGGGTTCCAAGGCGCGGACAACTGCCGAGGGATCGCGAGCAATCACCCTCAGGTAGGCGCGCGTCGCCACGTCGGGTTCTTTGCGGCCTTCTTCCCATTCGCGAAGTGTTTCAAGAGGAATTTGAAACTGCTTTGCGAATTGTTCCTGCGAGAGCCTGAGCGCCGACCGGATCACTCTTACTTGAGGCGTCCGCTTCAGCCGATGCTCATTTTCAGCGGTGATCGGCTGGGCGTCCGGATCGCTGAGGGCAGCGGCATGCCTTTCCTCTGGCGTCATGGCATCGAACCGCGTCCAGTCTTGCTTTGGCTGCTCAGGAGTCTTGTTCATGGTATCGCCGTCGTTCCAGTGGTTCAGCCGCACGCGCCGAGATGATCCGCTTCCGCGTACCTCTCATCGTGTAGCAAACGAACAAGACCCTACCTTGCGCCATACCAATCCTCAGCGAACGATCTTCTCCATATTCTTCTCTTTCGCCGATCCAGTCGATCGCGAATGGGTCTCGGAATACTTCGCACGCTGAATCAAAAGTGATAGTGTGAACCACGTAATTTTGTCTCGCTTTGGCGTCGTCCCATTCGAATTCGTCGTCCTGCATAATAAGCCGTTATGCTCTGTTGGTCGATGCGGGGAAGTCAGCGGGCTTCCAGTATGATGTGGCCGAC
>DASYBT010000115.1:0-2799 GCA_036500585.1 Rhizomicrobium sp.
TCCCGGCGTGCGAGATTCGTGCCGGCTAAGATGGTCGGCATGCCGACGGCTACCGCCAATGCTTCGCACGCGTCCAGCAGCCGTAGATAGTCCTGTTCTGCGGCCGGTGTGTCCCGAACCGCGCCAAACTTGATAAAGCACGCGTCTGCGCCGGCCTCGCTGCGCGGGCCATAATGACAGACTGCGAACGCCGCGAGGCCGTCCGAGCCGTGCACCAACACCGTTTCGCCGAGGTTCTGGTCGTGGACCGCGCGTTTCTCATCTGACAGATCGAGGCCGGGGTAGAGCGTTTCGGTTACGTCACGTGTGGCGCGGAGCGCGGCGGCCTTCTCCGCATCACTCAATTTGCTATAGCGTGACCAGCTTGTCGTTACCTGGGCGCGTTGGGCGGGTGCGGACATTATCGCAGTCAGGAAGCGCGCATGAAAGCCGAACTTCTGATACAGAGCTACGTGCTTGGCACTGTGCGCGAAGGTGAACAGCCCGACCTGAATGGTGCCCCAGGCGTCGAACTGGTCCATGGTCGCGGCGAGCAATGCCTTGCCGACGCCGCTTTCCTGCAGCGCTGGATCTACCGTGATCGGCCCGAAGAAGCCGACGCTTCCCCATCTGGTCGCGAAATTTGAGCCTACCAGCCGACCACCGGCCGCTGCACCGAGTGCCGCAACATGGGGCGCGCGCCAGCGGCCATAAACGTAGTCTCGATCACTCCAGAAGGTTTCCGGTTCGGGGACACCTAGGAAGGTGCCGAACGCCACACGAAAGATGCGTTCGGCCTCCGGCAGATCGCGCTCGGCGAGTGGAGCTACAACCGGCGGCCCTGCATCGGTGATGGAGGCATTTTGCGGCATCCCACTGTCCTCGCTTGATGGAGGGCGAATTGCTAAGTTCGGGCTTCAAGCGGCACGAGCTTCATCGGCGACCCGTGCATCAAAGCAACCATTCATGGTCCTAGTCAATCGGGGTGGAGCACCGAGGCGAGGCAGGGAAGGTCGGCCTGCTTGCCACGGCAGACTTGGTGAACCATCCAAGAATTGCGCAGCGTGGCACGAATGTTGCTGCGTGCGCCACGAAGAAAGCGACGGCGGCGGCCAGCCCGCCCAAGTTTGGCACTCTTCCGACCCGGCTTACCCGTCGAAAAGTGCATCCCGAGCCGCTTGCCAGCTCGGCTGATCCGGGGCGCAAATCAAGCCCCCGGTCACATGCGTTGGATGATAAGGCGTGCCATCGAAGTGGGCGCTGTATCCGCCCGCTTCTCGGTGAAGTAGCCATCCCGCCGCATGATCCCATGGCATGAGTCTGTTGTAGACAAGCAAGTGGCAGTGCCCCGCCGCCGCCATGCGATACTCGTGCGCGGCGCAGCGGAACCAGAAGTTCATCCCGATCCGGGACAAGTTGTGGGCGATGGTTGTGCGCAGTGGTTCGGGAAGGAAATTCGTGCCTGCGACGGCGTGCATGGCAGCCGGAGAAACCGGGGCGGCGACGCGTAAATCCTCGCGGGTGCCGTCCCCAAGCTGAAGCCATGCACCCTCGCTGCGAACCGCGTAGGCCCAATCTTCCCCGATGGGATCATAGATCACGGCCCCAACTATCTCGCCGCGCCGGATCGCAGCGGCCATCAGCCCGAACAGAGGCAAGCGCGCGGTAAAGTTCTTGGTGCCGTCAATGGGGTCGATCAAAAACGCAAGTTCCGCAGACCCAAGGGCTTGCAACAGGCTCGGATCACGTTCCGCGGCTTCCTCGCCGATAATCGCAGCGTGGGGGAAAGCAGCGCGCAAGCCTTCGGCGATGACCATCTCGGCCGCTTCATCGGCTTCCGTGACCACATCGAAGCTCGATGACTTTTCCCGCACGCTTGTAGCGACGAGCCGATGAAAGCGCGGCATGATCTCCAAACGTGCAGCCGAGGCGAGCAGGCCGCCGACGTGTTCCATATCTGCTAGCAAGTTCATTCAGATGACTCAAAGAATAGAGAACGGAACCACTGCAATACCCAGTCGAAGCCGTGTCGGCTACCTCGCGTTGTCTCGGCATCATCCCTATTACGATGCTCAATGCAGAAATCAAGAGACTTTCGGTAAGTTTTCTGACCTTTGCGATTCCAATAGGTTAGGTTTACCGTAAGATATGGCCGAAACTCCGCCACAATCCCGCCGTCTTGGCTATGCCCGCGTCAGCACCTATGGCCAGACGCTCGACGCTCAGCTTGAACAGCTACGGGCTGACGGGTGCACCAGGATCTACCGCGAGAAGGCGAGCGGGGCGCAGGCTGACCGGAGGGAGTTGCTCAGGCTTCTGAAGGGGCTAACCGCGGGCGACGTGGTGACGGTGACGCGGATCGATCGCTTGGCCCGCTCGACCTTTGACCTGTTCGCCATCGTCAAACGCATTGTGGACGCCGGTGGACAGTTCCGGTCGCTGGCCGAGCCGTGGGCCGACACCGCCACCAGCACTGGGCGATTGATGATTGCCGTTCTCGGCGGGCTGGCGGATGTGGAGCGCGATCTTATCAGGACGCGCACGGCGTAGGGACGCAGCCGGGCGAAGGCGCGCGGCCAGCATATGGGACGGCCTCCGAAGCTCAATCCCGCCCAGCAGGCGGAGGCCCGCCGTCGACGCGCCGAAGGCGCGACACTCAAGGAACTGGCGAGAAGCTACAACGTCGCCGTAGCGACGATTTCGAGACTGGGAGCTTGAGAGCCTGGTTTTCCAAAAGCTTTGAGAAATACACCAACGGTCGGCTCTGGGTGGGGAGCGGACCTTTGGCGTCCTCCACCTACGCTCAGCCCGGGTGATGGA